>JAKJGV010000024.1 GCA_022704185.1 Verrucomicrobiota bacterium
GGGCGGGCGCTACTCGCTGCCCTCCGCGATCGGCCTTTCGCTCATGATCGCCATCGGGCCGGAAAACTTCATCGCGCTGCTCGAGGGCTATCACGCGATGGACAACCATTTCCGAACCGCCCCGTTTGAGCGCAACCTGCCCGTGCTGCTCGCGCTCCTCGGCGTGTGGTACGGCAATTTCTTCGGCGCGGAGACTGAGGCGATCCTGCCATACGACCAGTACCTGCACCGCTTCGCGGCGTACTTTCAGCAGGGCAACATGGAGAGCAACGGCAAGTACGTCAGCAAGCGCGGCAAGAAGGTCGCCTACCAGACAGGGCCGGTGGTCTGGGGCGAACCGGGGACGAATGGGCAGCACGCGTTCTACCAGCTTATCCACCAGGGCACGAAACTCATCCCGTGCGACTTCATCGGCTTCGCGAAGTCCCACAATCCGCTCGGCGACCATCACGACAAGCTCATGGCGAACTTCTTCGCGCAGACGGAGGCGCTGGCGTTCGGCAAGACGGCGGACGAGGTGCGCGCTGAAGGCGTGCCCGAGAAGCTTGTGCCGCACAAGGTGTTCGAGGGCAATCGCCCGACCAACACCATCATGGCCGGGAAACTCACGCCGCGCGTGCTGGGCGAGTTGATCGCGATGTATGAGCACAAGATATTCACGCAGGGCGTGATCTGGGACATCTACTCCTTCGACCAGTGGGGCGTGGAGCTGGGCAAGGTGCTGGCCAACCGGATCCTGCCCGAGCTGAAATCGTCCGCGGGGCCGGACCTGAAGCACGACTCCTCGACGAACGCGTTGATCGCGCGATACCGCGCGTGGAAGGGCTGAGGACGTCTACTGCGGCGATCCGAACAGGAGTGCGGCGCCGAGGCCGAACACCGCCAGGTCCACGATTGCGTGGCTGATGTACCCGGGCCAGATGGACCGGTATCGCATGTACATGAACGACCATGCCGCGCCGCCCAAAAACACGCCCAGCGAGCACACCAGCGCGAGGGGAACGCTGAAGTAGCTTTGCAGCGCGATGTAGTGGTGCAGCGTGAAAAACAACGCGCTCAGACAGACTGCGGCCAGGGGCTTGAGAAGGCGTTCACAGTTCCGGTAGACGAACCAGCGCCAGACGTATTCCTCCAGCACGGAGTTGACGAGGATCCAGTATGCCGCGCCGCCGAGGTATGCCGGCAAAGTGCCCAAGCCGATCTCGCGCATCTTGCCGGCGAAGAACGCGGGGTCGAACAGGTGCCTTCCGAACGCGTAATAACCGAGAAGGATCGGGAGGCTGAGCGCTATTCCGCAAAGCAGCCCCGCGAGGAACCCGCCGTGCTTCGCCGGTGAGAATCCGAAGCGCTCCCGTTCCACGAACTTGAGCCAGACAACCGGAAAAGCGAAGAGCCACAGCTTGCTGACCGCGAAGAGCCCTTTGCCCAGTACCGAGCCGGGAAACAAAACCATCGCGGCCAGCGTACCGATGCTCGGAGCCGGAACCAGCAGGAGCAGAGCCACAATGGTTTGCCGTCTACTCATACGGGAGTTGGAGCTATTTCTGCGGCTTGTCGTCCGAAGTCGCCAGTCGCCAGAGGTCGTATGGAAAACAAACCGTGTCGGTCAGCAGGGAGAAGGGCAGGTCAATGAGCCCGGCGAAAAAGAACAGCGGTGTCGGATTGCATTTTGATGCGCCGGCGCTGAGAGGATCGTGTCCTGTCATGATCCAGACATCCGTTTGAGTGGCCGGGTACAACGCGGGGCGTGTTTCGGTCAAACCGCCTTTGGGATGCCGAGTCGCGACGGTCGCGCAACCCGGCGCGCAGATGACGATCCCGATGGCGACAGTGACTATAGCCAAGCGATTCAAGGCAAATAGGATCGTATTTCCTCAGCGAGGCGCGGTAAAGGCAAATGCCAGCGATTGTTCCCGTAGTACAAGCGTTCTCCAGAACGCTTCGCGTTGCGCGGTCCGCAGAGCGGGTCTACTGTATCGCGCCCGCGAACTGGCCGCAGGCGGCGGCGATATCCACTCCGCGCTGCACGCGCCCGGTACAGGCAACCTTGTGCGCTTCGAGCACCTGCTGGAACGCAAGAACGCGTCTGAAAGACATTTCGATCATGTCGTCGCTCGACCCTGAAAGGGTCGGGCAACTCAGCAAGGGGTGAAACCCCTTGATAGACGATTACCCAAAAAAATGGACCCTGAAGGGGTCCCGCAAGTATTAGCGCGACCCTTTCAGGGTCGATGAGAAGGACGTTTCCCAGACGTTGGAAAGAGCGCTTGGGGCCGGCGGTGAGCTTATGTAAGCACCGCGCCCGCGAGCTGGCCGCAGGCGGCGGCGATATCCACGCCGCGCTGCACGCGCACGGTGCAGGCGACCTTGTACGCTTCGAGCACCTGCTGGAACGCAAGAACGCGTTTGCGGTCGGACGGGCCCAGCGGCGCGCCGGGCACGGGGTTCCACGGGATCAGGTTCACATGGCACAGCAGGGGAGGGCCTTTGTCAGCGGCGCCGCGGCACAGTTTCGCCAGTTCGAGCGCGTGATCCGGCGAATCGTTCACGCCCTGCAGCAACACGTATTCAAACGACACGCGGCGATGAGTCTTCTCCGTGTACACCCGCGTGGCGCGAACGAGTTCGGCGATGGGATACTTGCGGTTGACGGGCACCAGCCGTGAGCGCAACGCACCGTCCGCCGCATGCAGTGAAATGGCGAGGTTGATCGGCAGATCCTCTTCCGCGAGCCGCAGGATGCCGGGCACGATGCCGACGGTGGAGACGGTGAACGAGCGAGCGCCCATGTTGAAGCCCTTCGGATCGTGCAGGCGCACGACGGATTCCCACCACGCGTCGTAGTTGTTGAACGGTTCGCCCATGCCCATGTAGACCACGTTCGTCAGGGTGCGCGGCGGCTTCATGGCGGCAAGCTCGCGCGCGGCCCAGAGGACCTGCTCGATCATCTGTCCGGCGCTCAGGTTGAGGCGAAACCCGAGTTGGGCGGTCGCGCAGAAGGTGCAGCCCATCGCGCAGCCGGACTGCGTGGAGACGCAGACGGTGGCGCGGTCATCGTAGATCATCAGGACGGATTCGACGGGCGGACCGCCCGTGACGCCGAAGAGGGCTTTGCGCGTGAGGCCGCGATCGCCGGTCTGGACATTCCGGAGTTCCAGCGTCCCGAGGACGGTTTCACGCGCGAGCGTCTCGCGCAGCGCGGCGGGCAGATCGCTCATCGCGGCGAAGTCGGCGGCGAGCTTCGCATAGAGCTGGCGGTAGAGTTGCTTCGCCCGGAACGCGGGCTGTCCCCACCGGGCCATTTGCTCGGCGAGCGCGTCCGGCGCAAGATCGTAAAGAGATGGAATCCGTTTATCCATGCGACGCGCATCATAGCAGGTTGCTGCCATGCGGGCGAGGGTTGTGCGCCGCGATATATCCTCAGGGGGCCGCCGGCGCGGGGGCTTCGGGTGCGGCGGGGAGGCGGGCTTGGAGTTCCTGGAGGCGGGCGGGCAGAGAGCCCTTGCCGAAGTTCACGCGGTAGAGATCCAGCAGGGCGCGAGCCTCGTCTAGTCGTTCCGTCTGCGCAAGGAGCTCAATGGTCTGCATCAGCGCGGAGCGTTCCAGCATGGGGCTGACGCCGTAGCCCACCGTGAAGACCTTCGTGAGGTCCATGATCGCCGCGTCGCGTTGTTCCTGCCGCGCAAGGACCAGCCCGCGCAGGAACCAGAGTTCGGTCTGGCGCGCGACATCCAAGTTGCTGGAGAGCAGCGCGTCCAGTTTCTTCCTCGCTTCGGCCCATTGGCTGCGGGCGACATCGGCCCATATGTACATCAGCTCGCCGCCGTGCCGCTCGTGGTCGGCGAGGACCGCCGCGTTGAAGCCCTCAATGCCCTTCGACAGTTCATCCAGCTTCTGCTGCGCCTTGAAGCTTTCGAGGATCCAGAATTGCGCCTTGGTGGAAAAATTGCCCGGTGCGGTGACGAAGCGCTTGTTCGTTTCGGCGATGAGGGACAGGCGTCGGCGCGCGTCGTCATGGTCGCCGCGCCGGAAGGCGGAGATCGCGTCCTCCCAGCCTTCCGGCGGATCGAAACGGATGAATGCGATCTCGTCGAAGGGGAGGTGGACCGTGTGCGCGTCGTCCATCTTCAGGCTCCAGAACACGCCCGCGTTGTCGCTGCGCTCGACGAAGCACTCGATGCGCTTCCGGTCACGCAACACGATATGCGCGGGCACTCTTTCCGCGGCCTGCAGGGCGGCTGGCAGAGCGGCGAGAACGGCCGCGACGGCTGCGGCGCGCCGCGCGGTCAACCCCAGGTTTCGTATCGGGTTCGTCATGGCACCTCCGTGCCGGGTGTGGATGGAGAGGATGTCGCGGCGGCGGCCTCCCATTCGGTCTTCAGAGTGCGTGCGCGACCGATCACGGGATTGTCAATGTGCCCGAGGCGCTTGAGCATGTCGTCAAGCACCAGCAGAGCGCGCTCCGCGTCGCCGCGTTCCTTCTGGATGATGGCGCTTCGCAGGTACGCGCGGGCGGACCAGTCCACGTGGCCCTCGAAGTTCACATATGTGCTGATGTAGCTCTTCAGCGCCTCGGCGGTCTTGCCCGCGTGGTCGAGGCACACGGCGAGCTGGTAATTGGCCTCCGCGCGCGCGGAGGTCCAGTTCCGGTGCGAGAGATACTCGCTCCAGCGCGGGAAAGCCTCTTCCCACTGTCCGGCCTGCATATGCAGGCGCGCGATGCCCAGCGTGGCGGCCTCCGCGAGCTCGGGCGTCTGGTAACCCTCCAGGACCGTTTCGAGGCGTTCCAGCGCGCGCTGCCGGTCGGCTGCGGATTCGGAGGCCGCTTCCATCAGGCCGAGGTCCAGCAGCGCATAATCGGCGTAGCCTTGCTCGGGCGGACGGGCGAGCACCGCGTCGTATCGTTTCACGGCGGCGGCCGTTTCGCCCCGGCTGTTCAGCCAGCGAGCAAGTTTGACGAGCGGATAGTTGGCGAGCTGCTGCGAATCGAACGCCGACAGCTCGCGATACAGGCCTTCGATCCGGTTGCTGTGCGACGTGCTTCCAAGCGTTTCAAGGGTTTCGATCCGCGCCACCAGCAGCCAGCCGGCGAGGCCGCGGGGCAGGGGCTTCGGGGCCGGAAAATCGTCGAGGCGCTGCAGCAGCTTGTGCTGGTCGAACACCTGCGCGTACAGGCTGCGGTACGCGGTGAGCGCCTTCTGAAGGTCGGTCGATTCGGGGTCTTCCCCGTTGCGGATGATAAAGGTTTCCAGTCGCGGCACGGCCTCGAGCGCGCGGCGGGTCTTGGTGAGCGCGGGGATGGCGACGATGATCACATCCAGCATGTAGGAGCTGTCGCGATGTTCGCGCAGGAACTGGTCGTGATACTGGGCGGCCTTGTCCCACTGCGACTGGTTCACGGCAATGCCCGTCAACTGGTACAGGCTGTACGCGGCGACCTCTTCCTGGCCGGGCATGGGCAGCGCGCGTTCGCGGGCGCTTGCATAACGCGATGCGGCGCCCGTGAGATCGGCCTTCACCTGGAGCACATCGCCGTGGATGTTGAGCACGCGCGCGAGATCCTGGTAGTCGGGGTATTCCTGTTCGGTCCGCTCCACGACGTTCAGGGCGTCATCGAATTCGTCCAGCATGAAGTGACACAGCGCGCGGTGGTGCAGGACGGCGGGCATCATGAGCGACTTCGGGTAGTCCGCGGCAAACGCATCGAGCCATTCGGCTGCCTGCTTCCATTTCAGCCGTTTGACCGCCGTGAGGGCCTGGTAGAAGCGCGCGGGTTCGCGGCGCATGCCCTGGGGGTAGCCGTTCACGTAGGCGCCCAGTTCGGTTTCCGCCTCCTCGTACCGCGCGAGCTGGTAGAGCGAAGCGCCGACGATGAAGTCGGGCAGGTCGCGCGGCGGGGTCCCGGGCTGGAATGAGTCGCGCAGCTTGCCGGCGATCTCGAGGGCCTTCTCGTAATCGCCGTTGACGAACAGCACTTCGACGAGCACGTCGAGCACGGCATCGCGCATCGGGTGATCGGGAAACTCCGTCAGGAAAGTCGTGCCCCACGTTTGCGCGGGGACCCAGAAACCGGCCTTCACGGAAGTCACGACGGCGTTGTAAAGGATTTCCGGCCGCGCGGCGGCCTTCGGGTACTGCTCGGCCATCCACGAGTACGCGCTGCAGGCCACGAGGATATGGCCAAGGGTGAAATGCTCGCGCGCGATTGCCATCATGACGTTCAGCTCGGGCGGTTCTCCCGAAGCCCGCTCCTTTCGGAACGCGGCCAGGCGCGCGGTCGCGGCCCGCAATTCGGAAAGCGACGCGGCATCGGCCCGTTCCTCGAGCTCATGCTGCACCAGGTCCGGCGGCGCCATGTAGTCCATGCAGCGCAGCGCCAGCAGGCGATGGTCGGCCGCGGAGAAGTCCGTGGCGATCCGGAAGAGGAAAGGGTTGAGCTTGTGGCGCTCGAGGATCGGGCCGCGCAGGAGCTCGTCATGGCGGTCGAGGATGGGGACGAGTTTTGGACCTTCCTTCCGGTCGGCATAGTTGCGCATGAGCAGGGTGAGCGCGCTTTGCCGCAGCGCGGAGGATGCGTTGATCGACTCCGTGCCGATCACCTGCATGAGCAGGGCGCGGCCCTTGTCCGTTTCGCCGGTTCGAAGGAGGCACTGCGCGAGGTTCACCATCACTTCCGCGCGGTTGATTTCCCCTTCGTGTTCTTCCAGGGCGTGACCGTAGAGCTTGATGGCGTCCGCGGTGTTGCCGCGCAGTTGTTCGGTGGCCGCCCACTGGACGAGCGCGGGCGCGCGGAAGAAGTTGCGGTTGCCGAGGTGGGCGTCGTCGTTGGGGAAGTCAATGTAGCACCGCCGGAAGGATTCGACGGCTGCGCCGTGCTGCCCGAGTTGCGCCTCGCAGACGCCCTGGTGGTAATAGATGTTGCCGAACTTGGGGCCCCATTCGATCTCCGCATCCTTCCCGTAGGTGCGCGTGATTTCCTGGAGCGCGGGGAGCGCCTTCTCGAAGCTGCCCTCCGTCATCAGGCCGACGGCGCGCTTGTAGCGCTGGTAGATGGTGTCCTTGGATTCCTCGGTGGTGATCGTGAACTGCGCCCATGCGGAAACCGCGATGAGAAACACGAGGGCCGTGCTCCACGCGCGAGGTCGGGCGTTCGATCGGCTATGGACGGCAGGTGTCATTCGAGGGGGTCCTTGCCGCGTTTCACTCCGGCGCGGAGGATTTCCTTGAGATCGAAAATCCGCCACGACGATTCGCCGCGCTTCCGGTAGCTCAGGACCAGGCCCAGGTACACGCGGGGGCCCTGGAAGTAGGCCAGGCGGAGGGTCTGCTTGCCCGCGCCGATGTAGCAATCGCCGTGTGCGGGCGGGGAGCCCCAGCCGTGCATGCCGTCGTAGTCAATCACATCGCGTTCGTTGATCTGGAAGATCGCGCCGTCGTCCGCTTCCAGCTTGAACTCGTAGTGGCCGGCGAGGGATGCGGGCCAGTCCACGATCGCGCGGTAATCAATGGCAAACCATTCGATGCGGTCCGAGATGCCGGGGAAGCCCTCCGTGAACGAACGGCCGGGGATGTTGAAGCGGTAGGTGTAGATATTGCCTTCGGCGCGCTGCCGGTTCTGTCCCGGAAACCAGCGGCCGGCCTTGCGCAACTGCTCGATGTGGTCGAAGAAGTAGATGGTCCCGGTGAACCCTCCGCGGAGCTCGCTGGTCGAGCCGAAGAGTCCGCCGTCCTGGCCGCCGCCCCCGAAGCCGCTGATGCCGGGCATGGATCCGACTTCCCCGAAACCGACCGGGGTGAACTCGGGCTGTTTTTCCTGCGGCGGCGCGGCGACGGGCGAGGGGACGGAGGCCTGCACGATGCTGGCTATCTGCGCGGACGACGCGGAGGGTTGCCGCTGGCGCATGCCGCGCATGAGCTCCATCTTCTTCAGCGGAACGCTCCGGGTCGTGGTGTCCACGACGGCGGTTGCGACGATTTGCGGCACGTCGCGGATCGCCGGGACCACGACGATGAAGACGCAGATCACGAGGATCAGCGTGTGAATGCCGATGCTGACCGCCAAGGGCAGCCACTTCTCGCGCCGCTGCTTCTTTCGGCGTATCGCATCCTGCATTTCTTCGAGGCTTTGCATGTTCTACCGTGAGATACTGACGTGCCGGATGCCGGCCGCGGCGCAGGCGTTCAGCACGTCCACAAACCGCTGCTCGGGCACCGCGTCGGCGCATTGGATGATCACGAGAGGCTGCGTGCCGGTCAGTTCAGCCACTCCGCGATAGCGGCGCAGGCGCTCCTTGAGCACCGGAACCTGGCGGCTGTTCAGGCTGCTGTCCACGACTTCCTCGTTCACCAGGATTGCCCCGGAAGGTTCCACCGAAATGACCATCTGGTCCACGTGGACGGGTTCGCTGCCTTCGGCGACGACGCCGGGCAGGATGATCCCGAGGTCGGCCTCCTGCTTCAGGAGGGTCGCGGCGACCATGAAGTAGATGAGCAGCAGGAAGCTCATGTCTATGAGCGGCGTGATATCGAGCTTCGGCTCGGATTCGCTGTCGCGCTGCAAGCTGTCCTTTTCAGCCATGATGCCGCCCCGCTACTTGTCCGAAACGAACGTTCCGATGATGACTTCGTTGACGCCGGCCTCGGCGGAAGCCGTGATGACGCGCTTGACGTACTCGTGGGGTACCCGCCGGTCCGCCCGCAGGTGGAGCCGCGTGCCGGGGTCGGAAGCCTTCGCCGCCGCCAGGATGCCGCGGACCTCATCCACGGTGAGCTGCCGCCGGCCGCGCTCGTCCCGGATCGTGCCGTCGGCATACACGTTGATGATCGTTCGGGCGGCCACGAGCTCGGGAACCTTGGCATCCTGCGCAACCGGGACGACCACCCGCTTGTCGCGGTGGAAGGTGATCATCGTGGACCCGGCCATGAAGAAAATGAGCAGGAGGAAGACCATGTCAATCATGGGGGACATGTTCAGGTCCAGGTCCTGCAAGGGGAACAGTTCCTTGATGCGGCGTCGGGACATGGCCGGTCCTATTGATTGGATGTGGCGGCGACGATCAGGTCGTTCAGCATATCCTCGGCGGCCTCGCGGCATCGGTTCACCAGGTTGGCCAGCCGGTTGCGGAAGATGAAGTAGGCCATGATCGCGGGGATGGCGATGATCAGGCCGACCGCCGTGGTGATCAGCGCTTCGCTGATGTTTGCCGCGAGCCGGCTGGGATCGCCCATGCCCTCGCGGCCCATCGTCCCGAACGCCTTGATCATGCCGGACACGGTGCCGAGCAGGCCGAGCAGGGGACTCACCTGCGCGACGATGGAGAAGTAGCCGATCCAGTGCATGTAGCGGTTGTTCGCGCGGACGCAGAACTCCTCCATGGCCTCCTTGACCCGGTCGCGTCCCAGCGCTTCCGTATCCCGCGCATCGATGAGCTTGTAGCTGGCCGTGACGAGCCTCGCGAGATACGTGTCGCTCTGCGACGCCGTGTTGATCGCCTGGCTGGGCTGGCACTGGATCATGCTTTCCTTGAGCGACGCGGCGAGCTCGAGCGAGAAGAACCGGTTCTGACGGAGCTGCATCCCGTTGTACACGCACAGCGCGATGACGGCCACGGAACAGGCTCCGAGCGGCCACATCGCCCAGCCGCCCGCCTTGATCATCCACCACAGCGTCATCTTCTCCTGCGACGCTCCGACGTCAGGCGGCACCTGCGGAGCGGGCGTGGGTTGCACGCCGGCATCCAGGCCGAGCACGCCCAGGTTGTCCTCCTGTGCCGCCGCGCGTTGCGGGCCGGCCGGCAGAAAGACCAGGAACGTGAACGCGACGACGACGAGAATCAAGCAGTGGAGATAAAGCGGTTTTGTTCGTGTCATGCCGGACTCCTTCGCGTTGCTCTGCGCCAGATACGTACGCGCATACGATGTGCAAATCCGCATCAGCGCTGGAAGTATTGTGTCCGCATACCATTGTATCCCTGAAAAAGCAAGATGAATCGTATATCGCCCATTCGTGTTTACGCGGCTACGGTCGATTGGTATCCTGAATCACGTACGCGCGTACGTCATGTTCGGCCGGAATGGCTTGGCCTTGGTCTGTAATTCGGGGTGTTTTGTATGACTGCAAAGCGATCCACGGTGAGGGCGACGAGGGAAGATGTTTGCCGGGCGGTCGGTGTGTCGTCAGCGACGGTCTCGAGGGCGTTGAACAACAAACCGGGTGTCGGCGCGGAGCTGCGCGAGAAAGTGATCGCGTCCGCGCGCGAACTCAACTATGTCCCGCAGGCGGCTGCGCGGCATCTCTCCCGCGCGAAGACCGACACGATAGGAGTCGTGTTCCAGGATCTCAACGCGGGCTGGTTCATGAATATTTTCCGGGGCATCATGAACCGTTGCAGCGGGGCGTGCCACGTCTTGAACACGCTTTCCACGCGGGCGGGTGACGAATTCGAGCTTCCGCATCGCATGCTCGCGGAGCGGCGGGTGGATGGCTTGATCTGGCTCGACCAGAGAGTGACGCCGCGCATGGTCTCGAAGATCAAGGACCTCGGGGCGCCGGTCGTGACCATCCAGATGAAGACCGGCGATCGGCAGGTGGCCGGCGTTTCGATCGAGAACTGCGAAAGCAGCGCGGAGGCCGTGCGTCATCTGCTCGGCCTGGGTTATCGGCGTCCGGTGATCGTGACCGGACCGCGCGACAACTCGGACTCGAAACAGAAATGGCTTGGAGTCGAACGCGCGCTCGCCGAACTCAACCGGACGATTCCTCCTGCGGATGTTCTGGAGGGGCATCACATGGGATCGCACGCGGTTCGCGTATTCTCCGAGCGCATCAAGGCGGGACCGAAGCCCGACGCGGTCTTTGCGTTCAACGACGAAATGGCCATCGCTATCCTGCTGTGGCTGCGGGAACATGGATTCCGGGTTCCCGGAGACGTGGCCGTTGTGGGATTCGACGGCATACCCGAGAGCAAGAACATGGGTCTGACGACCGTGGAAACGCCGCTGTTCGATTGCGGCGTGATCGCCGCGCAGTTGCTGCTGGAAGCGATCGCGGATCCTTTTCGCGAGGGCGCCGCGCGGCAGGTCCTCCTGAAGGGGCACCTGTGCGTGCGCGAAACCTGCGGAGCGCACGCGGTCAAGCCCGCGGAAAGGACTTCATGAAGATCACCGTCCTGCACGTCGTATCCGCCGCCCTGATGCTTGCGCTGACCGCTTCGGCGGCGATGCCGCCGGGGGTGACGGCGGCCGATATCGCCTACCTGCGCGCGCTCATGAAGGAGACGTGGCACTACATGGACTCGTATGTCTCGCAGGAAACGGGACTGCCGTACGACTCCAACGAGGCGCGTGACACCACAAACACCACGAATGTCGGGCTCTACCTTGCCGCGCTTTCGATGGCGTGCAAACTCGGGTACATCGCCGAGGCCGATGCGCTGGCGCGCGCCCGGAAGATGCTCGACAGCCTCGACCGCTATCAGCACTGGCACCGGCTGTACGGCAACTGGCTGGATCCCGAGGGGGAGAATTGGAATGCCAAGCCCGGGGAAAGCAACATCTCCGACTACAACAAGCTGCCGGCGGGCCTCGTTGTTCTCCGGCAGACCTTCCCTTCGCTGCGCGAGCGTTGCACCGCGTTTCTGGATGAGATCCCGTGGGAGAAATTCCACGAGCCCGGTACGGACAAGATGTGCTATGCCTTCGACGTCACGGAGAAACGCGTCTTCAGTCCCGTCTACTTCTACCGCGGCGAAGACAAGATCCTGGGCCATTTCCTCGCGATCGCGTCCGGGAAGGTGCCTCCCTCCACGTGGGATCGCCACAGCCTGCAGGAAGAGGAGCGCGAGGGCTACCGGTATTACCTGTACGGCTGGGACGGCGGCGGCCTCTTCATGCAGTTCATCTGCGGGCTGTTCCTGGACGACCGCGGGACGCTGCAGGGCCGTTCGTCGGCCACCTTCGCGTGGGCGCAGATCGTGCGCGGACACCGCATCGGTTCGCCGGTGTGGGGGTGGTCAGCCTGTGTCGCTCCGAGCGGACAGTACCTCGGCATGGGCGCGCTGGTGGATCCCATTGTTACGCCTCACGCGTCCGCACTGGCGATCCATCTCTTCCCGCGCGAGGTGATTGACAACCTGAAGCGGCTGGAAACGTTCGGGCTGCGCGAGCCGTTCGTCGTGAACGGCAAGCCGGAGCGGTACGGCTTTCGCGACGCGGTGAACTGGGTGACCGGGGAGGTGACGGACAAGTACCTCGTGCTCGACCAGGCGATGCTGTTTCTCTCGCTGGTGAATTTCTGCGAGGACGGGCTGCTCTGGAAAACGTTCGGCGGCGATCCGATGATCGCGAACGGCAAGAAGCTGATCGCGGAGTACCGCGATGCGCCCGCGAAGCGGGACGCGGAGACGGCCTACATCCGCTCGCTGAGCGTGGACGATCCGGCGGTGTTCTGGCTCGCCGAGAGAGACGATTCGGTGTGCCGGCCGGGCCGGCCGCTGCGACGCTCCCTGTTCGCGCGGTCATTGTCCACGAAGCCGGTGACGAACGGCCTCGCGAGCTGGCAACTGAAGGCGCCGGGCAACCGGGTTCTTCACGCGGGAAGGCACCTGGCGGAACTCGCCCCGCGCGAGACGCGGCGGCTGGTCACGCTCGACCTGCCCACCGATAAGGCCGGCTACGGCGAGGAGGTCTTCAACCGCCGCAAAGATTCGTTCGTGTTTCTCAGTTACCAGGACCTTGCCGGTTCCTGGCGCGCGTCGCGCGGGGATGATCCGGCGTGGGCCGCACCGCAACTCGACACGGCCGCGTGGCAGGCGATCAGGATCCCCTCGAAATGGGAAGACGGGGTGTTTCCCGACTACGACGGGATCGCGTGGCTGCGCGTCGAATTCCGGTTGGACCCGGTGAGCGCCGGACGATGGAAGGGGCGGTCGCTGGCAATTGCGCTGGGCGCCGTGGACGACGCCGACGAAACGTACCTGAACGGCAGACGCATCGGGAGCACCGGCAAGTTTCCGCCCGAAAAGGAAACCGCCTACAACGTGCCCCGCCTGTACCAGGTGGACCGGGAATGGCTGGGCGAAACGAATGTGCTTGCGGTTCGGGTCAGCGACTGGCGCGGTAATGGCGGTATCTGGCGCGGACCCGTCGCGATCGGGCCCGCGGACGAGTTGCGCCGGGCGCTGGAGCGGTGAGCGTCGCGCAAGGCACGCGCTGAAAAACATGACAATGCGGCAACGGTGTCAGTACCTCTCTGTGGTTCTGCTTCTCGGCGTGACGGGATGCGGAGCGCCTGATCGTTCGCCGCCCGCGGGCCAACCGCGCGAAGAACGTGAGGCCGGTGCGGCAATTGCTGATGAACGCCGACTCCCGGTCACGCCCTACCGGAATTATCCCTATGCCTTTTCGGACGACAGGGAAGAGGTGTTACGACGGTTGGCGGAAAGGCGGGCGAAGGGACCGTCCGACGACGAGCTGCTGGAGGAGATCAGTCGCACGGCTTTCGGATATTTCTGGCATGAAGCTCATCCGCGCACGGGCTTCATCTATGACGCGCTTTCGAACCGCAGTTCGAGCAGCGCCGCGACGGGCTTCGGCCTGGCGTCGCTCTGCGTGGCCGACTTCCGTGGATGGATCACGAAGGAGGAGGCCCGTGAGCGCGTGCAGAAAACGCTGCGGGCGATCCTCGAGGACCCGGGATGGGAGCATATCGAGGGGCTTTTTTATCACTGGGTGGATGCCGGCACGGGCCGATGGGCCGGCGCGGAGGGAATGTGCCTTCATGACCATGTGGCGCTGATCTGTGGAGTCATGGTCTGCCGCGAGTACTTCAAGGGGACGGAGATCGAAGAGCTTGCCGATCGCATCCTCCGCATGGCGAACTGGAGTTTCCTGACGCAGGCGGGCAAGGGCACGATCAGCGAGCGCACCGGTTTTCTTACGAATGTCGCGTCGCCGGACAACCATGATTGGGGCGGCGTGGTTGAGTACGACGGCATGAAGCTCGACTACCTGCTGCCGATCGGCGCGGCTCAGTGGCCGGTGGATCCGTCGTATTGGGACCGATGGGCGAACACGTATCAATGGGGCGACTACAAGGGCCGGTATCACAGGATCACCCGCGCGGCACTGTGGATTCATCAATGGGACAACTGCTATCTCGACCTCTTCTGCATGCGCGACGCCTATGCCGACTACTTCCAGAATTCGGTCGAGAATACGCTCGCCAATCGCCAGTGGTGCATGGACAACGGGATGTACAGCGCGGAGGCGTGGGGCCTGACGCCCACCACCGGTCCGAATCCGGACGGCGACGGGACCGTGTACGGGAACTACGGCGCGCCGCCGCCCCCGGCCGGTTCGTGGCAGCAGGGGCATGTCCAGGACGGGACCATCGCGTTCACCGCAGCTGCCGGGTCCCTCGTGTTCACGCCGGAAGAGTCGCTGCTGGTCCTTCGCTATATGTGGGATGAGCTGAGGGATCGCATGTGGGGGCGTTATGGGTTCACGACTTCGTTCAATCTCCAGAAGAATTGGTTCAGCGCCGACTACATCGGGATTGACCTCGGGCCGGTCATCCTGGCGATCGAGAACTACCGGTCGGGCTTCGTCTGGAAATACTTCATGCGCAGCCCCGAGGTCCGGCGCGCGCTGAACCTCGCGGGTTTTGTCGGGGTCGTTGACAATTTTGACCCGATGGAACACTCGCATCCCTACGCCGCGTGGTCCGTCACCGGAACCGGCTCCCAGTTGCGCCGCGTCGAAGGCTACGCGTTCGAGGGGACTCACAGTCTCGCGATCCGCCCCGGCGCGGCCCCCCGGCAGACGCGGATCCAGGCGCAGCCGCTGCGCAGGGATTTCTCGTGGCACGCCTGGATGGGACTCTATGTCGCAGGCGCTGACGCGAGGATTCCTTTCGAAGTGTGGATCGTGGACGGAGCCGACCGCGCGATACAGCTCGACGCATTGCCCGTCCAGCCGGCGCTTCGCGCGGGGGAGTGGGAACTCTTCGTCTGGAAACTGCCCGCGCCCGATACCGTGAACCTGGAAGACATTCGCAAGGTCGTGTTCGCCCCGCTGACGAGTCCCGCGCGCGGAGAGTTGTTCGTGGACCACATCTTCCTTGGCGACGATGCCCCGCCCGGTATGTGATTCAGGTGAGCAGCAGCCGGGCGATCACGGGTTGAACAGCGGCCGTTGCCGCTGCGGAATCCGCGCCCGGGGAGTGAGGGAACCGCGCCACAACGGGCACGGCGCAGAGCCGGCGCAGCGTCTGCAGGTTGTCTTCCTCGATCGCGCCCCACGAGCGGGGCGTCCGCTCGCTCAGGAACAGCGCCTCAACGTTCAACCTTGCTTCGCGCAGCGCGCGGAGAGTCAGCAGCGTGTGGTTCAACGTGCCAAGTTCCGGCCGGGCAACCACGACCACGGGGAACGCGAGCTGCTGCATGAGATCGAGCATCGTCTCCTTGTCGTTCAACGGGACGAGCACGCCCCCGGCGCCTTCCGCCACCACCGTGTGCCCGCGTCTTTGAAGCTCGGCGGCGCAGTCGAGAATGCGCCGGATGGAGATCGTGACCCCGGCTTGCCGCGCGGCGAGGTGTGGTGAACATGCCGCCGGGAAAACGTAGGGGCAAAGCAGTGCTTCATCCGCGGGCGCGATTTGCAGGTTGGCGGCCCGCAGGCAATGGGCTAGATCGGACGACGGGCCTGCGCATCCGGTTTGCACGGGCTTCATGGGGAGGGCATCCGCGCCACGCGCGCGCAGCGCGGCAAGGATGGTGGCGTCGACAACGGTCTTGCCAACGCTCGTATCCGTTCCCGTGATGAACACTCCCGGCATGGTCATGCACCGACTGGTTTGAGGGCGTGAATGAACAGTACCCGGTACGTGGCATACACGTGGCCGGGCTCGAGCGCGAAGCGGTGGTCGTACTCCTCCGTGAGAGCCCTGAGTTCCCCGCGGGTCAGGGGCAGCATGGATCGCGAAAGCTCGCCGCCGGTGAGGCCCTGGTCGTGGAGGCTCCGAAGAAACGCCGCGGCCCCGCGATACGAAGCCTTGTAGTCCTCGACCTGCGAATCCACGAGACGCAGCCCGGCGGTGGCGACGGCGGTCATCACCTCGTCCGCCCGGGGCAGACGCCGCAGCGGAGGCTTGTGGGGTATGACGCGCGCGCGCGTTTCGTGCAACTCCCCGAGCGTGCCGTACAGCATGATAGCGAAGATCAATCGCCCGCTTGGCGTAAGCAGGCCGGCGAGATGCCGGAGCCCCTCCTGCAGGTGCGGCAGCCAGTGAAGCGAGGAATTGCTGACAATGAGAGGATACGGATCGCGCGGCTTGAAGGCCCGCATGTCCGCGGCAAACCATCGGATCCGCGGGTCGTCGCTGAATCGGGCGCGCGCCTGGGCAATCATGCGGTCCGACACGTCAATCGCGTCGAGGCGCGTTTCCGGGAAGCGCTTGAGGAGATGCGCGGTGAGCAAGCCGGTGCCGCAGCCGATTTCCAGGATGCGCGAGCCGTCCGCGTCCGCGGGAATCGTGTCCAGCAGGTGGCTTGCCGCCATGGACTGGGCGGTCGCCAGGACCTCGTAGGTTCCCGCCGCGGCGGAAAATCGGCCGCGCACGGATTTGATGTGCGTATCGTTCATCCTAAAACTCGTTTCGCGAAAGCATGGATGGCCTCGGACACGAATGAAAGTGCTGCAAAAGGCGCGTTGTGGCCGACTCCGGCTTTCGTGACAAGCGTAGCGGAGGGGAGGTTCTTTGCCAAGTATGCGGAAGCGCCGCACGGGATGACGGCATCGGCTTCGCCGTGAACGAGCAGCACGGGAATCTTGATCGAAGCGAGCCGCGGGCGCAGATCGGCAGCGGCGAGATAATCGAGGCCGTTCGCAAGCGCAGGCAACCCGAGGCCGAGGGCATCGGACACAAAAGCTTCCCGGGCTTCGGGGGCAGGCTTGAGCGGCGCGCAAACCTGGTCGAAGAACCTGCCGAGGATGCGTGCGGGCGCACGCTCCAATCCGGCGCGCATCGTCCGCAGATTGTGGGGCTCGACACCACAGGGATACCCGGCGTCCGAACAGAACCTCGCTGTCGAGGAAAGCATGATGAGCCCGGCGATGTTTTCCGGCCGCGCGGCCGCAGCCTCGAGGGCCATGATGCCCCCCATGGACCAGCCGGCCAGCAAGGTGTTTGGTGGTTGACGTTCGAGCCAGGGGGCCTTTTTCTCCTGCAGCTCGTGCGCTGACACACAATGCACAGCGAAGGCTGGTTCGAGCGCGGCTATGAGCGGGCGAAGGGATTCCGCGGGATGGGCCCAGCCGGGAATCAGGACCACGGAGGGGGTCAAAGCGGTTTCTCCGACTGGATTTCCGCGATGACGATGTTCGCGGCCTTGATGAGGTCTTCCTCCGTGTGGGCGAGCGTGACGGAGAAACGCAGCCGCGCCGAGCCGGCAGGAACGGTCGGCGGGCGGATGGCGATCGCGAGGATGCCGCGCTCGCGCAAGCGCCGCGAAACATCGAGCGCCCTGGCATTGTCGCCCAGCACAACGGGAACGATCTGGCTTTGCGAGTTCAGCGTGTTCAACCCCGCGCGCTGCAGGAGCCCGCGGAACAGCGCCGCGCGATGCAGCAGGATGGTGGACAGGGCCGGGTGCGAGGCGAGGAGGCCGAGCGCGGCCAGTGCCGCACCGATCGAGGCGGGCGACGGCGCCGTGGAATAGATCAACGCGCGGGAGCGGTTCACAAGCAGATCCCGCATCGGTTCGGAGCACGCCACGAAGCCGCCATAGCTGCCCAGCGCCTTGCTCAACGTGCCCATGGAGAGGTTGACCGCGCGTTCCAGCGAGAGCTCGCGGATCAACCCGCTGCCTTGCGGCCCGAACACACCGGTCGCGTGTGCTTCGTCCACCATCAACATCGCCTCGTGATGCTCGGCCACGCCGGCGATTTCGCGAAGCGGCGCGATATCCCCGTCCATGCTGAACACGGATTCCGTGATCACGAGTTTCTTGCCTCGTCCCTGTCGCGCCAGCAGATCGTTCAGATGTCCGACGTCGTTGTGCTGGAAGCGATGCAACGGCGCGCGGCTCAGGGTGATGGCATCGAGGATGCTCGCGTGCGCGAGACGGTCGGCAAACACCGAGTCGTGGCGGCCGACGAGAGAAGGAACGACGCCGGCATTCGTCATGTATCCGCTTCCAAACAGCAGTGCGGCGGGATAACCCTTGTACCCCGCGATGCGACCTTCCAGTTCATCGTGGATGTCCAGCGTTCCGGTCAGGAGGCGCGAGGAGCCCGAACCCATGCCGTACCGCTCCGCCGCTTCCGCGGCGGTCTGGATGACGAGAGGGTGATTGGCGAAATCGAGGTAGTCGTTGGACGAGAAATTGAGGTACGAACGGTCCCCGATGCTCAGCTTGCCGCCGCTGGACGGATACATGACCAGCCGTCGCTCGAGATTCATCTCCCGAAGCCTGCTGATCTCCGGATCAATCCATTGCTCGCCGTTCATGGGTGCCGAATTTCTTTTGCTAATTCGCATTCTAACCGTAATCTGTCCGGCGTCATGATCTTAATTCAATGCTTTGCTGTTTTGAAGGGTGGTAGGCCATGAGCCGGTCGTGGAACGCCTTGAGCCTTCGCGTGCTCGCGGGTGAGCCGTTGGGCCGCGCGGACGCGCTGAACATCCTCTCGGCGCCGGACGACGAGCTGCTCGCGCTGGTGGACGCCGCGTTTTCCGTGCGGCAGGTTTTCTTCGGGCGCGACGTCAATCTGCACGTGCTTTGCAACGCGAAAAGCGGGGCGTGCGGGGAGGATTGCGCATTCTGCAGCCAGTCCGCGGTGGCCACGAGCGACATCTCCAGGTATCCGATGAAGCGCGTCGAGGAGATCGTCGCCGGGGCGCGGGAAGCACACCGGCTCGGCGCGGTGAAGTACTGCACGGTCATCAGCGGACGTTCCCCGTCCGCGCGCGATATGGAAACGATCTGCGAAGCCCTGCGGCGCATCAAGGCGGAGATGAAGATGCATCTTTGCGTTTCCGTCGGGCTCCTGACGGACCGCCTGGCGGCGGAGTTGAAGGAAGCCGGGGCGGACCGGATCAACCACAACCTCGAAACATCGAGACGGTTCTTTCCGCGGATCTGCACGACGCACCGGTACGAGGACCGGGTGGAAACGGTGGTCCGCGCGAAGGCGGCCGGCCTGGAAATATGCTGTGGCGGCCTCGTCGGAATGGGTGAGACGGAGGAGGACCGCGTGGATCTCGCGCTCGCTTTGCGCGAGCTGGGCGTGCATTCCATCCCCGTGAACTTCCTCGATCCGCGCGCGGGCACTCCGCTGGCCGGACTGTCCCGCCTTTCGCCGCGGGACTGCCTGCGAACGCTGGTGATGTTCCGCATGACGAACCCGGCGACGGACATCCGGGCGGCCGGCGGGCGCGAAGCGAATCTCGGCGCGCTGCAGGTGCTCGCGTTGTATGTCGCCAACTCGATTTTCACCCAGGGCTACCTCACCACGCCGGGCCAGGGTTACCCGGAGGACCTCGCGATGATCGAATCGGCCGGCTTTCGCGTCGGGCGAATCGAAGCGTAACCCGCCGTTGGGGCCGCACGTCGCAAGATGGGCTTCGACAGGATGAGGTCGGGATGCTACAGTCCGTGCTCGTGGATGGGTGGGGGATGAAGGACGAAGCGCAGCAAACGTCCAAGATCGAAGCCGTCGCCGAACTGGTGAAACGGCTGTGCCGGGCCCTGACGAACGTGGAGATGTTCTCGGCCGACCACCCGGTCTCCAAGCACGGAATTGACCTCGCCTACCAGTGCCTCCAGGACATCCTGAAGCGATATGGCGAAGACGTGGTGATCAGCGTGGCGGGCGGCACGGTGGTGCTCGACGGGCTGCCGCTGGAGGAACGAAATCCGCTGGTCTCCAAGCTCGCGCGCCGGTTCGACGAGTTCCACATCAACAATATCTTCTTCCAGCCCGGTATCACGCCGGAGGAATTCCAGGAGTTTTTCCGCATCCTCGGCAAGGGGTCGAAGGTGATCAATGCCGAGGGTGGGTTCGGAGAATGGCTTAAGAAATCCCCGCTCCAGCACATTCACCTGAAGGATGTCAGCTACGTCATGGTCACAGGCGACGAGAAGGTGGTCAGCAAGGACGCGCGCGTGCTCGAGCCGGGGGAAGTGGCTGGCGTGTCCATGGATGCGGATATCGTGAAGCACATGGTCGGACGCGTGCTGGAGAAGGCCGACGAACAGAAGTGGCTGATCAACGAGATCAAGAACAATCCGGGCAAAATGGCGGAAATGATCACCAGCGGAATCGACCTTGCCATGTCGCGCGCCGAAATGGGCCACAACACCGAAGGCGATGTCGGCACGTTGATCAATAACATCCGGATCGTCGGACAGCAGCTCGTCGAAGAGCAGGCGGAGACCGGTGAACCGGGCGATGGCGGCGACGTGGAGAAGGCCCTGCTGACGCTTGAAAACGAGTTGCGCCTGAGGTCGAGCAAGTTGATGTCCTCGAAGGTGGCAACTGGGTTCGTGAACGAGATCCTCGGCGTCGTAACGTCCTATTCCGACCAGGTCCGCACGAAGCGGATCTCCGACGAGTTCCTGAAGGGGGAGAAGAGCCTGAAGAAGACCGAGCAGCTCCTTCGCAAGATGGCGCCCGACCAGGGGCCCGACGCGCGGAGCGTCGTGGTGAAGGTCGCCGACGAGATCGTGAAGCGGGGTATGAGCGAAGAGCAGGTGTCGAAGGTCCTCGACGGGATCAAGCCGCGCGAGGAGGAGCCGGAGGTGGCTGCCAGGGAAGAGCGCAAGCCGGTCAGCGCGCTGCTTACGGCAGGCATTGAGAAGAGACTGGAAGCCGCCGGTCTGAAGGGCGACAAACTGAAGACCACCCTGACCGGTCTGACCCCGTACATTGACGCGATCGCGAAAGAGAAGGCGGGCGAGTTTCAGAAGGAGGCGGAGACTCTTCGAACAGAGGTCGGACACAAGGATCATATTCTGAAAGAGATGCCGATGGGGGTGATGACTTGGGCTCCTGATGGAAAGGTTCAGCTCATCAACGATACCGCGAGGCGGATCCTCAAGAGCGAGCTCGGCATGGAGCGGTCGTCCGGCCTCGCCCGGCGATTGAAGGAGTGGTCATTCCCGCTGGATGATGTGCCCGACCTGATGAAGGAAACGGACCTTGCCAACGACGACGTCAATCTGCTCCTCAATGTCGCGAAGGTGATGAAAGACGACGCAGGGAATCCGTACGGTGTGATTCTTCTCGAAGCGCGGTAATTTCCGGGATCTCCGCAAAGAGACATCCCGCCTCCTGCGTAAAAGCGGTCTGCCTTGTCCTGCGTAGCCCGGCAACACGCGGATCAGCCGATCGCGATCATGCGCTCCACGGCCTTCAGCGCGCGCACCCGGATATCCTCGGGCACCTCGACCACATAGCGGGTCTGCCTCAGGGATTCGAGCGTGTCTTCCAGCGTGATCTCGTTCATGTGGGGACAGCGAATGCTGCAGATGCGGATCATCTCCTTGTCGGGATTCTCCGCGGCGATGTTCTCGCCCATGCTGCACTCGGTCAGCAGCAGGAATCGCTTCGCGTTCGACGCCCGCACGTACCGGACCATCGCCGTCGTGCTGCCGGAATAGTCCGCCGCCTTGACCACCGCAGGGCTGCACTCCGGGTGGGCGAGCACGAGGACGTCGGGGAACTGCTTGCGCGCGTTCTTGACGTCATCCACGATAAACCTTTCGTGGACCTCGCAACGTCCTTTCCAGCCGATCATCTCGTACTCCACACCCGAGTCGGGCGGCGGATTCTTGCGCGGGTGCAGCGTGGGAAGGATGATCCGCTTGCCGGTTTCGCGCGCGACGTTTTTGGCCAGGTATTCGTCGGGGAGGAAAATGACCTTGTCGCTCTTCAGCGACCGGACGACGGCGGCCGCGTTGCTGGACGTGCAGCAGATATCGGACTCGGCCTTCACCTCGGCGTAGGTGTTGACATAGGTCACGACCGGCACGCCGGGGTAGCGCGCCTTGAGCGCGCGCACGTCGTCGGCGGTGATGCTTTCGGCGAGCGAGCAGCCGGCGCGGGGCGAGGGGATGAGCACCGTGCGCCGGGGATTCAGGATCTTGGCGGTCTCCGCCATGAACCGCACGCCGCAGAAGACAATGATGTCGGCGTCCACACCCGCGGCGTCGCGGCTCAATCCGAGCGAATCGCCGGTGAAATCGGGCACGGAATGATATAACGCAGGCTCCATGTACGCGTGGGCGAGGATCACGGCGTTCCGCTCCTTCTTGAGCCGCATGATCTCCTCGGCCAGTTCCGCCTTGTATCGAAGCTCGACGTCCGGCACGACGTTCGCGAGCTTCGCCTTCATCTTCTCGTACATGGACTCTTCAGACATAACCACGGTCTCCTGCAATCAAGGTAGACCG
>JAKJGV010000025.1 GCA_022704185.1 Verrucomicrobiota bacterium
TCACCAGGACCCCGCGCCCGTTGCAGCGCCGGCACGGTTCCTTCTTGCTGCCCGGCTGCGCGCCCGAGCCCTTGCAGGCGTCGCATTCCTCCATGATCGGCAGCGTCACCTCGCGATGGGACCCGAAAACGGCCTCCTCGAATTCGATCTCGAGATCGAACCGCAGGTCCGAGCCGCGCGACGCAGCGTCCGGGCTGCGGCCACCCCGGCCGCCGCCGAAGAAGTCATCAAAGATGCTGCCCCCGCCGCCGAATGCGCCCATGAACGTCCGGAGCGCTTCCTCGAGATCGATTCCGCCGAACCCGCCGAAGCCCGCGCCGCCGCCGGGACCGAACGCGCGATGCCCGTATTGATCGTACAAGCGCCGCTTCTCCGCATCGCTCAACACCTCGTACGCCTCGGAAATCTCCTTGAAGCGTTCCTCGGCCTCGACGTTGCCGGGGTTCTTGTCGGGATGAAACTCCACCGCGAGCTTGCGGTAGGCTTTCTTGAGCTGGTCCTCGGACGCGTCGCGCGACACGCCGAGCACCTCGTAGTAGTCTCTCTTGGCCGCGGCCATTTAGAACGGCGCCTCCGGATTCGCCGGGTTGTTTTCCACCGCCCCGCTCTCCGGTTCCCATTCCGCCTCTTCGGCCGGCGGCGCATCCGGAGTCCCGCTGCTGACCACCACCTGGGCCGCGCGCAACAGCCGATCGCCCATGCGGTACCCGCGGCGCGTCTGCTGCATGACCGTGTCGGCGGGCACTTCCGCGGACGGCAGATGCGTGACGGCCTCGTGCTCGTGCGGATTGAACACCTGGCCTTCGGCGTCAATCGGCGTCACGCCCGCCTTGGCCAGCGCGGCCATGAGCTGGTCGTATACCAGTTGAAATCCCTCGCGCACCGACGCGTCCGCCCGGTGTTCGCGCGCCGTATTCAGCCCCAGTTCGAAATGGTCGAGCACGGGCAGCAGCTCGATCACGAGATCCTCCGTGGCCCGCTGCGCAAACTCGGTCCGCTCGCGGGTGACCCGTTTCCGATAGTTGTCGAAATCCGCCTGCAGGCGAAGCAGCCGCTCCTTCAACTGCTCCGCTTCGGAAGGTTTGCCCTCCGCGGCGGGCGCGGCGGCGGAGGCTTCGGCGGCAGGCTCCTGCTTCTCTTCTTCGTGCGCCGCGGGCTTGTGCCCCGGAGCGTGCTTTGCGTGGCGGTCTTTCATTGCTTTACCGTATCAAGAAGGAACCGGATTGGGTCTCTCCAACCCCGCATCGGGCCGGGAGGTCAAAGGGGGCAAGATACTCAGTGCAGCATTTTCGTCAAGCGCAGACAGTTCCCGGCCCGGGTGCCTGTCTCGTACGCCACGTCGTCCACGAAGCTGCGTATGATGAACATGCCCAGCCCCCGCTGGTTCTGGCTTTCCACGTATTGCTGGGGCTCGATGGTCTGCTGCTGCTCGAAGGCAAACCCCTTGCCGCGGTCCAGCATCTCGACCACGATGCGGTCGGTGCAGTGCATGAGATTCACGCGGATGCCCGGATGGCGGGGCTCTTTCTCGTCGTTGGTCTCGCCGCCGTAGCTGTGTTCGATGATGTTGGCGCACGCCTCATCCACGGCCATTTCCATCTGGGCGGCCTTGAACTCGGTGAGGCCCGCGCGCGCGCAGAGGTCCATGACGGATTGCCGGATGATGCGGAGGTAACTGTAACGGCAGGGCACGTGCAGGGTGACATATCCTCGCACAACCATGTTGCTGCTGTCCATGGGCGCCCCCGGATGCCGTCAACCGCCGGAGCCGAAACGCTTGTCGGCGTCTTCGACCGAATCGCAGACTTCAAGGATCTTGTTGAACCCCAGCAGTTCCACGATGTTGTAGATCTTGGGCGAAAGCCCCGCCAGTTTCAGATCCCCGCCCTTCTCCCTCGCGCGCCGGGCGAATCCGATCAATGCCCCCAGGGCCGCGCTGCTCACGTATTCCAGCGCGGCGCAGTCGAGGATCACGCGATGCTTTCCGCCTTCCTGGAGCTGGCCAAGTGTGGACTCAAGACGGGGAAACGAATACGCGTCGAGAGAGCCGTCCAGGCGCAGGATGCTGAGCTCGCCCTTCTCCTCCAGTTCGATGCTGCATTCCCTCATAGTGGCTCCAGTATAGGGGGTTACTTCATAACATGCAATGCCAGTAAAGTCATATCATCGTACTGCGGCCGGTTGCCCACGAAGCGCTCGAGGCGCTGCCGGACATTGTTCAGCACGCTGTTCGCGCCCTCCCGCGAGGCCACCCGGATGGCGTCCAGCAGCTGGTCCAGCCCCCACTCCTCCTCCCGGATGTTCATCGCTTCTGTGACCCCGTCTGTGTAGGCCACCACGACGTCCCCCGGCTTGAGGGGGATCCGGATTTCCTCGAGCACTCGCTCGAACGTCTCCGTGTCCGCGATCCCGATCGCCACACCCGGCGAATCCAGGATGGTCAGGTCCTGCTGTTCGTGGCTGACGATCGGGCGCTCGTGCCCCGCGCGAGCCACCACCAGTTCCCGCGTCGAGGTGTTCAGCACCATGTACAGGACGCTGACGAACATGTCTTCGGAAACATCGTGGGCCAGCACCTGGTTCACCAGCTTGAGCACCTGGGCCGGGCTCAGGTGCCGGGGTGCATGCGCGCGGATCACGCTCCGGCAAACCGACATCATGATCGCCCCGCCCGTGCCTTTCCCCGAAACGTCCGCCATCGCGATTCCGAGATGCGTGTCGTCCACCTCGATGAAGTCGTAGTAGTCGCCGCCGATCTCGAGCGCCGGGTAATTGAACGCCGCCAGCTCGACCCCTTCGACGCGCGGCAGCGTCTTCGGAAGCAGGGAGGTCTGGATCCGGCGCGCCGCGTCGAGGTCGCGGTCGATCCGCATCTTCTCTTCCAGCGTTTCGCGCAGTCCCGCGTAATAGATCGAGATGGAGGCCTGGTCGGCGAGCGCCTGCAGCAAGCCGAGATCGGCGGGCGCGAACGGCTGCCCGTCCACGCGATTGACCACCGCGAGCACGCCCAGCACCTCCTGGTGAAAGCGCATCGGCACCAACAGGAGGGAGCGGATCTGCAGGAAGTCGAGTTCGTAGCGCGGCACGCGCGGGTCCGTCTCCGCGTCGGGCAGCAGGATGGCGCTGCCGAAATCCGCCACCTCGCCCACAAGTCCCTCGCCGCGCTGGATGAGCCGCGTCTTCACGAGGTTCTCCACGTGCTGGGACTTGCTCATCGCGCGCTCGAGGCCGGTATCCACCCCGCCCAGCAGCGGCGGAAAGATGCCCGAGATCGCGCGCGCGCGCAGCGCCTGCTTGTCGGGCTCGAAAAGATAGACCGCGCCGGACGCCGCGCGCGTGGTGCGAACCGCGTAGTAAAGGACCCGCCGGAGCAGGTTGTCGAGATCCACCGTGGTGGCGCCGGCAAACACCTCCGCCACATCGTGGATGAACCCGTACGTCGCCTCTTTTTCCTGGAGCAATTCGTTGCGCTGCCTGCGCAAGCGCCGATTCTGCATGAAGAGAAGAACGAACGCCGCGATCAGGATCAGTTCGGCGACGATGGACACAACATAGAACACGATGCCCCAACCCCCGTCGTGCTACGGTTTTTCCGCTCCGCCCGACTTTTTCAGGTCTTCCTGCAGAAATGCGAGCACATCCTTGAACTTGGGGAGATTCTCCGGGGAAAGCTTGACCAGGTTTTCGTGCGCCTCAAGCATGGTCGCCGCGGTTTCGCGCGTGCTGCGTTCCGGATTTTCAAGCACAGGCATGGATTCCGTCGCCCCCGGAAGCAACGCCGCGACCTCCCTCGGCATATCGCCCGCCATGTGCGGCTCGATCACCTCGTCCAGGCCGAGCGTGGCAAGCAGTCCACGCGTACGCAGCGACAGGTTCACCATCACCACCCCGCCGTTTCTCTGTTTCAGCCGGAACGACAGGCCCGCCAGCACGCCCATGAAGGTGCTGTCCATGCCGATGCAGTCCGCCATGTCCAGGATCAGCCGCGTGCATCCCTTGTCGATCGCCGCGCCGGCAAACTCCTTGAGGATGGTGCTGATCTTGAAGGAACCGCGCCCTTGCACGCGGACGATGGCGGCGCCGTCCTGAATCGCGACCAGGAGCTTGTCCACCGCGTTTGCTTCGGATGCCATACGCTATCTCCAGCGTTCGGACACAACTTCCGCCAGCCGGCGGCCTTTGTACACCACGCGGGCGCGCCACGCCGACACTTCGCGGCCGCCCAGTATCGCGAATTCCGCCCGCTGCTCTCCCCTCACCGGTTCCGCGCACTTGTCGGCCAGGAACTTTACGTTCTCTCTCTCGTCGTGGCGATACTCAAACGTCACCAGCGTTCCGGCCGGCACGCCCGGACCTGCATCCCACACCACGACGTAAGCCGATGGTCCGGCGGCGGCGCTCAAACGCGCGAACCGCGACATCTGGACCGGCGCCATGCCGACCCGCGCGGCCCGGGCTTCCTCGACGCGCTCCACCCGCAGGATCCTCGCCTCGATCCGCCGCGCGGCGCCTTCGCAGGTCAGGACCGCCGCCGCGGCCAGCGCGGCCGTCAGCACGCGCCGCGCCCGAAGCCGCCATTCTGTTCTCTCCGCAAAATTCACCGTCATACCCCCGACAGTACCTGTGCATTATACCAGCAACCGGTCCGCGGGTTAACTCCCGCCGGCCGCCGAAATCACGATCACGAATTCTCCTTTTACCGCGCGCCCGCTGAACGAGCAAAGCATATCCGCCGCGGTTCCCGAAAGACATTCCTCGAATTGTTTCGTCAATTCACGCCCGATGAAGATCGGACGCTCCCCCAGGACGTCGCGAATCTCTTCCATCAGCTTGATCACCCGGTACGGCGATTCGAAGAGCACCACGGGCACGTCCTCGCCCGCCAGCTCCGCCAATCGCTTCCGGCGCGCCGCCGACTTGTGCGAGAGAAATCCTTCGAACCGGAATCCGCCTCCGCCGAAGCCGCACAACGCCACTGCCGCGGTGACCGCGGATGGGCCCGGCAGCACCGTCGCGTGCAACCCCGCCGCGCGGCACGCCGCAACCACCCGGGACCCGGGGTCGGACACCGCGGGCATGCCCGAATCGGTAACCAGCGCGACGACCGCGCCGCCGCGGATTCGATCGAGAATGGCGCTGACCCGCGAGGCCTCGTTGAACTTGTGACAGCTCAGCGTCGGCGCGTGGATATCGTAGCGCTCGAGCAGTTTCCGCGTGTGGCGAGTGTCCTCCGCCACGATCACGTGCGCGGCCTTGAGCATCTCCACCGCGCGGAACGTGATATCGCCCAAGTTCCCGATCGGCGTCGCGACAATATACAAGCCCGGGTTCAAATCTCGAACCTCCTGATCGCCCGGATTCTACACCGCACAGCCGGGACATGGAAAACAGGAAAGCTTGCCATCCCGCCCTAATCCTAGTAGAAGCGATCTCCAGATCGCTTCTACTTTAAAGGTTGCGGACGAATTGCAGTGCGAAGGTCAGCACGAGGAGGATCACCCCGAGGCCGAAAAAGAAGAATGTCGCCGGGTGGCGAAGCAGCCAGAAGAGAACGCCGAGCAGCATGGATGCAATCATCGCGCCCGCCACCCAACGCTCAATCCGCGACTCCTTCAGATTGCGGAACACGCTCCGCTCCAACCGCCGGTCGAGGTCGCCGTCGTCCGTTTTGTTCGTTTCCTTGTCCATTCCCCGGCTCACCCCTTCCCCAGCAAGCCTCTCGGCGCCCGCCGCGCGGCGGTAGCTTGCGAAGCGCGGTGCGCCCGCGGCGGAGCACGCCGTGCCGCGGCCGCCCGCGCCGCGGCCAGGGGCCCCGCCTTGACCTCCCGCGTCCCGCACGATTCCCCGCAGGCCATGCACCGGAACTCGTAAAGCTCCGCGCCCGGAAGCACCAATAAGAGCCGTTCCCGAACCGGCCGGGACACGCGGCACCGCGGACAGAAAAGCTCCGAGGCGCTCAGATTCTGAAACTGCTCGTTCATCCCCCCGCATGTTTCCAACCATTGGGAAAAAGGGGAAGAAGAAAAAGGCGGAGTTTAAACTTGCCTGCCCATCAAACCACGATTAGAGTCCCGACCTTGCGGGCGTTCAGGCCGGAATGAATCCGATGTCTCTTTTCGCGACCGCAAAGGGAAATACGAGGTGAAGAAATGACCCCGACGACGAACAAGGCGCTGCTGCAATGGGTGGCTGAAGCGAAGAAGATGTGTACGCCCGACCGGGTCTGCTGGTGCGATGGCTCCAAGACGGAATACGAGCGCTTGCTCGAGGAAATGGTCGCCGGCGGCCACGCGGAACGCCTCGATCCCAAGCGCTGGCCGGGATGCTACCTCTTCCGCTCCGACCCGAGCGATGTCGCCCGCGCCGAAGAGCGCACGTTCATCTGCCCCAAGACACGCGAGGATGCCGGCCCCAGCAACAACTGGATGGACCCGGCCGAGATGAAGGCGCTGATGCGCAAGTCCTACGCGGGCTGCATGAAGGGCCGCACCATGTACGTGATCCCGTACAGCATGGGCCCCATCGGCAGCCCGATCGCAAATATCGGCGTCGAAATCACCGACTCTCCGTACGTCGTCGTGAACATGGAGATCATGACCCGCGTCGGCACCAAGGTGCTCGACACGCTGGGGGACAGCCCCAACTTCGTCCGGGCTCTGCACTCGGTCGGCGCGCCGCTGCAGCCGGGACAGAAGGATGTGCCGTGGCCGTGCAACCCCGACGTGCAGCAGAAGTTCATCACGCATTTCCCGGAAACCCGCGAGATCTGGTCCTACGGCTCCGGCTACGGCGGAAACGCGCTGCTCGGCAAGAAGTGCCACGCCCTGCGCATCGCCTCCGTGCAGGCCCGCGACGAAGGCTGGCTCGCGGAGCACATGCTCATCGTCAAGTTGACAAGCCCCAAGGGCAAAGTGATCTACGTCGCCGCCGCGTTCCCCTCGCAGTGCGGCAAGACGAATTTCGCGATGATGGAACCGACCCTTCCGGGTTGGAAGGTCGAAACCATCGGTGACGACATCTGCTGGATGAAACGCAGGCCGGACGGACGCTGGCACGCAATCAACCCGGAAGCCGGATTCTTCGGCGTCGCCCCGGGCACCAGCATGAAGAGCAACCCGAACGCGATGCGGACGGTCAATCGCAACACGATCTTCACCAACTGCGTCCACACGCCGGACAACGGCGTGTGGTGGGAAGACATGACCGACACGCCGCCCGCCTCCGGGATAGACTGGAAGGGCAAGGAATGGACCCCCGATTCGGGCACCAAGGGCGCCCATCCGAACGCGCGCTTCACGGCGCCGGCCAGCCAGTGTCCCGTGGTCGCCCCCGAATGGGAGGATCCCGCGGGCGTGCCGATCTCCGCCATCCTGTTCGGCGGACGTCGCGCGTCAGTCATTCCGCTCGTCACCGAGGCGCTCAACTGGCAGCACGGCGTCTTCCTGGGCTCGATCATGGGCAGCGAAATGACCGCCGCCGCTTTCGGAACCGTCGGAACGCTGCGCCGCGACCCGATGGCCATGCTGCCGTTCTGCGGCTATCACATGGGCGATTACCTCAATCATTGGCTGAAGGTCGGCAAGGCCAGCGAGACGGCAAAACTGCCACGCATCTACTACGTGAACTGGTTCCGCAAGACCGCCGATGGAAAATGGCTGTGGCCGGGCTTCGGCGAGAACAGCCGCGTCCTGAAGTGGATCTTCGAGCGCGTGACAGGCGAAGGAAAAGCGGTCGAGACGCCCATCGGCAACATGCCCACACCAGACGCCATGGACCTGGGTGGATTGGATATGTCGCACGAAGAGGTCGAGGAACTGCTCTCTGTTGACCGGCCCGCATGGGAGAAGGAGATTCCGAGCATTCGCGAACATTACGCGAAATTCGGCGACCGACTTCCGAAAGACCTGTCCGCGGAGCTGGCCCGCCTCGAAGCGCGCCTGAAGGCGTAGCCTCGTGTCGTGTCCCGGAAATAATGCGCCACAGACAAGCGGTCTGGAGACCGCTTCTACGTCCTAGACCTGCTCATCAGAGCGCGCGGTTTGTGCCAAGGGAATTCCGGGACAGCACTCTAGTCCTCCCCGGCCTCGGCCGCCTGCTGCTCCCACTGGCGGATCACGCTGGCCGGCACGCCACGCGTGGAACGGCGCTTGTGCGCGGGGCCCGATGGAACAATGGTCGGGGCCGGAACGTTGTTTTTCCGGCGATGGCTGTTAATGAAGCCTTGCAGATGCTCCACGTATTTCTCCGGCCCTCCGTCCTGGTACCCGGTCTTCGCCACAAGCTCGCCGCTTGGACTCAGAATCAGGACCGTGGGAAACCCCTTGATCCCGTACTCTTTGGCCAGCTTCTCGTTCTGCTCTTTCAGGCTGCTCTTCTGCGGGGTCTTGCGGGGATAATCGAGTTCGACGATAACAAGGTTTTCGCTCGCGTATTCCTTGAACTCCTTCTTGCTGAAAACCTCTTTGTCGAGCTTGATGCACCAACCGCACCAATCCGATCCGCTGAAGTTGAGGAGCATGTAGCGGTTGGATTCCTTCGCCTTCGTCCTGGCTTTCTCGAAGTTCGTCTCCCACTTTTCGGCGGCAGCGATCGAGACGAGGGAAAGGACGGCAAGCGCAACGGCTGGAAGTATACGCAACTTCTTGTTCACGGCAACTGCCTCCACTTTGGGGTCGTCTGCTGCACAATGTACGGGCAATCCGTTTCGAGCGCAATATCCGCCGACAGGCGTTGCGTATCCTTACCCCCGGAATCGCTGGGACCGCGTCCCCGGGGCACCCCCTCACCCAGCCGATGCCGATTAACTTTTGGCCCGTCTTCTCGTATTCTGAAGGGGTTGCCTAACAGAAGGAGGTCTTATGGCCGTGGAACTTGAACAGATCCTTCGTCCCATTGACCATCCGTACCCGCCGTTCCCCCCGAAATTCATGCAGGTCGCAAGCGGCGAATTGATGGTCATCCGGCAGGTCACCCGGGAGGAAATCCCGGATATCCTGCCCCACGTGGAGCCCCTCATCCACGTCGAGCGCGATTACTACGACATCGTCTCGGTGCGCGTGTACGCCGAACTGCTCGGCTACTACCGGCACCGCGTTCAGGACGAATACGTCCTCGTCGCCCAGATCAACGGCGAACTCGCCGCGATCGTGAACGGACGCTTCGCCACGCCCGAACTCGGCGTCTCGCTCCACACGCTCGCGCTGCGCCGCGGCCTGCGCATCGGCGCGCACGCGTTCGCCGCGAAGATGGAATATCACCTCGACGTCGTCGGCCAGAAAGAGGTGCTCATCGTCGCGGAGTCGCCGATCGGGTTCCGCCGGTGGATGATCGAGTACAACCTCGCAAAACGGTTCGAGATCCCGCACGAGCTCGGCGGCGTTCCGTCCTACGCGCTCACGAAGGAGATCTTCGACAAGGCGCGCGGCACGCTCGTCGTCGGCCGCCGCCCCGTGCCCGAGGACCTGCTCAAGAAGGCGCAGGAGAAGATTCTCCCGCCCTCGAACCCTCCCAAACCACCGCCCGACCTGCTCGCGGCCACCCGCGCCGCGAAGGACCCCACGGGCACCGCGATCCTCCTTCAGCGGTGGAAACTTGCCCGCCCCGCTTCGCAAAGCGATGCAGGCGGGCAGGAAGGGACGGTGTGACCATGCGCGAAGTCTATGTCATCGGCATCGGCATCACGAGCTTCTCGCGCCTCGAGTATCCGCTCTCCGAAATCGCGGCCTACCCCGCGATGATGGCGATGCGGGATTGCGGTATCGAGAAGGTGGACCACCTCTACGTCGCGAACATGGGCGCAAGCCGCGTGAGCGGCCAGACCGCCCTCGCCAGCGCGGTGGTGGACACCCTGAGCCTCACGCCCGCCGGCGCGGAGGCCATCGAAAACGGCCCCGCCTCCGGCGCTTCCGCGATCAAGCAGGGCTTCATGGCCGTCGCGTCCGGCCTGCACGACGTCGTGCTCGTCACGGGCGCGGAACGCATGCGCGAGGTGAACAACCTCGAAGCCACCGACTTCGTCGCGACGCTGACGCATCCGATCGCGGAGTACATCTACGGAACCACGCTGCCGTCACTCGCGGCAATGTTCACGCGGCTCTACATGGACAAGTACGGCGTGACCTCGCGCCACCTCGCGATGGTCGCCGTGAAGAACCACGACAACGCGATGAACAACCCGTTCGCGCACCTCCACCAGCCCATCACGCTCGAGGGCATCCTCGACGGACCGGAAGCGCTGACGAACAATCCGTTCGTCTCCGACCCGCTGCGGTTCTTCGATTTCTGCCCCGTGTCCGACGGCGCGGCGTGCGTGATCCTCGCCAGCAAGGAGGTCGCGGACAAGGTCAAGCGGCCGCGCGTCCGGCTCGCGGGCGTCGGCCAGGCCACCGACACGCACGCGGTGCACGAGCGCGAAGAGCCGACCGACCTGCTCGCGGTGCGGCGCGCCGCGGAACAGGCGATGAAGATGGCCGGGATCAAACCCTCCGACGTGGACGTTGCCGAGTTGCACGACGCGTTCACGATCCTCGAGATCGTCGAAAGCGAGGAGGTCGGCTTCTTCAAGAAGGGAGAAGGCCACCTCGCGCTCGAGAAGGGCGAGACGCGCATGGGCGGCAAGATCCCGATCAACCCGTCCGGCGGCCTGAAGGCGAAAGGCCACCCCGTCGGCGCGACCGGCCTCGGGCAGGCCCACGAAATCGTGACCCAGCTTCGCGGCGAAGCGAAGAAGCGGCAGGTCAAGGACGCGAAGATCGGCTTCACCTGCAACTTCGGCGGATTCGGAAACAACGTCGTCTGCTTGACGTTCATGAGGGAGGATTGAGCATGCAGGTGTCGGTGTTCAGGTTTCAGGTGTCAGCGAAGAACCTCCCATCCTTCCCGACACCTGACACCCGACACCCGAAACCCCAACGGAGGCATCCCAATGAATCTTGAAATCTACGCCTACAAGTGCAGGAAATGCGGCCAGCTCCACTACCCGTACCGCATGATGTGCAAGAAGTGTCACAACAACGAGCACAACGCGTTCGATCCCGTTCCGCTGCCCCACAAGGGGAAGCTGCTGACGTTCACGCGGCTGCAGACGCTCGCGGCCGATTTCTCCGTTCCCGATATCCAGCTCGGTATCGTCGAGCTCGAAAACGGCATCCGCATGCTCGGACAGCTCCAGATCGCCAAGCCCAAGAGCGGCATGGCGGTCACGGGTTCGGTCGGTGTGGTCCGTCAGATGGGATACAACACGTACCACGGGATGATCTTTCATGAAGCGAAGTGAGGCCGCCGTATGCTGATCAGCATCGGCGACAGGGTGCTGCCGGGCTCCTACGAACTGCACTCGCGGTTCGCGCGCGTGGCAAACTATACCCGTGGCAGTCGCATGGTATCCTTGGTAACCGAAGCCATCGGCCCCGGCCCCACCCGCATCGTCGTGCGCAGTACGCGAATCAACAGCCCGCCCACGCTGACCGTTTCCCGCCGGACCATCGCGCTCGGCCCGAAACGCCTGCGCTGTGCGGGCATCCCGCAATATGCCTCGCGGCTCCGGCCCGCCACGCCGTGCAACCTGGCCGCACTCGAACGCGCGCTCGTTAGCCACGCGCCCCCACACAGCCTCGCGTATCTTCTCGATGATCGCCGCATGCCGCGCGCACCCGGATTCCACCGCGCGCTCGCATTGCACATGCGGCTCGCGACGGGACGGTTTCTCGACGCGCTTTGCGAGGGCCCGCAACGGTGTATGCGCGGCGCCGTGAAGCAGATCGCCGGATGCGGCTACGGCCTCACGCCGTCGGGCGACGACTTCCTCGCGGGCGCCCTTCTCGCGCTGCGGCTGCTGAACGCGCCCGCCAGTGTCGGCGCGCGGATCGCGCGCGCCGCGAAAACCGGCAACGCGCTCTCGAATCACTTCATCGAACTCGCCGCCGCGGGCCGCGCGCCGGAAGACGTGAAGCAACTCGCAACCGCGCTCTCCGCCGGCACTCCGGCCGACGTCTCGCGCGCCGCGCGCCGAGTTTTCGCGCTGGGCGAAACGTCCGGCGCGGACCTCTGCACAGGACTGGCGCTGACCCTTCGCGCATTCACGAGGAACGAAATATGATCATCAAAACCGACATCCGAAAAGGCGCCTACTTCGACTCCGTCACCCTGATGCGCGTGGGCAAGCAGCTCTCCTCGCTCGACGGCGTCGCCGACGCGGCGATCGTCATGGGCACGGAAGCGAACAAGGGCATCCTGAAATCGTCCGGCCTGCTGACCACCGACCTCGCGAAAGCGGCCGACGCCGACCTCCTCATCGCCGTCAAGGCGCGCGACGCGAAGGCCGCGGACGCCGCGATGAAGACCGTCACCGAACTGCTCAAGAAATCGTCCGCGCCCGCGGAAGGTTCCGCCGCCGAGGCGAGGCCCACCAGCCTCGACGGCGCGGTGCAGGTCGTCCCGGGCGCCAACATGGCCGTCATCTCCGTCGCAGGCCGTTACGCGGGCGCGCTGGCGATGCAGTGTCTGCGCAAGGGGCTGCACGTGATGCTGTTCTCGGACAACGTCCCGATCGAACAGGAAATCGCGCTCAAGCAGTTCGCGAAGAAACAGGGCCTGCTCGTCATGGGGCCGGACTGCGGAACCGCGATCATCAACGGCGTCCCGCTCGCGTTCGCCAACGTCGTGCGGCGCGGCGGCATCGGCGTCGTCGCCGCGGCCGGCACCGGCCTGCAGGAGGTCACCACGCTGATCTCGAACGCCGGCGGCGGCATCTCGCAGGCGATCGGCACCGGCGGGCGCGACGTGAAGAAAGACGTCGGCGGCATCATGTTCGTCGAAGCGATGAAGGCCCTCGCGGACGATGCGGACACGAAAGTCATCCTGCTCGTCTCCAAGCCGCCGGACAAGAAGGTCCTCGCCGCGATCAACCGCTGCGCGCGCAGCATCCGCAAGCCCGTCGTCTCGTTCCTGATCGGCGCGCCCGTGAAGGGCGGGCCCACGACGCTCGAGGAAGCCGCGCTGACGGCGGTGGAACTGGAGCGCGGCGGCCGCGCGGAGAACGCGTTCCGGCAACTCGCGGACCGCGACCGGGACCTGCGCATCACCGCGCGGCGCGAAGCGCTGACGCGCGGCCGGAAGCAGAAGTACATCCGCGGCCTGTTCAGCGGCGGCACGTTCTGCGCGGAAGCGCAGATCCTGCTCGGCGACATGCTGACCGGGTTGCACTCGAACGCGCCGACCGGCAAGGCGGTCAAGCTGAAGAACTCGCTGAAGAGCGTACAGCACTCCTTCGTGGACCTCGGCGAAGACGAGTTCACCGTCGGCCGCCCCCACCCCATGATCGACTTCTCGCTGCGCAACAAGCGGATCCTCGAGGAGGCGTCCGACCCCGAGACCGCCGTGATCCTGCTCGACGTCGTGCTCGGCTACGGTTCGAACATGGATCCCGCCGCCGAGCTCGCGCCGGTGATCCGCAAAGCGGCGCGGACGAAGAGCGTCGTGTGCTCCGTGACCGGAACGGACGCCGACCCGCAGAATCGCGGCGCGGTCGCGAAGGCGCTGACCGACGCGGGGGCGATCGTGACGCCCTCGAACGCGGCCGCGTGCCGCCTCGCGGGCGAAATCGTGAAAGGGCTGGAACGATGAGGCGCAATTTTTCCAATGATTGGAAAAATGGCGGAAAGATTTTCCAATGTCTGGAAAATCGCCGAATTGGAGATCCCTCGTCCCGACTCTCTGCGAGGTCGGGACTCGGGATGACAGAATGTGTTTGGTCATTCCATCGGCCTCATTACGCCTTCACAGTGCACGGCAACGAAAAGAGGTTTGCATGAGCATCAACACACTCTTCAAATCCGAACTGCAGGTCGTGAACTTCGGGATGACCGCGTTCAAGGACGCGCTCGCCGCGGTCGGCGCGAAGGCCGTCCAGGTGGACTGGAAGCCGCCGATGGACGTCAGTCCCGCCGCGACGGAACGCATCGCCGCCGCGCGCGCGAAGATCGAGAAGGCCAACGCGAAGGCGATGCAGAAGATCCTGAGCGCGCAGCCGTGTCTCGTCGGCCTCGAGCGCGCGCTCGACGTGATCCCGGGGATGAAGAAAAACCTGATCCTGCACGCCGGGCCGCCGGTGACGTGGGAAAGGATGTGCGGCCCGATGCGCGGCGCGATCATGGGCGCGCTGATGTACGAGGGCATGGCGAAGAGCGCGAAAGAGGCCGAGAAGCTCGCCGCCTCCGGCGCGATCCGCTACGCGCCCTGCCACGAGCACAGTTCGGTCGGCCCGATGGCCGGCATCATCTCCGCCTCGATGCCCGTGTTCGTCCTGGTGAACGAGGCGCACGGGAACAAGGCGTATTGCACGATGAACGAGGGCCTCGGCAAGGTGCTGCGCTACGGCGCGTACGGCGAGGACGTGATCAAGAAGCTGAAGTGGATGGAGACCGTCCTGTATCCGGTCCTGAAGAAGTCCGTGAAGAAGGTCGGGCGGATTGATCTCAAGAACATCATCGCGCAGGCGTTGCACATGGGCGACGAGGTGCACAACCGCAACCGCGCGGGCACCTCGCTCTTCTATCGCGCGATCGCCCCGGCGATCGTCACGACGTGCGACGACGCGAAGGACGCGGCGGACGTCCTGAACTTCATCAACGGCAACGACCACTTCTTCCTGAACCTCTCGATGCCCGCGAGCAAGGCGTCGCTCGACGCCGCGCGCGGCATCCCGAACAGCAGCGTCGCGGTGGTCATGGCGCGCAACGGCACGGATTTCGGCGTGCAGCTCGCCGGCACGGGCGACGCGTGGTTCACCGGCCCCGCGGACGTGCCGGACGCGCTTTTCTTCCCCGGCTACACGCGGGCGGACGCGAACCCGGACATCGGCGACAGCGCGATCACCGAGACCAACGGGCTCGGCGGGTTCGCGATCGCGGCCGCGCCCGCGATCGTGCAGTTCGTCGGCGGAACCACCGACGACGCGCTGCGTTACACCCGCACGATGTACGGGATCACGGCGGCCGAGAACAACGCGTACCAAGTGCCCTATTTGAACTTCCGGGGCACCCCAACCGGTATTGACGTCGTGAAGGTCGTGGAGAACAATATATTACCATTCATAGACACCGGCGTGGCCCACCGGAAACCCGGCGTGGGCCAGATCGGCGCGGGCGTGCTCAACGCCCCGGCGGAACCTTTCAAAAAGGCGTACGAAGGATTGGCAAGAAGAATGGAGTGATGGAGTGGTGGAGCAAGGGAGTGCTGGAGTTTTTTTGTTCCAGCACTCCATCTCTCCAATACTCCAACAGACAAGAAGGAGATCGGAATGAAGATTGATCAGTTCCTCAAATTTATGGACAGCGTGCAGGTGGTCGAACTGACACAGCGCCTGAGCATTCATACCCCGCCGTGGCCGAGCTACATGCCCCTCGGCATCCAGTACTTCAAGCGCATCGCGGGCGCGCACATGGGTCAGGGCGCGAACGGCCAGATCATCACGATGAGCAACCACGTCGGCACGCACATGGACGGCGAAATCCATTTCCACGCCAGCGGCCGCTCGATCGGCGAAGTGCCGATCAAGGAATGGATCGGGCCGGGCGCGGTCGTGGACATCTCCGACGAAGTCGGCGACTACGATCTCTACAGCCCCAAGATGATCACCGACCGCGTCGAGGTGAAAAAGGGCGACATCCTCATCATCAACACGGGCTACCACCGTTACGCGTGGGATCAGAAGGAATCGGACGAGCTCCGCTACTTCGTGAAACATCCGGGCCCCGGCCCCGGCTTCCACGAGTGGGCGCTCAAGATGAAGATCAAGTGGATCGGCGTGGACTGCGGCAGCGCGGACCACCCGATGAACACCATCATCCGCACGTGGCACCCGGCGAAATTCGTCGAGGCCGAGAAGAAACTGAAGGCGAAATACGGCAAGAGCTGGGACGAGATGTTCCCGCCGGACGATTACTACCAGGTCATGCACCTCAAGCTCTTCCCGAAAAAGCTCGTGCACGCGGAAAACATCGGCGGCGACATCGAGAAGATCAGCAATCAGCGCGTGTGGGTGGGCTGCTTCCCCATGCGCGGCATCGAGATGGAATCGGCGCAGTGCCGCATCGTGGCTTTCCTGCCGCCGAAGAAGTAGGTCCGCAGATAACGCAGATTGCGCAGATCTCCGAATCCGCGTACATCCGCGTGATCCGCGGTTAAAATGATATTGGAGGACCGGAATATGGCGATTGCACATCCGTTCGACTACGTGAAACCGAAGTCGCTCGCGGAGGCCATCAAGATCATGGCCAGGCACGGCGACCGCGCCCGAGCCATCGCGGGCGGAACCGACCTGATCTGCCTGATGTCCGACGGCGCGGTCAAACCCGACCTCGTGGTGGACATCAAGGGCGTTCCGGGTCTCGCGGGGATCGGCTTCAAGGGCGGCAAGCTGCGGATCGGCGCGCTCGCCACGTTCACCGACCTGCTCGAATCCAAGCTCATCCGCGACAAGTTTCCCGTGTTCGCGGAAATGGCCGGCTGGGTCGCGTCCAACGGCGTACGCAACCGCGCGACGATGGCCGGCAACATCTGCTCCGCCGTGCCGTGCTGCGACAGCGGTCCGATCCTGCTCGTCTATGACGCGGCCGTGCTCGTGAAAGGCCCGAAGGGGGCCCGCAAGATCCCGCTCGAGAAATGGTTCCTCGGCCCGCGCAAGACCGATATCCGCCGGGGCGAGATCGTCACCGGGCTGGAGCTCGCCGCGCCGAAGAAGAAACATGCCGCGTGCTTCGTCAAGCTGCGCCGCTACAAGGGCGAGGACCTCGCGCAGGCGAGCGTGACCGTGCTTGCGATGGCCGACAACACGTTCCGTATCGCGTTCGGGTCCGTCGCGCCGAAGCCGATCCGCGGCGCGAGCATCGAACGTCGCCTCAAGGGGTTTCCCCTCTCGGAGGAGCGTATCCGGCAGGCCGTCGCGCTGGTGCCGAAGGCGGTCTCCCCGATCACAGACATTCGCTCGACGAAGGAATACCGCATGCACATGGTCGGCGTGATGCTCGAGCGCGGGCTGCGCGAGGCGGCCGCGAGACTGGAAGGCAGAGGCCGGAAGTATGGGGAGGAGTTGATTTGATGCTGGAAACTTGAAACTGGAAATTTGCCGGGACGGCAAGTTTCAAGTTTCGAATTTCAACTTCTGGAACATTGGAGAGCTCTTATGAAAAGAACAATCTCAATCAAGTTGAATGGTGCAGCGCGTTCTGCCGACATCGACCCCTCCGACATCCTCCTCGACGTGTTGCGCGAGAAGCTCGGGGTTAAGAGCCCGAAGATCGGCTGCGAGCGCGGCGATTGCGGCGTCTGCACCGTGATCTTCAACGGCCGGACCGTGCGAAGCTGCCTCGTGCTTGCGGCGGAGGCCGACGGCGGCGAGATCGTCACCATCGAGGGACTCGGCGCAAAAGGGCCGACGCCGCTCCAGCAATCGTTCATCAAGAACAACGCGTTCCAGTGCGGGTTCTGCGCGCCGGGCATGGTGCTGGCGGCGACGGAGCTGCTGGAGAAGAACCCGAAGCCGGACGAACACGAAATCAAGGAAGCGATTTCCGGCAACCTGTGCCGGTGCACCGGTTACGAGCCGATCGTCAAAGCCATTCGCGAGGTGGCTGACTCCTCCCCCCTCTCCCACCGGGAGAGGGCCGGGGTGAGGGCAAAGAGCGGCAAAGGAAAGCGGAGGTAAGGCCATGACGGAACAATTCAAGTTTGTCGGAACGGATGTGCAGCGGATCGACGGCGTGGACAAGGTAACCGGCGCGGCCCAATACGTGGACGACCTCGATTTCGGGCCCAACCTGCTGCACGCGGAGATCGTCGAGAGCCCGCACGCCCACGCGGAGATCCTCGGCATAGACACCGCCGCCGCGGAGAAGGTCCCCGGAGTGGTGAAAGTCGTGACCGGCAAGGACTTCCCCTACACGTTCGGCCTCTACATGCAGGACCGCTACATCTTCGCGAAGGACCGCGTCCGCTTCGTCGGCGAGCAGGTCGCCGCCGTCATTGCGCGCGACCCGAAGACCGCGAAGCGCGCGGCGGCGCTGGTGAAGGTGAAGTACAAGCCGCTTCCGTTCGTGCTCGATCTCAAGGAGGCGCTGAGCGACCGCGCTTCGCTTGTGCACCCGAATCTCGCGAGCTACCGGCATGTGCCGTGGTTCTTCCCGCGCGAGAAGACCAACATCGCGCACTGGCGCAAGACGCGCAAAGGCGACGTCGAGAAAGGTTTCGCGGAAGCCGATGTGGTCCTCGAAGACACCTACACCGTGCCGCGCTACGCGCATTGCGCGATCGAGCCGCACGTGATCGTCGGGCTCTACGACCTCGCGGGCCGCCTCACTCTGTGGTCCGCGTCGCAGTCGCCCTACACGCAGCGCAACGTGTTCGCGGAGGCGATCGCGCCGTTCGGCCTGACGCACAAGGACGTGCGTGTGATCACGCCCTACGTCGGCGGCGGCTTTGGCGGCAAGGCCGGCGTCTCGATGGAGATTCTCGGCGTTGCGCTCGCACTTGCCGTGAAAGGCTCGCCGGTCAAAGTGCGCTGGACGCGCGCGCAGGAGTTCTACAACACATACCAGCGACAGGGCGTCATCGCGCACATCAAGCTCGGCGCGAAAAAGGACGGAACGATCACGGCGATTGACCATACGCTGCACTGGGACGCGGGCGCGTATGTCGAGTACGGCGCTAACGTCGTCAATGCCGTCGGCCTCTCCGCGACCGGCCCCTATCGTGTGCCGAATGTGAAGATTGATTCGCTCTGCATCTACACCAACCTGCCGCCGGGCGGACCGTATCGCGGATTCGGCTATTCGGAGTTCGGGTTTGGACTCGAATCGCACATGAACCGGATCGCACAGAAGATCGGCATGGATCCCGTCGCATTCCGCCGCAAGAACGCGATCAAGGAAGGCGACACGCTGGCGTACGGCGCGGAGATGAATCCGAGCGGCCTGGCAGAGGCCATTGACCGCGTCGCCTCGGAAGTCGGATGGGGCCGCAAGGAAGAGTCGGAGAACCCGAACGAGGTCATCGGCAAAGGCTTTGCGTGCTTCTGGAAAGCGCCCGCGATGCCGCCGAACGCAGCGTCCGCGGCATTCCTTAAATTCAACGAGGACGGCAGTTTGAATCTCACCGTTTCCGGTATGGAGATCGGACAAGGCTTCCTGACCGTCATGGCGCAAATCGCAGCCGAGGTACTTACCGTGCCTGTATCGAAGATTCGCGTCGAGCTTCCGGATACCGACCGCAACGCATACGAATGGCAGACCGTCGGCTCGCACGTGACATGGGGCTGCGGCAATGCCGTGCGCGCCGCGGCGGCCGAAGCGCGCGAGAAGATGATCGAGACCGTGCACCGCGCACTCGGGTTGGACAAGAAGGATCTCTATCTTGAAAACGAAATGGTGAAATGCCGGACGAAGCCGGCCTTCGCGTTGCCGTTCAAGAGCTTCGTCATCAATGGCATCCAAACCTCGCATGGGAACTTCATCGGCGGGCCGATCCTGGCGTCGGGCATGTTCATGCCCGAATTCACGTCGGCGACCGGCGACCCCGAAACCAGCCAGGGCGGTCACCCGAACGTGCACTACACCGTCGGCGCCGCCGCCGTGAAGCTGGCCATAGACAAGGCGACCGGAAAGATGCGCGTACTCAAGGCCGTGCTTGGCGTGGACGTGGGAAAGGCGATCAACCCGAACCTTGTGCGCGGACAGGTTACCGGCGGGCTGCTGCAGGGCTTCGCCACCGCGCTGTATGAGGACATCCGCTACAGCAAGGAAGGCAAGTTGCTGAACCCGAACTTCACCGATTACAAGATTCCAACCGCGAAAGACACGCCGATTGAAGTCGTGCCGATCATTATTGAGGTCGCGCAACCGGACGGTCCGTTCGGCGCGCGCGGCGTCGGCGAGCACACGATGATCCCGACCGCACCACTCATCGCCAACGCGGTGGAGGACGCGGTGGGCGTACGGATCAAGACCATGCCCGTCACGGGCGAGAAGGTGCTGCTGGCGCTGAAGGGCATTGATTACGACGACGTGAAGGGCGAGACCATGGGGCTCTGCTTCATGGACAAGGCCGAGAACTACAAGTTCAACGTCGGCGCGGCGAAGGGGAAGTAGTCCGCTTCACAGAACGGGCCGGGCACCGTACTTTATCTGTTGTGTGTGATGCTTGGAGGTCTCACGCATGACGAGCGATTCTGCCTTTTTCCAGACACGGGGAGCTTGTGCGCGTGATTTTCCAATCATTGGAAAAACTGCGCGGCTCTTTTCCAATCATTGGAAAATAATCCCTCTCTGCCTGCTCGCCGCCCTGACGGCGCGAGCCGATCCCGGCGATTTCTTCGTCGGCTGGACCGTCGGCTCGACCGACGGAAGCACGCCGAACATTCTCTGCACGACAAATGGCAGGCAGTGGTTTCAGCAGGGCGCGGGCCAGGTTCCCGCAATCAACTTTCAGGGCGTTGCTTCTGCCGGCAGCAACATCTGGATCGTCGGCGAGGCCAACGGTGGTTACGCAAGCATCTACCACTCCGGCGACGACGGCGCCACTTGGGTGCGGCAGGGAGACGCGGGCAGCCTGCCGAATGTCGAAATGGGCAAATGCTGGGCGGTGAACGATCAGATCGTCTGGGCGGTCGGTTACAGCGGAACCGTGCTCCGCACCGTGAACGGCGGCGCGAACTGGCAGGACGTCTCCTTGCCTTCTTACACGAACATGCTCCAATCCGTGACCGCCACGGACGCCGACACCGCGTGGGTCGGCGGCGAAGCCGACCCGCTGAACGGATTCGCCGGATTGTTTCACACGACAAACGGCGGCGCGGTGTGGACGCAGCAAACGCAGGGCGGCATCACCAACATTGACCACCTGCTCGGACTCGCCGCCGTGGATACGCAGACCGTGTGGGGCATCGGCGGCGACCACCAGGACATCATCTCAACAACAAACGCCGGCGAACTGTGGGAGACAAAATATCGCGGGGCCGCAATGCGCGACGGCAACGAAATCTGTGTCGCGCCGGACGGCAGCATCTGGGGCGCGACGGACAGCACAATCTTCTGGAGTACGAATAACGGCGCGGACTGGAACACCGCAAACGTAGCCGATTTCACGATGGATGCGGATTCGCCCGACGGCACGAATGTCTGGGCCGTGCGCCAGAACTGGGATGGCGGCATCGTTTACTACTCTCCTGACGCGGGCGCGACGTGGACCCAGCAGGTCAGCGGCGGCGTTCGCGGCCTTCAAACGGTAACCATGCAGAAGCGCACAAGAAGCTATCCCGCCGGCACGCGTTTCGTCTGGACCAACAGCCCCTCCCCCGGCGCGCCGTTCACGAATTGGATCACCGCCGCGCACACGATCCAGGAAGCGATTAATGCAGCTGAGAATGGAGATGGCATCGTCGTCGCCGACGGGCTCTATTGCATGGCAACGCAACTGACGATTACGCAACGCCTGGAAATTGCGAGCGTCAACGGCCCGGGCGTAACGATCGTTCATGCGGAATCGAATCGCTGCCTCTACATCACAGCGCCGACGACCGTCGCGGGCATAACCTTCACCAATGGCTACGTGGGCGCCGCGCCCTATCATGGGGCGGGAATTTACGCAAACGCAACCGGCGTGGTCGTCCGCAATTGTCGCTTTGAACGAAACCAGAACCGCATGCGCGGCCAGGGCGGGGGCTTGTGGCTCGGCGCCAGCGGCAGGGTGGAGAATTGCGTTTTCGAATGGAACCAAGCCGGCGATGGCGGCGGGCTGTTTGTGCGCGAGTGGGGTTCGGTGTCGGACTGCCGTTTCGAAGGCAACGAGGCGCGTACCAATGGCGGCGGGGTGTTTGCGAATTACACGAACACCCTGGTCAGCAACTGCGTGTTTGTCGGCAACGCCGCATCCGATTACGGCGGCGGAATCAGTGCGCGCGGATTCATCATCGGGTGCACCGCGGTCAGTAACATTAGCGGCTACTACGGCGGCGGAATCTATGTTCCAACCAGCGGCAGAATGGTAGACCGCTGCGTGGTGACGGACAACGTCTCATCGAACAGCGGCGGCGGAATCTACGCGGTCAAAACCGTTGTCCGGAACACCCTCGTC
>JAKJGV010000026.1 GCA_022704185.1 Verrucomicrobiota bacterium
TGCGGATCGGGCTGATCAACCAGCAGAACAACAACAGTTTTTTCCTGACGGTCGGCGAGTCCGAGGACGGCATCGAACTGGTGTCGGCATCGTACGAGGACGAGGAAGCGGTCGTGCGCAAGGGCAGCGAGATGGCCGTGATCAAGCTGCAGTCCGGGGAGATTCAGCCGCTGAACGCGGCAGAGCAACAGGCCCGGCTTAGCGCGCCGCAGGCGCGGCGCATGTCCTACAACGAGCGGCGGGAAACAGCGTCAAGAAGAACAGCAGCAACCGCCGCCGGAGCCCAAGTACAAGGGAGAGGAACTCGAGCGCCACCTTCGCGACTACCAGATGGAAGTCATTCGCCAGGGATTGCCCCCGCTGCCGATCCCCCTTACGCCGGAAATGGACGATCAGCTTGTCTCCGAGGGAGTACTGCCTCCCGTGGAATAGACTGACCTGTTTGACGAAAACCCCCCGGTGCAGGATACTTTGACATGTCGGAAAATCATATAGTTGCGTTGGCATCGCTGCCGGCAGCCCGCAAGGCCCGGCTGACCGGCATGCATCTGCCGCCTGCCGAGTGTCAACGCCTGATGGAGATGGGCATGACCGTCGGCGCCGAGGTAACCGTGCTCAAGCGAGCCCCGCTCGGCGATCCTATCGAAATCGCGGTCCGGGGCGGGCATCTCAGCATTCGCGCCAACGTCGCTCAATCGGTCTCCGTCGAGCCCCTCCCATGAACGAATTCGAAATCCCGCACATTGCGATTACAGGCAATCCCAACAGCGGGAAGTCCACGATCTTCAACGCGCTGACCGGCCTGCGCCAGAAGGTCTCGAACTACCCCGGCGTTACCGTGGAGAAGCACGAAGGCGTACTCCAAGTCGAGGACGGCCCCGAGGCCCACCTGATAGACCTGCCGGGTATCTACTCGCTCAACCCGCGGTCCATGGACGAGATCGTCGCGCACGACGTATTGCTCGGCATGAGGAAAGACACGCCGGAGCCGTCCGTCATCATCGCCGTCGTGGACGCGGGCATACTCGAGCGCAGCCTCTTTCTCACGACCCAGTTGCTGAGTCTCGGCAAACCCGTCATCGTCGCGCTGAACATGATGGATGTGTGCCGGAGTCTCGGCATCCACATCAACATCCCCGAGCTGAGCCGCCGGCTGGGCGTGCCCGTGATCCCGATGACCGCCAGCCGGAATGAGGGGGTGGAGGATCTCCGCAATGCCATCCGCGCGATGCTTGCTTCCCCGACGCCCGCGCGCGACGTGATCGCCCTGCCCGCGACCATGCTCAACCCGGTGGATTCCGTGGCGGACGAACTCGTCGCCGCCGACTTCGTCCACCGCGAGGCCGCCCGCGGCGAGGCGCTTCGGCTGGTGTGCACGGAGGACTCGCTTTCGCGCCCGAGGTACGCGCCCGTCCGCGAACGGCTCTCCCCGCTGGTCGAGAATTCGCGTAGCCGGATTTCCGAGCTCGGCCTTTCCTGGTTCGCGATCGAGGCCGAGGCGCGGTATGCATTCATTGATCAACTGATGCCGGCTGTACGCCGCGAGCGGGGGCTACAGCCGGTCCTGACGGAACGCCTCGATGCGTGGCTGACCCACCCGGTCGGCGGACCGCTTTCGCTGGCGTTCATCCTGCTGCTCATCTTCGTCTCCATCTTCAAGTTCGCGCAACTGCCGATGGAATGGATCGAGCGGGGATTCGGCGTGGTCGCCGAATGGGTCGTGGCCCATGTGCCGCCGGGTCCCGTCCAGGACCTGCTGACCGAGGGGGTCATCGCGGGTGTTGGCGGTGTGCTCGCGTTCCTCCCGCAGATCATGCTGCTGTTCTTCTTCATCGCGCTCATGGAAGACAGCGGTTACACGGCCCGCGCCGCGTTTATCCTCGATCACTGGATGGGCCGCGTCGGCCTTCACGGCAAGGCGTTCATCCCCCTCTTCTCCAGCTTCGCGTGCGCGATCCCGGGCGTCATGGCCGCCCGCGTGATAGACAACGAGAAGGATCGCCTGCTCACCATCATGATCGCGCCGCTGATGTGCTGCGCCGCGAGATGGCCCGTTTACCTGCTGATCGCGGGGACGGTGATCCCCAACATATCCGTGCTCGGCTTTCTCCCGCTGCCGGCCCTCGTGCTGGGCGGAATGGTCATCTTCGGCGTCGTGGCCGCCATTGCGGTCGCCGCGGTCTTGAACCGTACGCTCCTGAAAGGCTCATCCACCACCATGCCGCTCGATCTTCCCCGTTACCGCCGCCCGCAACTGCGGACGCTGCTGCACGTGATGTGGGAGCGAAGCGTGCTGTTCATCAAGAAGGCCGGTACGGTGATCCTCGCGATGTCCGTGATCATGTGGGCGCTGACGAATTATCCGCGCAGCCCGGATGTCCCGGCGGATGCGAACATCCAGCACAGCTTGGCCGGGCGCTTCGGGAAGCTGATCGAACCAGTTATCGCGCCCATCGGCTTCGACTGGCGCATCGGGGTCGCCACGTTGAGCAGCCTTGTCGCCCGCGAGGTCTTCGTGAGCTCGATGGCGACGATATACGGAGTCGAGGTGGGCGATCCGCACAAGACCGCCGACCTGCAGGCCCGGTTGCGAGAGGAGCGGGATGCGGCAACCGGTGAGCCCTTCTTCACGCCGTTGCGCGGCATCTGCATCATGCTCTTCTACGTGCTCTCCATGCAGTGCCTGAGCACGCTGGTGGTCGTGCGCCGCGAAACGGGAAGCTGGCGCTGGACCGCCTTCCAATGGGTGTACATGACCGGCCTGGCCTGGGTCGTGTGCTTCGTCGTGTGGCAGGGCGGCCGCTGGCTGGGATGGGGATAACGGTCATGCAGATACAGGACATTGTCGTGTTTCTCGCCGCGGGATGCGCCGCGGCATGGCTGATCGTGCGCTGGCGCAAGAACAGGTCGAAACCGTGCGGCTCCTGCGAGTACTGCGCCGGCGTGGATCTCGGCGAGGCCGTCAAGCAGGACGGACCCCGCACGCGCGCAACCGACGCGCGAGCTCCCGGCACGCAAGCTGGCCCGGCGCAGCAGAGCGATCCACAAAACCGTACGTGAGACAGGCCCCCTCGCACGCCAGCTTCACGCGCAGATCGGCCGCATGCGTCCCCATGCCGATCACGCACAACAACGTCCCGCGCCGCGTCTTCAGCAACCGCAAGAGAACTTCGGCGTCGCCGGCCCCTTTCACGGCGGTTGCGATCTTGACGATGTCCGCGCCGCCGGCCCGCGCGCGCCGGGCCATCGCCTTCAACACGGCCAGCGAAGGCGTCCCTGCAAAATCATGGTATGAGCCCACCACCGTCCGCCACGCCTCGTGAGCCTTCCTGCAAAGCGATATGAAGATCGGGCTTCGAATCTCCACGTCCACGGCCGAGACTTCCGGCAGAAGTTCCTCGTACAGACGCGCCCTCGCCGCCTCCGCCTTCCTCCACCCGCCTTTCTCGCGGGCCGAACGGATCGTGAGCAGAACCGGAAGCCCTCGATCTTCGATCCGGCGAATCCCCGCGCGAATGTCGTCCGCGCCCGCCTTCAGCAGGTCGAGGCGCACCTCGACCACATCGAACGGCCACGATTTCCGGCGCGCCACGCGCGAGAGCGCTTCAAGAGACGTCACCACTCCCACAATCAGCGGCCTGCGCCCCACGGTTCGAGAGCCTATGCGCACACGTTTTGTTCCGTCCTGCTTCATGAAGTCCCCGCCTTTCCGCTCACTCTTCGCGGAACCAGCACGGTCAAGGCTTTGGGCATCACGCGGACCTCGATATCCGCAGGCGCATCAACCAGCTCACCGTCCAGTTGAATCGGGCCCGGCCGCGCGCGATGGACATCGAGTGCCCGAAAGCGTTTCGAGGCCACGCCCGGCAGCGAGTCAAGCGTGCCGTCGAACAGCTTGTTCATGTTGCCAAACACCTGCGGGGCATCCTGTCGCAGGATCGTCACCAGTTCCAGCGCCCCGTCGTCGGGACAGGCATGCGGAGCGATCTGGGCGCCGCCGCCGTACTGCGTCAGGTTGGCCACCGTGAAGATCAGCGGATCCTTGAACGTGATCTTCTCGTCGCCGTCGAGGATCACGCGAATCGGCTTCGGCTCATAGGTGATCAACTCGGTCGCCGCCGCCAGCACGTAGGGAAGAATGCCCCTCACCGGGAATTTCTCGAAAGTCCGTACAACCGTCGCGTCCCACGCCATGCTGCACGTGACCAGGAAAGGCCGGCCGTTCGCGGTGCCGACATCAATCGTGTGTCGTTCCGCATCCACCAGTGCCGCCGCGGCTCCCGACGCATCCAGCGGGATGTCGAAATGCCGGGCGAATCCGTTGCCGCTTCCCGCGGGGATCACCCCGAGCGCGACCGGGCTTCCGATCAGCTCGCTGCCGATACTGCTGACGATGCCGTCGCCGCCCACCACGAGGATCGTCTCCACGCCCTCCTCGATCGCGCAACGCACTTTCCGCTTCCCATCGTCCACGCTCTTGCTGACCTGGTAGGTGAGGTCCACCGCGGATGTATCCCAGTGGCGGGTCAGGGCATCGAGCATCGCGGCGCCCGCGATTCCGCGCGCCCCCCTCGGCCCGACCATTACCCGGACTTTCCTGCGCTTGCTCATATCCAACCTGCGTGAAGCATAGCAGCACGCACCAACAGCGCAAGGCCGGCAATAAACTGCGCAGTAAAGCGCCATGCTTAATCGCGCTCTTGCACGGCTACAACCACCCGCCAACCTTAAGCGATGAAGTGAAGATTGCCTGTCATCCCGAACCCCGCATCCCGCCGCGGCGCGGCGTAGCTTCCGAGCGAAGCCGGCCATCCCGTATCCCGCGCCCTCCTCCCCAGTTGCGTATCCGCCCTGCGTGCGATATACGTAATCCCGGTTTGGAGAATGCCGCATGGGTGTAAGATTCCAGGATTATTACGAAACCCTTGGGGTTTCCCGCTCCGCCACGGACGCGGAGATCAAGAAGGCTTATCGCAAGCTCGCGCAGAAATTCCATCCGGACGTCAACAAGGACCCGGGCGCCGAGGCCAAGTTCAAGCAGATCGGCGAGGCGTACGAAGTGCTGAAGGACCCGGAGAAGCGCAAGCGCTACGACGCGCTGGGCGCGAACTGGCGGTCCGGCCAGGACTTCACGCCGCCGCCCGGCTGGGAAAATGTTCACTTCGAATTCCGCGGCGCGCCCGGCGCGGGATCGGGCTTCGACTTCCAGGACATGGGCGGCTTCAGCGATTTCTTCGAGATGCTTTTCGGCGGGGGCGGCCGCCGACGAGCGTCCGGGGGCGGTCGGCGCCCCATGGACTCGTCCTTCTTCTCGGCGGACGGAGAAGACCGCGAGGCCGAGATCACCATCACGCTCGAGGAAGCCTTCCACGGCGCGAAGAAAAGCATCGCGCTGGAGGTCGCGGAACCGGACCGCCGCGGGGCCGTGCGAAGAACGCGCAAGCAGTACGATGTGCGGATTCCTCCCGGAACCACCGAAGGATCCCGCATCCGCCTCGCGGGCCAGGGCGCGCCCAGCCAGGGCGGCGCAGCGGGCGACCTCTTCCTGGTCGTCCACCTGGCGCCTCATCCGCTTTTCACCGTGCACGGGCATGATCTCCACATGACGCTGAAGCTCGCGCCGTGGGAGGCCGCGCTCGGCGCGAAGATACAGGTCCCCGCGATGGGCGGAAATCTCGCGCTGACCATTCCGCCCCGCACGCAGAGCGGCCAGCACCTGCGGCTCCGCGGCAAAGGGCTGCCCCTCGGCGGCGGACGCGGGCACGGCGACCTGATCGCCGCGATCCGGATCGTGGTGCCCGAGTCGCTCACAGCGCGCGAGCGCGAATTGTTCGAGGAGCTCGCGCGAAACTCCCGCTTCAATCCCCGAGGCTGAAATGGGACGCAGGACAGACGGAACCCCTGTTGTCGCCTGCCTGGTAAGCCTCGGCTGTTCGAAAAACACCGTGGATTCGGAATGCCTGCTCGGAACGCTGGCGCGAAGCGGGATTGTGATTGCCGAAGACCTTGCCGATGCGGATATCGCACTGGTCAATACATGCGGATTCATCCACGACGCGCGCGTCGAAACCGCCGAAGTGCTCGAACAGCTCGCATCGCTCAAAGCGTCCGGGAAGTTGAAGGCCGTCGCCGCGCTGGGATGCCTTGTGGAGCGGATCGGCGATTGTCCCGCACTGGCATCATTCCTCGACGCCGCCGACGCGCGCATCGGATTCGCCGAATACCCGCGATTGCCGGAGATCTGCCGGCGGCTGGCCGAGGGATCGGCAAATCACGCATCCGCTGCCGCGCCGGAATATCCCCACCGCCCCCCGCCCGAATTCATGCGATTCCTGGGCTCGCCCCGCGCGCGAATCGGCAGTCCGCACACCGCATACCTCAAGATCTCCGAAGGGTGCTCCAATCTCTGCCGGTTCTGTTCGATCCCGCGCATCCGCGGCCTGCAGGTCAGCCGGCCCATGGAGGAAATCCTCGACGAAGCGCGGGCCCTCATCGCTGGCGGTGCCCGTGAAATCAACCTGATCTCCCAGGATACGACGAGTTACGGCCGCGACCTTTACGGGGAACAACGCCTGTCCCAACTGATCGAGGAACTCGGCGGCGTGGACGCCGCCGCGTGGTGGCGGGTGTTGTATGCGTATCCGCGATTTTTGTCCCCCGAGATTCTCGACGCCGTTTCGGGCATGCCACACGTTTGCCCCTACCTTGACCTGCCGCTCCAGCACATCGCGGACCGCGTGCTGCGCGACATGGGCCGCGGGATGGACAAGAAGGAGACCGTGTCGCTGCTCGACGACATCGCCCGTCGCATGCGGCACGGAGCGCTGCGCACCACCTTCATCGTCGGCTATCCCGGCGAGACGGACGCTGAATTCGAAGAGATCCTGGCGCTCGTTCGCGAGGCGCGGTTCACGCATGTCGGCGTCTTCACCTACTCCGCCGAACCCGGAACGCCGGCCGCCAGGCTGCCAGACAACGTACCCGAGGAGACCAAAACGGCGCGACGCGACGTGGTCATGCAGGCGCAACTCGACGTGTCGCGCGCGCGCCTCCGCGGGAAGGTCGGGTCCGTGGTTGAGGTCATGCTGGACGGACACGCCGGCGGAGCGGAGGGATTGCCCGAGGGCGTCACCGCCTTCGGCCGCACGCGACTGGAGGCGCCCGAGGTGGACGGGATTGTGCTCCTTCGCGGCAACCTGCGCATGACCGCGCCCGGCGACCGCGTCATGGCCCGCGTTGCCGAAGCTCTTGACTACGACGTCATCGCGGACGCAACATAACCTGCTGAACGGGAGAACACCGATGAAAACACCCTTCGCCATCGCCCTAACGTGTCTTCTGCTGACTTCGTGCGACTACACCGTCCCCCTTGCCACAACCCCCGAGACCGACGCCGACCCCGCCCTGGTGGGCCGCTGGCAGCGGATCAAGTCCGGGGGAGATACGGAATCCCTCCTGATCCTGCCGCTCGACAAACGGGAACAGCTCGTGGTCTACCCCGCGGGCAGCGACGACGCCATGTACGCGCGCGCCTGCCTTGTCCATCCTGCCGGCCGCACGATGATCCAGCTGAAGTGGTTCGGCACGGAACAGGCCGCCGTGCCGGACGACGCGCGCGTGTATCAGTTCGCCGCGTACAAGGTGGAAGGCACGAACCTCACGGTGCGCATGCTGAGCACGTCCGCGGTGGATAAGGATGTCGCGACAACGGCCGCCCTGATCGACGCGATCCAGGCGGTGGAGGATGAAGAAGATCTTTTCAGCGAGCCGCTCGTGTTCAGCAGAATCTCGCAGACGTCGGAGGATTGAGGAAAAGAAATGAACCGCTTATCAGCGGTGGCTCACAGCAGCGATTCCCGGAACCATGAGAGGAAGTCACCGGGAGACAGGACCTTGTAACCCACCTCAGCAGCCAGTTTGTGGTTCCCAAGCAAGTGCGCCTTGTCCAGAGTCACGAGACACATGGGGGTCGCCCTTTCCGCATCCGCGGCGATTTGGGCATCACCCGGATGCCCCACCACTTTCTCCAGCCGCAAGACGTCCTTGGATGATGCCGTCGGCGAAATCTCGGGCACGCATCGTTCCAAGAACAGCGCGAAGGCAGGCAGCAGGTCTTGCGCCTTGCGCTTCAGCACTCCTTCGGCCTCGTCGAGGACCCGACGGCTGACCAGGATGCGAATCAGGCCTGATTCACCGAGCTTAAGGATCAACCGGAAACCACTGCTCTCCGACCACAACGCAGCGAAGAACACGCTGGTGTCAACGAACACGCGAGGAACGTTTGCCATACTGCTCCCGTTGTTCGCGCACCATCGTCAGCATCCCTTCAAGACTTTCACCCCGCCCTTTGAGCGCACGACCCAACCGCTCAGCCATTTCATCTATCTCGGAATGCCCGGGCTTGAGCAGAAGCACTCCTTCCATGGCTAGGAGCGTCAACTCATCGCCTTCTTCAAGGCGGTAGTTCTCCCTGACTTTCTTGGGAATAGTCACTACGACGCGCTGGCCCATTGTGATCGTTGTCGAACTCTTCCCCATGAGCGTTCTCCATGTATTCGGATATACTGATATTCGGCACATCAGATTATCTGAATTATCAAGAACGGAGCGAGAGTATTGACCACCCGCTCCCGTTGGTCGCTGGAGATCACGGAGAAGAAGAGAGACTCGCCTCCGTGTTCTCCGTGTTCTCCAGCGACTGAAAGGAGCGGGTGGTTAAATAATCGTCAATTCAAGGGTCCACATCCAGTCACCGCTTACCAGTGGCGGCTACAGCGGCGGGAGGGGGTCGTTCAAGGAATCCACGATTTCCTGGTGCTGCTGCTTGAGGTCGTGGATCTCCTGCTTCCAGAAGGATTCTGTGCCCCAGTTCGGCGCGATACGCGCGAACCCGCCGTCCGCCTTCTGATGCGCGCACCACGCCGTGAAGTGCAGAAACCGCATCACCCGCAGCGGCTCGATGAGGCGCAACGCGCTCCGATCCAGGGCGCGAAACGTCTCGTATCCCTCCAGGATCAAGCCCAGCTCCGCCTGCGACTGCCGGAGGTGCCCCGGCAGCAGCATCCACAAGTCCTGTACCGGAGGACCGACGGCCATGTCGTCAAAGTCAATCAAAGTGAACGGTTCGCCGGGCCTGCAGATGATATTGTTGCGATGACAGTCGCCGTGAATGCGGATCTTCTCCACACCCTCGAACAGCGGCGTGATCAGTTCCAGCACTTCGCTCACCGCCTCTTCGTACTGTGCCCGCAGATCGGACCGGATGAAGTCCGACTCAAGGATGAACCGCACATGATCCGCGGTGGACTGCCGGGGCCCCATCACGATCCGGTCGCGCGGCGCGTGCAGCGCGCCCACGGAATGAACGCGCGCCAGCAGGCGCCCGAGTTCGAGCCATTGCTCGGTGGAGGGCTCGTCGCACGCGCGCCCGCCCTTCTTGGGGAACACCGCGTAATACGTTCCATGATATTCCTGCAGCATTTCGCCGTTCGCGCAGGCCATCGGAGCGATGACCGGGATCTCGCGTTCGCGGAGCTCGGAAAGGAAATCCTGCTCGTCCTGCAGCGCATCGCGGCTCCAGCGGCCTGGCCGGTAGAACTTCACGACCACCCAAGTGCCGTCCTCCATCTCGACATCGTAAACGCGGTTGATGTAGCTCGTCAGCGGACGGCAAAGATTGGAACACCGCCGGCCCAGGGAATGCTCCACGAGGTTCAGGACGATATCCGGCGTGAGATGCGAGAAGTCCGGCAACGCGGTTTGCACGGGATTCGTCATGCGAGCATGCCGGAGACGATTTCGGGAACCTTGCGGATCGCGTCACCCACCTTGGAGGGGTCCTTTCCGCCGGCCTGCGCCCGCTGGGGCTGCCCGCCGCCGCCACCGCCCGCAAGTTTCGCGACCTGTCCGATCAGCTTGCCTGCATGCACACCCTTCTTCACCCAGTCCTCGCTCACGTTCGCCACGAATGAAGCCTTGCCGGCCGAATGTCCGCCGAGAACGATCACGCCCGGCCCGAGCTTGTCGCGAAGCGCATCGGTCATGTTGCGGATCACTTCCAACTCATGCTCCCCGACATCCGCGGCAACCAGCTTCACGCCGCCGACATCCACAGCCTGCGCCAGCAAGGCGTCCACCTGCCCCATCGCCGATTGCGTCGCCTGCTGTTTGAGCGTCTTCTCCAGCTTGCGGTTGCACTCCATCAGGGTTTCAAGCCGGTCGTACACTTCCTCCGGCGCGGCGCTCAGGCGATGCGCAAGCTTGCGAAGCAGGTCGTGCTCGTGGCGCATGCGCTCGTAAGCCGGGATGCCGCAAACCGCCTCGATGCGCCGGACGCCCGCCGCCACGGAGCTTTCGGAAACGATCTTGAACAGGCCGATATCGCCCGTGGCATGAACGTGCGTGCCGCCGCACAACTCGCGGCTGTGTCCTTTCACATCCACCACGCGCACAACGTCGCCGTATTTTTCATCGAACATCGCGATGATGCCCGATCCCTGGACATCCTTCAGCGGCATGGAATATGTGCTGACCGGAAGATTCGCCACGACCAGTTCGTTCGCGCGCCGCTCGACCCGCTCAAGCAGCTCCGGCGACACCGCCTCGAAGTAGCTGAAGTCGAACCGCAGCCGCTCGGGCGCCACGTAGGAGCCCGCCTGCTTGATGGTCGGGCTCACCACTTCGCGCAGAGCGAACTGGAGCAGGTGCGTGCCGGTGTGATGGCGCGCGGTCCGCGCGCGGCGCTCCGCGTCCACAATCGCCGTGACCGCATCGCCTTTCGAGAGCCGGCCTTTGACCACCTTGCCGATGTGGAGGACCAGGCCCTCCGCCGGGCGCTGCGTATCCCAGACTTCAAACTCACCCGCGGGACCGCGGAGCATTCCCTTGTCCCCGATCTGGCCGCCGGACTCGGCATAGAACGGCGTCTTATCCAGCATCACCTCGCCGGCGTCACCCTCTCCCAGCGCATCCTTCTCGCCCTCTTCCGATAACAGCAACAGGACGCTTCCCTTGTCCTCCAGTGTCTCGTAGCCGGTGAACCCGGTCTTCATGCCGCGCGCGATTAGACCGGAAACGATGTCGGATTCCCGGGCATGAGCCGCGTCCTTGCGCGCGCCGCGCGCGCGCTCCCGCTGCCCCTCCATCAGTTCCGCGAACCGCTTCTGATCCACCGTCAGCCCTTTCTCCGAAGCCATGAGCACGGTCAGATCGATCGGGAACCCGTACGTGTCGTAAAGCTTGAAGGCTTCTTCGCCGGGAAAACGTGCCTCGTTGCGCGAAGCGAGCGCTTCGACCGTTTCCTCGAACAGGCTGATTCCGCGGTCCAGCGTCTGCGCGAAACTCTCTTCCTCCGCGCGGATCGCGCGGACAATCTCGGAGCGGTGCTTCCCGATTTCCGGGAACGCGCGGCCCATGACCTTCTCGAGCACGGGCACCAGCTCGTGGATGAACGGCCGCGTCAGCCCGATCTTGCGCCCGTACCGCACCGCGCGGCGCAACAGCCGCCGCAAGACATAGCCGCGCCCCTCGTTCGAAGGGAGAACCCCGTCGGCGATGGCGAAAGAGAGTGTCCTCACGTGGTCGGCGACAACGCGCATGGCCACCGCCGCGTCGCCCTCATACTCCATTCCGCTCATCTTTTGCAGCGCTTCCAGGAGGGGCACAAAGACATCGGTATCGTAGTTCGAGGGCTTGCCCTGGAGCACGGAGACGATTCGCTCGAACCCCATGCCCGTATCCACGTGCTTGTTCGGAAGCTCTTCCAGCGATCCGTCGCCGCGCCGGTTGTACTGGATGAACACGAGGTTCCAAAGCTCGATAACATCCGGCGTGCCCGCATTGACCTGGTCCGGCGTGCACCCGGCGGCTGTACGGTCAATGTGGATCTCGGAACACGGCCCGCACGGGCCCGTCTCGCCCATCTCCCAGAAATTGTCCTTCTCGCCGAAGCGAAGGACGTGGGCGGGATTGATGTCCGTGATTTCTTTCCAGAGGCGTTCGGCCTCGTCGTCGTTTTTGTACACGGTGGCCCACAGCCGGTCCTTGGGCAGCTTCCACACTTCCGTCAGGAGTTCCCACGCCCAGGTGATCGCTTCGCGCTTGTAATAATCGCCGAACGACCAGTTCCCGAGCATTTCGAAGAACGTGTGGTGATACGTGTCGTGCCCGACCTCCTCGAGGTCGTTGTGCTTGCCGCTGACGCGGATGCATTTCTGCGTGTCGGCAACGCGGCGGTACGCGCTCTCCCGGCTGCCCAGGAAGATCTCCTTGAACTGGTTCATCCCCGCATTGGCGAAGAGCAGCGTGGGATCGGACGGCAGGACGACCGGGGAGCTCGGAACGATCTCGTGCCCCCTGGCCCGGAAAAAATCCAGGAACGACTGACGTATTTCCGAAGCGGTCATCATGGGAGAAACGCCTGTTGCCTATTCCTCTTTTACCGCGACGGGCTCGCGCGCGCCGGCGAATCCGTGCTTCTCGTGCGCCTTGGCCTTGACGGCGTTGACCAGCTTTTCCTGCATTGCGGGATCGGTCTTGAGGTTGTCCCGCGCCGCGTCCCGGCCCTGCCCGAGCTGCTGACCCTCGAACGAGAGCCACGTGCCGCGCTTGTCGATGAGGCCGAACTCGATGGCCGCGTCGAGGACCGAGCCCACCCACGAGATCCCCTCGGCGTACAGGATGTCGAACTCGCCCTCGGTGAAGGGCGCCGCCATCTTGTTTTTGACCACCTTGGCTTTCGTCCGGTTGCCGATGACACGGCCGGACGAATCCTTGATGCTCGCGATGCGCCGGATATCCAGGCGCACGGAGGCGTAAAACTTCAGCGCGCGGCCGCCCGGCGTCGTTTCCGGGTTGCCGAACATCACGCCGATCTTCTCGCGGATCTGGTTCGTGAACACGCAGCAGGTGCGCGACTTGTTAAGCAAAGCGGTCAGCTTTCTCATTGCCTGCGACATCAGCCTGGCCTGGAGTCCCACGTGCGAATCGCCCATCGCGCCTTCAAGCTCCGCCCGGGGCGCTAGCGCGGCGACCGAGTCCACCACCACCACGTCCACCGCGTTGCTGCGCACGAGCGTTTCCGCGATGCTCAGCGCCTCTTCGCCGGAGTCCGGCTGGGACACGAGGAGGTCGTCCAGGTTCACGCCGATCTTCTTTGCGTACGCGGGGTCCAGCGCGTGTTCCGCGTCAATGAACGCCGCCATCCCGCCCGCCTTCTGCGCGTTCGCGATGATATGCAGAACCAACGTCGTCTTGCCCGAGGACTCCGGGCCGAATACCTCGATGACGCGCCCGCGCGGCACGCCGCCGATGCCCAGCGCGAGATCCAGCGTCAACGCGCCGGTCGGAATGCAGGGCACGCTGACCTTCGTTTCCTCGTCGCCGAGACGCATGATCGCGCCGTCGCCGTATTCCTTCTGGATCTGCGCGATGACCGCGCTCAGCGCCGACGTATCCTTCTTGCCCGCTCCCGCTGCCTGTGCCTTAGCCGCCATGATCTCTCGCTCCTTTCAAAATGCTTTCGTGAAGTGCCGAGTAACGAACCCCCTGATGAGCCACGCGGCTTTCCATCAGCAGAATGCGATCCACCGTAACCGAACCGAAGCTCGTATTTCTAGCCGAGCGGAGCAGGGATGTCAAACCCTCCACCCCCCGGCGCGAGCGCACGCGCCCCAGCGTGAGATGCGCGCGAAAAGGCCGGTCCTCCAGCTTGAATCCGAGCCCCCGCACACCCTGCGCAACCTGCCTCTGCAGAGGCTCCAGGCGCGCGCCCGCATCCTCCACTCCGGCCCATACGACGCGCGGCGAACGCTCCGACCCGAAGAACCCCAAACCGGACACCGAAACCTCAAACGGTGCGTGTTGCCCGGCCGCTTCCTCCAACACGGCGGAAACCGGGGGAAGTTGCGAAGCGAACACGTCGCCGAGAAAAACGATGGTCAGATGGATGTTCGCGGGCTCCACCCACCCCGCATGCACGCCGGTTTCCTTCAGCTTCCGCTGGATGACGGCAAGCTGGTCGCGGACGGAATCGCTGATCGGCAGCGCGATGAACGAGCGAATGACATCGTCCGCGTTCATGCAATCGTGCTGTCCGGCGGGAACTCGAGCAGGCGCCGGCGGAGCATGTCGAGCGCGATCTGCGCGCTCCAGTCGCGGACGCGCGCGCGCGGGCCGTCGAAACGGTTCGCCTTCACCCACGTGCCTTCGGTCTCCGCGAGCGCGATGTAGACGAGTCCGACCGGCTTCTCCGGCGTCCCCCCGGACGGGCCCGCGACCCCCGTGATGCTCAATCCGTAACTCGTGCGCAGCAGGCGCCGCACGCCTTCCGCCATCTGCCTGGCGACCGCCTCGCTCACCGCGCCCTCGCGCGCCAGCACCTCTTCCTCCACGCCGAGCACGGCCTGCTTCACCCGGTTCGCGTAGGCGACCACGCCCCCGGCATAGTAATCGGAGCTGCCGCTGACGGCCGTGATACGGCTTCCCAGCAGGCCTCCGGTGCACGATTCGGCCGTCGCGAGCGTTCGCCCGCACCGCCGCAGAAGCCGGCCGACGACCTCCTCCATCGTTTCGCGCTCCTCCGCGAACACGTTCGGGCCGAGCAGCCGGCGCACCTGCGCAGCCGCGCGCTCCAGTTCCTCGTCCGTCGCGCCCGTCGCCAGCAGGCGCAACTCGATGCGGCCGGGCGCCGCGCTGTAAGCGACATCCAAGCCCGCGGGCGCGAAGCCGTTCTTCTCCAGCAGCTCCATGATCGCCGATTCGCCGAGCCCGCAGACCAGGAACATGCGCTCCCGCAGCGCGCCCGACCCCGCCCCGTGCTCCCTCAGCCAGGGCAGCACATGTTCCGTCAGCACAGCCAGGAATTCGTCCGGCGGCCCGGGCAGCACGAAGAGGGTTTTCCCGTCGCGCTCGATCCGTTCTCCCGGCGCCGCTCCCACGGAGTTCGACAGCGCGGTGCCGCCCGCGACGATGCGCGCCTGCAGCTCGGCCTGCGGAGTCACCGCGCGCCCCATGCGCGCGAACCGCTCGCGCAGCGCCGCGAGCGCGGCCTCGTCGGTGATCACCTTGCTCCCCAGCAGCCTCGCCAGCGCGTCGCGCGTGATATCGTCGCACGTGGGACCCAGGCCGCCGCTGACCAGCACCACGTTCGCGCGCCTCAACGCGGAAGCCACGGCTTCCTCGATCGCTTCGAGGTTGTCCGGCACGGTCGTATCGCGAGTCAATGCGAGGCCGAGGCGCCGCAAATGATCGCCGAGGACGGATGCGTGGCGATTGACGGTTCTGCCGGAGAGCAGTTCGCTTCCGGTGGAAACCAGCTCGATGCTCGGGTTCATTTCCGATAGCCGTTCGGGTGCGCGCGATGCCAGTTCCAGGCGTGCTGAACGATGGTGCGCACCTCGGGGTACTTCGGCTTCCATCCGAGCACCTGCTTCGCCTTGTCGGCGCCCGCGATCAGGCGCGCGGGATCGCCGGGGCGGCGCGGGGAGATTTCGGCCGGGATCGGATGCCCGGTCAGCTCGCGGGCGACCTCCAGCACCTGCTTCACCGAATAGCCGTCGCCGTTGCCAAGGTTGAACGCTCCGGTGTGTTCGCCCGTCAGGGCCAGGATATGCGCCTGCGCGAGATCCACGATGTGGATGTAGTCGCGGATACAGGTCCCATCCGGCGTGGGGTAATCGTCGCCGAAAATGTTCAGCGCCCGGCTCTTGCCCAGCGCCACGCGAAGGACGTTCGGGATCAGGTGGCTTTCCGGGTCGTGATCCTCGCCGAGCTTCTCCGTCGCTCCCGCGGCGTTGAAGTAACGCAGGAAGACGGGCTGCAGACCGTGACGCTCCCGCTCCCAGTTCAACACCTTTTCCAGCATCAGCTTGGATTCGCCGTACGGATTCGTCGGACGCTGCGGCATGTCCTCCGTCATCGGCATGCGATCCGGCTGGCCGTACGTCGCGCACGTGGACGAGAAGATGATCTTCTTCACGCCCCGCTCAAGTATCGCTTCCACGAGCTGGATGCCGCCGAGGACGTTATTGCGGAAGTAGAGCATCGGATCCTGCATGGACTCGCCGACGAGCGCGAACGCCGCGAAGTGCATGACCGCGTCCGGCCGCGCATCGCGCATCGCGCCACGGATATCCTCGCGGTTGCGCAGGTCGCCCTGGATGAGCCGGGCGCGCGCGTCCACCGCCTCGCGGTGACCCCGTTCGAGGTTGTCGAAAATGACCACTTCATGCCCCTCGTCCAGCAGGATTTCGGACGTGATGCTGCCGATGTACCCCGCGCCGCCTGTAACCAGAACTTTCATGTCGCGCCATGTTAACGGGGGGGGGTGCGCGATGCCAGAAGAAAGCGTCTGGCAGGGGACCGACCGAAGCGAACCGACACCTTCAGCAAGAGATTGTCAGCGGATATTCACGAAGCGAAGCAATGGAATCATCGCCAGACCCAATCCGAAAAGCAGGGCGACGGACGGCTCGGGGATAACGGCCAATTGAATGTGGTTGAACGTCAGCGTCTGGCCGCCATCGCCGGTATTCATGGTGATCTTGGGCCGGACGTACGCGACCCCGGCATCCCATGACAAGCCCGCGAGCGAGTAGTTGGTCGAACCCACGAATGTGCCTTGCGGGTGAACGGTGACGGAGCCCACGTAGTTGTAGCCCGCATCGAACTCATCGAACCCGACCTGGTAGCTCATGGACCACGTGATGCTCTCGACGCCGAAACTCAGGTTGTAGGTGCTCCATGTCCCCTCGTTGAAGGTCATGAATGCCGAGGGCGAGAATGCGGCCCCCGAATCGTTCCGCTCGACGTACATCAGGCCGAAGGAGCCGTCGGTACTGATGGTCGCACCCGTGTCGACGTGCTGCTCCCACGCGACCAGCCAGTCGGCCACGTTCGAGAAGTCCTCGCTCCAGATGATGACGTCCGCGCCCGCCGCTCCGCACAGCCACGCGCCCAATCCGAGAACCATCCACCACTTCTTCATGTCAGGCCCTCCCTCCGTAGATCCGGTTTTCAGCCCACCTCGGCGGGACCGGCAAATTCCGGGTCATCACACCCATAATTACACAAGCATCATACAAGGATTGATTAAGCGTGTCAATTGCTAAATATGATCAATCTGGCGGCGGTTATGGCGCGCGACTCAAGGGCTCCGCCAATCCTCCACGGAGAGGCCGGGGATGCCCTCAAAGTCGCGCGCGTTCAGCGTGGCGACCACCAGGCCATGTCGAGAGGCCGTCGCGGCGATCATGAGATCCGCCGTCGGTCTTGGCCTCCCGGCCCGCTTCAGCTCGACCGCCAAGCGGCTGTATTCCTCGGCAACCGACGAATCGAAAGGAAGAACAGGACACGTATCCTGAAGCAGTTCGCGGTAACGGCGCCAGTACTTCTGCGATTGACGATCCTGCAGGCCGAGCAGAATCTCCGCATGAACCACAGACGAAATGCACACCGCGTGAGGAGACAGAGCGCTCCAGCGATCCATCACTTGCTTCTGCGGGTTGTCGCGGATCGGCTGCGAATAGACGGATGTATCCAGGAGATGGGTCAGAGCCATGTGATCACTCCAATTCAATTCCGCGCGGCATCTCTTTCGACCGCGAAGGCGGCAGAAAGTCGTCTTTGTCCTTTTTTTCCTGCCTGCCGTACCGAGCCATGTAGGCAGCCCGCCGCTCACGAATGGTCATCGCCGAGTCCTTAACGGGCTCAATACGCACCAAGGGCTTGCCGCGCCGGGTCACCACGACCGGCTCACCCGCGTCAGCGACATGCGCGCATATCTCGGAAAACTTCGTCTTCGCCTCAAACAGACCCATGGTTTTCATGCTTAATAAAATACTAGTTGTCTAGTTGGTTGTCAACCAGCCCGCCTGCTGATCGAGTGGTTGAGGAGTAATACAGCCCATACGGGCTTCACCACAAACGCGCACCATCCCGGGCTATCCGTCGCTTGTAGTCAGCGCCGTAAGGCGCGTTGCGCTGGGCCGAAATGCTAAGGCTGGCCCGGCGGAGGTGTTTCGCCTTCGCCTTGCGGTTCGTCGCCGGGCGGCTCGGGCGGCGCGTTTTTCGCCTGCTCGAGCGCCCACGTCATGTCCTCGGCGCGGTCCCAGACCTGGCGACTGACGTAGATCGGGCACCCCTGCTGGATCGCGAGGGCGATGGAATCGCTGGGCCGCGCATCCACCTCCACGATGTTCTTGCCCAGCTCGTTTTCCTGGTAGAGGAATATCTGCGCGTAGAACGTCTCGTCCTTCAGGTCGCTCACGACGACCTTCTGAAGCTTGACCCCCAGGCCCGCGAAGATGCTGCCGATGAGGTCGTGCGTCAGCGGGCGGGGCTTCTTGATGCCGTGAAGGAACATCGTGATCGCGGCGGCCACGCTGTGATCCACGAAGATCGCGATCACCTTGTGCTCGTTGCCGAGGAACACGCCGCAGCCGGACTGGGTCGGCACCAACCCCTTGACCTGCACCTGGAGATCCGTATTCATGTCCGTCAGTTACAGTGTACCACTCCGGCCCGCCCCCGGAAAGGCCGGCTCACATCACATACCGCGCGTGATGTAGTACACCATGAAGAAGATGAAGAGGATCAGAATCGCTGACGCAGCGGTTTCCATGTCGCCTTACCTGACCTTGAATACAAACCGATCCGAATCGTCCGGACTCACGTCCGCCACCACTTTCCCCCCGCGCGGCACGCGCCCCTCGAGGATCTCACCCGCCAGCGCATCGAGGACCTTGCGCTGGATCGCCCGCTTCAGCGGCCGCGCCCCGAACGAAGGGTCGAATCCGTCGCGCGCCAGGCTGTCTTTCGCGGCATCGGTCAGTTCCAGCGCGATCTCCTGCTCTTCCAGGTGCCGGCTCAACCGCCGCAACTGGATGTCCACGATCTGCTTGATCTGTCCGCGGCTCAGGCTGTGGAAAATGATGACTTCGTCAATCCGGTTCAGGAATTCCGGCCTGAAACTCGCCCGCAGCGCGCCCATGACCCGTCCTTCCATCTGCTCGAAAGCCGAGTCCTCCGCCTTCAGGTCCGGATGCGCGGCCAGCGTCTCGTGTATGATCGCCCCGCCGATGTTCGAGGTCATAATCACGACGGCATTCGTGAACCCGACCGTTCGCCCCTGCCCGTCCGTCAGGCGTCCGTCGTCCAGGATCTGGAGCAGGACGTTGAACACGTCCGGATGCGCCTTTTCAATCTCGTCGAAAAGGATCACCGAGTAGGGCTTCCGACGCACGTGCTCGGTCAGGTAGCCGCCTTCCTCGTAACCGACATAGCCCGGGGGCGCGCCGATCAGCCGGCTCACGGTGTGCTTCTCCATGAATTCCGACATGTCGATCCGCACCATCGCATGCTCGTCGTCGAACAGAAACTCCGCGAGCGCCCGGGCCAGCTCCGTCTTCCCCACGCCGGTCGGTCCGAGGAAGATGAACGACCCGATGGGGCGGTTCGGATCCTGCAAACCGGAGCGCGCGCGCCGCACGGCGTTCGACACCGCCCGGATCGCCTCGTCCTGCCCCACCACGCGCTCGCGCAGCCGCTCCTCCATGTGAAGCAGCTTGTGCTTCTCCGTCTCCAGCAGGCGGCTGACGGGAATATGCGTCCAGTTCGCGACCACACTGGCGATATCCTCCGCGTCCACCTCCTCTTTCAACATCTTCTGATCCTTCTGGAGTTCCGCGAGTTTCTGTTGAGCCGCCTCCACCTGTTTCTGGATGCGGGGAATCTGCCCGTACATCAGTTCCGCCGCCTTCTGCAGGTTGCCCTCGCGCTTGGCGGCCTCCTCCTGGCCGCGCGCGAGGTCCAGGGCCTCCGTCAGGGAACGGATTTCAGAAATCAGCTCCTTCTCCTTCTGCCAATGGAGCTTCATCGCCTTGCTGCGCTCTCGAAGATCGGCCAGCTCGGCATCCAGCTTCCCGAGGCGGTCACGGGAAGCCGCGTCCTTTTCCTTCTTCAGCGCTTCCTTCTCGATCTCCAGTTGCATGATGCGCCGCTCGACCTCGTCGATCTCGACCGGCATGCTGTCGATTTCCATCCGCAGCCGGCTGGCCGCTTCGTCCACGAGATCAATCGCCTTGTCGGGCAGGAACCGGTCGCTGATGTACCGATGCGAAAGCTTCGCCGCCGCCACCAGGGCCGAATCCTGAATGCGCACTCCGTGATGCACCTCGTAGCGCTCGCGCAGCCCGCGCAGAATCGCGATCGTGTCCTCGACGGTGGGTTCGGCGACCATGACCGGCTGGAACCGGCGTTCCAGGGCCGCATCTTTCTCCACGTACTTCCGGTATTCGTTCAGCGTCGTCGCGCCGACGCAGCGCAGCTCCCCGCGCGCCAGCGGCGGCTTGATCATGTTCGAAGCGTCCACCGCGCCCTCCGCGCCGCCGGCGCCCACCAGCGTATGCAGTTCATCTATGAAAAGAATGATGGATCCCTCGGCCGCGATGACTTCCTTCAGAAACGCCTTGAAGCGGTCTTCGAACTCCCCGCGATACTTGGCCCCCGCAATCATCGCGCCGAGATCCATCGCCACCACGCGCTTGTTCTTCAGGCTCTCCGGCACGTCGCCGGCAATGATCCGCTGCGCAAGGCCTTCCACGATCGCGGTCTTCCCCACGCCGGGCTCACCGATCAGCACCGGGTTGTTCTTCGTGCGCCGCGAAAGCACCTGCACCACGCGCCGGATTTCCGTGTCCCGCCCGATCACCGGATCCAGCTTCCCCTTCCGCGCGGCCTCGGTCAGATCGCGCCCGTACTTCTTCAGCGCCTCGTACTTGTCCTCGGGCGCCTGGTCCGTCACGCGCTGGCTGCCCCGCACCGCCTGCAGCGCCTTGAGCACGGCTTCCGGCGAAAGGCCCAGCTTCGCCGCCACGCGCGCGGCGTCCGTGCCCTTCTGCTGAATCGTTGCGAGAAACAGGTGTTCGGTGCTGACGTACTCGTCGTGCATCTTGCCGGCGAGATCGAACGCCGACTCCAGCACCGCCCGGAAAGCGCGCGAAATCATCCGCTCCGCGGCCGCGCCCTGCACCGAGGGGCGCGTGGTCAAAGCGGATTCCATCTCGCTGCGCACGGCTTCGGGAGACACGCCGAGACGGTTAAGCAACGGGCGGACAACCCCTTCTTCCTGATCCACGAGCGCCAGCAGGAGATGCTCCGGCTCCACCTCGCTGTGGTGATATTGCTCGGCCAGGCGGGTTGCCCGCTGCACCGCCTCCTGCGCCTTGATCGTCAGTCTGTCCATTTGCATAAGTCCGCCACCTCCAGCCACTCACGCCCGGTCTTTGGACAGTTGAAGAAGGATTCTGTTCAGGCCGGCGATTCCCCCGCTGGAGCGTCGTCTTCCAGCTTGCGAACCCGTTCCTCCAGGTCCGCCACGGTGCGTTTCATCTGCGGGAGTCGCAGCATCGCGGCATCCGCCCTCATCATCTCCTTGAGCGGCCGCGCGGGAGAACCTCGCCAAG
>JAKJGV010000027.1 GCA_022704185.1 Verrucomicrobiota bacterium
GGGCGCGGCTCCTCTTCGAGCCACAAGCGGCCGAACGTGCCGGGCAGCACCCCGTCTTCCACGCCCTCCAGGCGGATCTTCACCAACTGCGTGCGACTGGCCGGGTCCACTTCGCTCACGACTTCCGTCACGCGGCCCTTGAGCGTGCGGGCCGGGCGTTCCAGCGCGACGTCCACCTCCTGCCCCACGGCCAGCCGGTCCACCAGCCGCACCGGGACCGGGGCTTCGAGCCGCATGCGCGCGGGATCGTACACCGCGAGCAGCACCATGCCGGGGTTCGCGAGGTCGCCCGCTTCGATGCGGCGATCCGTGACGATGCCGTCAATGGGGGAGGTGATTTGCGCGTAGGTGAGCATGACCTTCACCTGTTCCACCTGCGCGCGCGCCGCCGTGAACATGGATTCCGCGGCCGTCAGCGCCTGCTGGGTCGTCGCGTTTCGCTCGAAGAGCTGCTTTGCGCGATCATATTCGGTTTGAGCCTGGTTGAGCTGCGCCTCGGCGGCGGCGAGCTGCTCGCGGATCTCGCGATCGTCGAGCGTGATCAGAACCTGGCCCTTCTTCACCCGGTCTCCCGCGCTGGCGAGGACTTCGCTGACATAGGCGGGGATTCGCGCGCTCAGGTTGATTCGCTCCTCCGATGCCGCATTGCCCACGACGTAGATGCGCGACGCGGCCGGCTCCATGCGCACCGTGAACTGCGACGCGCCCGAAGGAACCGGCAGGCCGGGTTGCGCGTCAAGCTGCCCGGGTTTCACCTTGGCGGTGCAGGAGCCCGCGGACCACGCGATGACGACGGCGAGACCGATCACGCCGGTTAGGATCTTCCACTGTGTTTTCAGCACTTTCAGGATATTGCTCATCTGTGTTCCTCCCCTTGATATTTATGGTCCGATGTCAGTTGTTCGTTGTCCGTTTGATAGACTCTCAGGTTTTGAAAATCACTCTTTGCCATCTTGTTCTCCCTTCAACGGACCACGGACCACGGACAAAAGACGATATTCATCTCTTCGCGTCAGATTCCTTGACCCATTCTCCCTTTGCTCTCTTCAGATTCGACAGGGCGGTAAGATAGTCGTACTGCGCCGCGACGTTTCGGGTCTGCATCGCCGTGACGCCGACCTGGGTCTGGAGCAGGATGGCGATATCGGCGGCGCCCTGCTCGTACTGTTCGCGGACGATGCGCTGCGCCTCTTGCGCGCTCTCGAGACTCTTGCGGGTGACATTGAGCCGCTCCCAGGCGTCCTGCGCCCCGAGGAAGGCCTGGGTCAGGTCGAGCTTGAGATTGTTGACGGCCCGCTGTTCATCCGCTTTTGCCGCTTCATGCTCGGAAACGGCGGCGGCGACCGCGCCGCGGGTCCGGAATCCGTCGAAAACGTTGAGTTCCGCCATGACTCCCGCCATGTAGCTTTGCTCGAAATCGCTGGAGGCGTCGCTGTCCCAGTCCGAGGAGGCGAACGCGCTGAGCGTCGGACCGTAGCCGCGCTTCGCCTTCTTCATGTCCTGCGCCTTGATGCGGGTCATGAGTCGCGCGGCCCTGAGCTCGGGGCGGTTCTCGTAAGCGTTCGGGTCCCTGCATTCCGGCGGCGGCGCGTCGAGGGACACGCTGGGGGCTTGCAGGTTGTCGGCGGTCGCCAGTTCCTTGCCGATGGCGGTGTTGAGCGCCGCGACGGCCAGCCGGGTTCCGTTCTGGACCTTGATCAGGTCCTCCCGCGCCTGGGCGAGCTGGGTTTCCAGGTTCAGGACGTCCGTCTTGACCGCGCTGCCCGCGGCGAACCGCTCGTTGGCGATGCGCAGGCTTTCCTCGATGCTGCGAACGGCTTCGTGCTGGACTTCCGCGAACGCGCGCGCCTGGAGGACCCCGTAGAAACCGCGCGTGACTTCGTGGGCCAGTTCGTTCTGCGCGGCGGCCAGCGCTTCGGCGGCGGCGCGCGCGCCGTATTTCGCCATGTGCCGGTCGGCCTCGCGCCGGCCGCTGTCAAAAAGCCGCCACTGAAGGCCGATACTGCCGCGGAGGTTTTCGGTTTCGTCCGGTTCGTTCGGGTTGAACGCCGGATCCATCATGTTCAGCGAACGCTGGTTCAGCGTCATCATGAACGCCTGCGGCGGGTTGTCGCTCCGCGCGTAATTGGCGGAGACGCTGATCCACGGGTAGTAAGCCGACTTCGCCTGCTTGAGCATCGCGCGCGCCGCGTCGACCCGGTATTCCGCCGACTGTACATCCGGGCTGGCCTCGAGCGCCGTCTGGACAGCTTCATCCAGGGTGACGCCCTGCGCCGCGGTCCATGCCGCGGAAAGAAGCGCAACAATGGCGAGCGGGGTGAAGTATCGTTTCATGGCTTGATTCCTCCTTTGCCTCGAATGCAGTTCAGGATGCTGATGCAGCGCCGGTCCGAAATGCGGTACCAGACTTCTTTCCCTCTTCGCTCGGATTCCACGAGACCCACCCGGCGCATCTGGTTCAGGTGCTGGGAGGTCGCGCCCTGGGGCAGGGCGATGCGGCCCACGATTTCGTGGACCGGCGCCGCGTCCGCGGATTCCAGGATCTCGATGATTTTAAGCCGGCGGGGGTGCGCCAGCAACCTCAGGACCTGCGCCATGCGCGCCAGATCGTTGATGGACATCCCTGCACCGCACTGTGCGGGCTTCTTGGCTTTCATACACATCAATGTATCATGATACTGTTATATGTCAACAGAGAAAAGATTCAACAAAACCACATGCTATAGCATGCCCGTTTGTTGAATGTCCTTGCGTCGGCGGAGTCCTGTTTCGGGGGTGGTGGAGCAGGGGGGGTGCAGCAGCAACTCGTGCGTGGGCCGTTGGTTATTCCCTGAAGCGCCGTTCCAGCAGGCGCAGGCCGCCCTGGAGGACTACGGCCTTGTAGCCGGCGAGGCGCATGAGGAACGCGGCGGCAGCGCTCAAGCGGCCGTTTTCGCAACAGCAGATGTAGGTGAGAGAAGGATCGAGTTCGTCGAGTCGCTCGCGAAGCTCCTCGATCGGCAGGGAAAACGTCCAGCCACTTCGCGCCTTCGCCGATCATGCGGTTCGCCTCGCCCGGAGTGATCGTGGTCACCAGCGAAGCCACGATATGATCCAGGAAAGCGTTCTTCGGAATCCGCAACAGGATGCCGTGCGTCTCCATGATGACCGTGGCGTTCCGGCGTGCGTTGGAGATCAATGCTTCTTCGCCGAAGGCGAAACCCGGCGCCAGTACCGCGGCGACCCGTGGCTCCTCGTCCGGGGTGCGGCGGCGGATGACGGACGCCATGCCGTCGAGCACCATGTAGTAATAGTCGCCCTCCTCCCCGTCGCGCACGATGACGTCCGCATCGCGCACGCGCAAGGGTTCGGACACTTTCAGCATCTCGCGGAGGTTCTGTTCCGGCACGTCGCGGAAGAAGGGCGTCAACCGGACCATCTCGTAAAGCTCCCGCTCATCGGGCATCGAGCGGGGCCGCCGTCGGCGAAGCTTCCACAGCGCTTTCTTGAACCAGTTCACGCGAAGCTATTCCTAGCAGAAACGGCCCGACGGTTGAATCAGAAAAAGCAGTCCCGCAGACCGGCCTCCGCGGCCGCGCTCCAATCGCGCGCGTACCGGTGTCCCGGCCGCAGGCGAACCATCAGGCGACGGGACGCCCGTTTGCCGGGCGAGTGCATGTCCAGGAATCGGTCCACCACGTGTGTTCCGGCTTGCCTGATCGTGTCGGACAGGTAGTCCAGCAGGTCGAGCGGTTCCTCTCGTTCAGGCTCCAGCACGAACTGCCAGAGGATGTAAGGCTCCAGTGTCACCGCTTCGCGGATGAGCCGCGCGATCTCCTCGCGGCGCTCGAACAGGCGGGCGCCCCGTATCACCAACGCGCGGCGATTGGCGGCCCCGGCTCGCGGGACGCTCGCCCTCCATCGTTTCTTCCCTGGTTCGGACGAATGGAGGGCGAGACTCCGTCGAGCCGCATCGAGCGCGTTGATTTCGACAACGACCTGCTCAGGGAACAGATCCGGCAACTGTCTGCCGACGAATCGTTGCGTCGGACAATCCATCTGCATGCGGAGCGTCCTGCGCGCGAGCTGCTCGGCGGCGCGTATGTCCTCCGCGCGAAGCGCGGCCGTGCTCGCCACGGCGTACGGCGGCTCGTCGGCCGCGACGAGCGCCAGCTCGTTCCGCCGCGCGCGGAGATCGGTGCCCGGCAGGAGGAGCGTCTGGAGGCATTGCACGTTGATCCGGCGCTGCTTTGCCGACCATCGGATCATCGCGCGTATATCGGCGAGGTTCTGCGCGGGGAGGCCGTACATCAGGTCCACCGTCACCCGCACGCCCGCGCGGGTCAACCGCGTGATGCCGTGGTCGAGGTTCGCGAGATGGGTCGGGCGCCGGATCGTGCGCAGGGTTTGGGGATTGCGGCTTTGCATGCCGACCTCGATCTCGCGGAAGTTTCCAGCGGCCAGCAATCGCGCCTGCAGGGCGCTCAAAGTCTCCGCGCGCAATTCGCAGAAAAACTCCAGCCTGCGGTTGCGATTCAGGCGCGCGAGACCGGCGATGATCGCGTCGAATTCCGGGTGCGCGTTGAACGTGGGGTCAATGAACCGGATCTCGCGCGCGCCGCGCGCGCGGAGGATGCGGACGCGCTCGATGACCTCGCTTGCGGGAAGCGCGGTGATGCGGCTCCTCCGGTGGCCGTAGCAGCAGAACGCGCAGCGCAGCGGGCAGCCGCGCGTGGTTTCGAGATAGGCCATGCCGTGCGCGTCGGGCCGCCATGACCGGTGGCGGGGCGGGGGAAGGTCGGCTGGAAGATTGAATGCCGGCGGAGGTTTCGCGCCCCATGAGTAAGCGCGGATGCGCCGCCATGCCACGTTGATGAAGTTCGTGCGCCTGCCCGTGCGGATGGCTCGGAGAATGCGAGGGAACACCGGCTCGCCCTCGCCGTACACCGCGACGTCTGCGAGGTTGCTCTTATGGAGGAAGGGATGGTCGGGCGCGACTTCGGGGCCGCCGGCGACGATGCGGACGCGGGGCAGGGCGGCCCGCGCCTGCGCGAGCAGATGGAGGGTGCGCTCGATGTTCCAGAGATAGAGCGTCGCGGAGATGACGTCGGGACGGATGCGTGTGATGATGCGAAGCAGTCCATGGTCGTCCAGGGCATCCGCCTGTTTCGAAATGTGGCGCCCTGACCAATAGCGGCCCTCGGAGCTTTGTTCGAGCGCGTGTTCCAGGTACAGGGCCGCCAGCGGCACATTCTCGTGCCGGCCCCGGACATCATTGTCGAGCTGGGGCAATTGCAGGAACAGGACATTCTTCATCCGGCATAGTTTCCAATTGCCAAGTGGCACTTGGCAACGGAAAATGAATATAGATTGTGTCCCGGTAGCTCAGTTGGACAGAGCGCTGGATTCCTAATCCGGAGGTCGTGGGTTCAAGTCCCGCCCGGGATACCATCCTTCCGCCTTCGCCAAGCCTGCCTGCCGGCAGGCAGGGTTACGGCGGACAAGTCGCTCCTCGCCACGCGCTTCCTCCCTCGCTGAAGCTTCGGAGGACAAGACGCTTGAGCTATGGATGGCAAGCCAGCCTTCGCGATGAGCGAAGGCTGTCCCGCCGTAGCCAAACGAAGTTTGCGAAGGCGGACTTTCCCGCCTGCCCGTCGGCTCACTGCATGGCAAGCCATGAAGCAGGGGCCCGCTTTCCGCTACAGGTTATCGTTCGCTCGACACGTGCGCAGGGGTTGAATAGCCTGTGTTCATGCCGAAGAAACGCCTTAATGCCGTCCTTGTTCTTCTCCTCGTGTTTGGATCGGCATTTGCCGAAGAGCTCCTTGATCTCGGCAGGCCTGTAACCGAAGAAGAGCTTTCGGCATGGCGCGAGACCGTTGAGGATATCCGCCCGGCGCGGTGCCGGGTGGAACGGTTGCCCAACGGAGGCTGGGTGTTCACCCGTCCGGACGGAACCCCGTTTCGGCCCGTCGGTATCGAGTATGAGCCCCTGGCGATTTACGGCGGCGTCATGGATTGGCCGCGCGTCGAGCGCGACCTCGATCGCATTCGGGACGCAGGGTTCAACACGCTCACCGTCTGGTGTCTCGACTTCAACGCCAGCGCGGGCGCGGGCCAGCGGTTAACCCTCGAAGACATGGTGAAGCTCGCGGAACTTGCGGCGGCGCGCGGGCTGTTCATCCAGTTCTACCTGAATATTGATCGCTTCACCCAGTGGTTTCCGTTGGCGACGATGGCGGACGGTTCCAAACACGGCTTCGATATTGACTACTTCGATCCCGGCTACCGCGACTTCATCTGTCATTTCGCGCGACGGCTCGCGATGGCGTTCTACCGGCTGGACAATGTCTCAACGATCGTGATCTGGGAAGAGAAGATCGGGCTCGACCTCGAAAGCCGCGGCGACCGGATGATTGTGCACGCGCTGTTCGGCTCGGAACCGGGGCGCGCTTCCTTCGCGCGCTTTCTGCGGCAACGCCACGGGCGCGTGCGCCGCATGAACAAGGCGTGGGGCACCGATTATGCCGGTTTTGCGGAGGCCGCCGACAAGATCCTCGGCGATTTCCAGCAGGGCGTTTCGCGCGACGATCCGCGCCAGCACGAGTTGCTCGAGTTCGGCCTGGTGCTGCTCGCGGACTTCGCGCGCGACTTCGTGGAGGCGTACCGCGAAGTGGACCCGACGATGCCGTTTCAGTGCCGCAACTGGGATCTTTTCGGCCCGGTGCGCGGCCTCCATCCGGCGTACTCGTTCCTGGACAGTTTCGGAATCAACCAGTATGCCCACGGCCACCGGGGGCCCGACCTCACGTTTCGCGAAGAGCTGATGAAAGCGAAGCTGGTTTCCGGGATCGCGGGCACAGCGCCGTATGTCGGCAATTTCGGATTCCGCACCTCTGCCGGCGACGGAGGAACGCATGGGCTGGTGCCTGACGATCAAGTGAAGGCCGATATGGCGTGCCTGAGCGCGGCGCTTTTCTCCTTCCTGCCCGAGCTCGCGGGAAACAGCTACTTCACCTATTACTACCGCGGCCATGAAGGTCCTTTCGGGATCGTCCGGGAACCGGCGGATGCCGACCCGCTGCCCATCTGGCATTCACTGAAAGCCCTGCATGAACTCATCGCGGGGCCCGGACGCGACCTCGCCGCGGCCGACTACCCGGCCCCGCCGCGCCTGCACCTGTTTCACGGGCTCGATGCCGTGTTCGACCTGCAACCCACGGCATGGGTGGAGCACATGGCGCATTCATGGAACTTCACGGAACTGAACGTCAATTACGCGGTCGTTACGGACACGACGCCGCTGGAGCCCGAATCGCAGCCCGTGGTGATCGCGGACTTCCACGCCTACGATCGCAAGCTCGACAGCGACGTGGTCCGAAGGCTCGTCCGTTTCTGCCGCCGCGGCGGTGTGCTGGTGATCGGGAACGGATTCGGGTTGCGCGACCGGCATCTACGCGGTCAGCCGGCGACCGCGAAGCAGTTGAGGAAGCTGCGCGGCTTCGATGTGTCCGGCGTCCGCCGCGGAAGCATCCGCGTTCACGGGTTGCGCGGCGGCGCGCTGGAAATCAAGGATGCGCTTTATGTTGAGCCCGACACGGACTCGTTCGACCCGGATCGCGCCGAGGTGCTGCTGACGATGGAGGTTGACGGGCGGGAGCAGCCGGCGCTCATCCGGCGGAGATACGGACGCGGCACGGTGTACTACTTTCTCTTCAATCCGCGGCGCACGGAGTGGTGGGGTGATGAGCCGGACCAGGTGGACCGTCCATCCCTCGCGGTGGACGAGTACTTGTGCGATGTCGTGGGAATCCGGCATGACCGTCGGTTCGGGAACCGGGGGTTGGAGATAGCGGACGGACGGATCAATGTGCGCGAGAAGCCGATTCATTACTTCATTCACCACGCGGCCGCGGAGCGGGGCGAGTATGCGGACGAGTACGGTGAAGACGACGCATATTACAGCGGCGGAGTCATCACGCGCGATTTTCTGTGTTTCCGCGGCCGGCGTTTGCAGGAACAGGGCTGGGACGTCGAAACGTCTCGTCCGACGACCCTCGTCGCGCGCCGGATTGCAAACGAAATCCGCTTCTTCACCACCGATCCGGCTGAGTTGAAGATCCGGTATCGCGACATGGAGATCGCGCGTACCACGACCGCGTACCGGGTCGAGTCTCTGACGCCTGATATGGGGGTGGGTGCGTTGGAGTAGGTTCCGGAATCGTTGCCATGCCGCCGTTGGTTGTCTATAAGTGGGGCGGGGAGGATCGCACATGAAACGGACGCGGGTCGTTTGCATGGCCGGGGTCGTGGGTGCCCTTGCCATATCGGATTTCTTTCCGCAGGCGCGCGCCGAACAGGCTGATTCGCTTGTCCCCGGCGAAGTCGCGGCTCAAGCGCTCGGGACCTACGTGGGGACATCGGACTTGAAGGATCCGGAAACCCCGTCGCAGAAAGGCACGGTCGGCCTGTACGAAATCTCCATCTATGCCCCCCTGCCGCTGTATGAAAACGACGCCTGGCAATGGTTCGCGGGGCCGTTCTACGAGATGCATCGCTTCACGTTCGACGGGATTGAAAACCTGGACGATTTCACGCTGTATTCCGCGGCCGTCTCGGCGGGCGCGATTTACACCGGGTTGGATCGCTGGGAGCTGGCCGCGAGCCTGACGCCGGGTTTCTTCACGGACTTCCGCAAAACCGACAGCGAGGATTTCAAGACGCTCTTTCACGGCACGGCTTCATGGCAATGCTCGAAGCCCGTGCGCCTCGTGGGCGGCGTGGCGTACGACACCGCCTTCGGCAAGGACGAGCTGTACCCGGTCGGCGGCGTCCGCTGGGATCCGACGCCGTCGCTCAGCCTTCAACTGGTTCTGCCCGAGCCGGTGGTGGTCTGGGCGCCTTCCGACGGGCTCATCCTTCACGCGCACCTGCTGCCCGCGGGCGGGATGTGGAACGTGCGCGACACGACGCACGAGAGCCGCGAATACGATTTCAAGGAGGAGAGCTGGCGCGCGGGCATCGGGGCCGAGCTGCGGGTGGGCGGCTCCGTGTGGGTGCACCTCTCCGGCGGCATGGATTTCGAGAGGGAGTACCGGATCGAGAACAGCGACGAAGACTATCTCCTGAAATCCGCCGTGGACGACACGTGGTACGTGCGTGCGGGCGTGGTTCTGAGGTAGCGTGGATGCAGCAGTCGGAGGGGGGGTTATGCGCCGTACATCGGTTCGCTTGCTGTTGTGCCTCCTGTTGATCGGGGCGCCTGCTTTCGCCGAGGCCACGAAGGAGTACAAGATCGCGATCCTGCGGGACGGAGACTCCCCGTATTTCGACGAGATCGCGGAAATGCTGAAGCGCGAGGTTTCCGTCCTGGCCGAAGGCGAATGGGAGATCACCTTCCTGGAGGGGCCCGCCTGGAACGCGGAATGGGATCTTGACCGGGCGCGGGAGGTGCTGCGCGCGGCCCTGCAGGATGCGGAAGTGGACATGGTGTTCGCGGGAGGGATGCTGATCACGCGCGCCGTGGTGACGGCCGGCGAGCCGCTGCCCAAACCCGTCGTCAGCGGGTTCATCGAAGACCCTTCCATGATCGGGCTTCCCATCGGCGCCGACGGCCGTTCCGCGATCCCGAACTACACCTTCGTGGTTGTGCCCTGCGAGGCGAAGGACGACATCCAGCTCTTCCGCTTGATCGTGCCGTTCAAGAGGCTGGCCGTGCTGGTGGACCAGTACTTCCTCGCGCACACGCCCGACGTGCGGCGGGAGGCGGAGGAATACACGCGCGCCACCGGGGTCCGGATGGATCTCGTGCCGATGACCGCGTCCGCCGGGGAAACGCTCGGCGCGATCCCCGCCGACGCAAAGGCGGTTTACCTCACTCCGTCCGTCGTGATGGACGCCGCGGAAACGCAGAAGCTGATTGACGGCATCAAGGCGCGGAAATGGCCCTCCTTCTCCATGATGGGGCTCGTGGATGTCCGGCGCGGAATCATGGCGGGCCAGCAGAGCGAAGATCACAGCCGCATCATTCGCCGGCTCGCGCTGAACATCCAGCAGATCCAGATGGGCGCCGCGCCGGAAACGCTTCCGGTGCTGGTGGACTCGACCACGCGCGTGATCCTGAACGCGGCGACCGCCCGCGAGATCGGCGTCGCCCTGCCGTACCGGATCATGCAGAACGCCGACATCCTGCATCCCGACGAGGTGGAGCGGGGGAAGCCGCTGGACCTTCGCACCGCGTTCGAGCTGGCGTTGGCCAACAGCCCCGCCGTCGCGGCGGGGGCGGAGGAGGTGAACGTGGCGCGCGAGGACCGGAAACTGGCGCGGAGCACGCTGTTCCCGCGGGTTGGCGCGAACCTGCAGTACGCGGAGGTGGACGAGGACCGCGCGGCGTCTTCCATGGGATTGCAGCCGCAGCAGACGACCCTGGGCGGCATCGCGATCACCCAGATCGTCTTCAACGATCCGGCGATCACGGCGTTCCGGGCGCAATCGCTGGCCTACCGGAGCCGGGAGTTCGAGCAATCGGCGCGCGAGCTCGACACGCTCGAACAGGTGGCGAACGCGTACATCAACCTGCTCTCGCGCAAGGCGCTGTTGGAGATCGAGCTGAGCAATCTCGGCCAGATCCAGACCTATCTCGACGCGGCGCGCAACCGCGAGCGTTCCGGCGTGGCGGGTCCGGAAGAGATCTACCGTTGGGAAGCGCAGCTCGCCGGCGCGCGTTCGTCCATGATGGACGCGTTCACGCAGGTTTCCATCGCGCAGACGCTGCTCAACCAGGCGATGGGCGGGAACATGGACGACCTCTGGAATCCGGCCGATGCCGCGGCGCTGGTGGGGTACAGCCCCTTCTTCGATCCGGCTTTTGCGGAGACCATACAGAGCGATCGTCAATTCGACGCGCTCCGGTTGTTCCTGCTGGAGCGGGCGTTCGAGAACGCGCCCGAACTGCGGGCCCTCGATTTCGCGATCCGCGCGCAGGAACTGGTCATCAACCAGTCCCGCCGCCGTTTCGTCGTTCCGGAAGTCGGGGTTTCGTTCAATTTCGACCACACGTTCAGCAAGACGCTGGCTGCGGGGGATTCCGCTTCGCCGCCGCCGTTTGTCCTGCCGGAGGGCAAGGATGACACGTGGATGTTCGCCGCCGTCGCGAACTGGCCGCTGTTCGAGGGCGGGGGCAAGGTGGCGGACCTGCGCAAGGCGCAGGCGGAAGTCCGCCGGTTGCGCGAATTGCGCCGGCAGACGGAGCAGTACATCGCGCAGCGCGTGTACGAGGCGTTGCTGGCTTCTTCCAGTTCGGATTCGACCATCAACCTCACGCAACGGGCCTCCGACCTCGCGAAGAAGAGCCTCGACGTGGTGCAGCAGAAGTATGCCCTCGGGAATGTGGCGATCGTGGAGCTGCTGGACGCGCAGACCGATACCCTGGTGAAAGACCAGCAGGCGGTGCTCGCGAGGTACCAGTTCATGCTGGACGTCATCAAGGCGCAGCGCGCCGTCGCATGGTTCCCCGAGACGAAGGACGCCGAAACGAGGAAACGCTGGTTCTCCGACCTGGAAAGAACGATTCAGCAAAGCACGGAGGTCATCCCATGAGCCCGGTTCTTGCCCGATTGATGCCAACCCTTTGCCTTGCGGCCGCGCTGTTGTTCTCCGGATGCGGCAAGGCGCCGGAACCGCCGCCGCCGTCCGTGCGGCCCGTCCACGTGATCACGGTCCGGGACCCGGCGCACGAGCGGTTGCGGACGTTTGCCGGCACGGTCCGCCCCGCGGTGGAGGCGGACATCAGCTTCCGCGTCGCCGGCAAGATCATCGAGCTGCCGATCAAGGCCGGCATGGAGGTCCGGGAGGGAGACCTGATCGCCCGGCTCGATCCGTCGGATTACGAACTGCAGGTGAAGCAGGCGGAAGCCCAGTTGAACCAGTCCGACGCGATGCTCAAGCAGGCGAAGGCGGAATACGACCGCGTCCGCAGCCTGTACGAGTCGCAGACGGTCAGCAAGAGCGACCTGGACCAGGCGCGCGCGTCGTTCGAATCCACCGAGGCGCAGCAGGCGGTCGCGCGCAAGGCGCTCGAGATGGCGCGGCTGCAGCTCGACTACGGGACGTTGAAGGCCCCGTTCGACGGGCGCGTCGCGTCGCGGCCGGTGGAGGTGTACCAGACCGTGAACGCGGGGCAGACGATTGCCATGATCGCGGAAGGCGGCGGGCTCGAGATGGTGATCGGACTTCCCGAGGTGCTGATCAACGGGGTGGCGATGGGGACTTCCGCCACGATCACGTTCGGCGCGATTCCGGGCCGGGTGTTCGACGCCGAGGTCAGCGAGATCAGCGCCGAAACGAGCGGGAAGAGCACTTATCCCGTCCGGCTCAACATTCGCGGGGATACGCGGGAACTTCGCATCGGGATGACGGGCGAAGCTTCGCTTGCTTTCGCGACGGATGAGGCCGGGGCGATTTTCGTTCCCTCCGAGAGCGTCGTCAGTCGTCCGGATGGAACGCACTATGTCTGGGTGGTCGATCCGGAGGGCCGCGTCGTTGAAGAGCGGACGGTGACGATCGGCCCGCTGACCTCGTCCGGCCTGCAGATCCTGGGAGGGCTGCAGCCTGGCGAACGGGTGGTGACACGCGGGGTGCACCGGCTGAGCGCCGGGATCGAGGTCCGCGTTCTGGAGTGAGCAAGGCGCCGGCGCCGAACAGGGAGCTTGTCTCATGAACCTTGCAGGATGGTGCATCAAAAACAACCGTACGGCCTTCACGTTCTTCGCGCTCGTCGCGATGCTGGGATACAGCGCGTACCAGTCGGTCCCGCGCCTCGAATCCCCCGAGTTCACCATCCGGACCGCGCTGGTCATCACGTACCTGCCGGGCGCCGCGCCGCAGAAAGTGGAGGAGCTCGTCACCGACAAGCTGGAGTCGAAGCTCCAGGAAATCCCCGAGGTGGAGAAGATCGAGTCCCAGTCCATGACGGGCGTGTCCATCATCTCCGTCGAAGTGGCGTCGAAGTACATGGACATGCCGCCGATCTGGCAGAAGCTGCGCAACAAGGTGGCGGATGTCGAGCCGACGCTGCCGGACGGGGTGCAGGGCCCGTTCGTGAACGACGAATTCGGCGACGTGTTTCCCGTGCTGATCGCCGTCACGGGCGATGGCTACACCTACCGGGAACTGAAGACGCACGCCGACGACCTGCGCGACACGATCCTGCAGAACGGCATGGTCGCCAAGGTGGACCTCTACGGGGTGCAGGAGGAGCGGATCTACGTCGAGTTCTCCAACGCGCGGCTGGCGGAGGCGGGCATCACCCCGCAGGAGATCATGAGCGCGATCTCGAGCCAGAACATCCTCAAGCCCGGCGGAAGCGCGAAGGTGGGCCCGGAGCGCATCATCATCGAGCCGAGCGGCGCCCTCAGTTCCGTCGAGGACATCCGCCTCCTCTCCATCCGGGCGCAGGGCCAGGACGACGCCGTGTACCTGCAGGATATCGCCGCGATCCGGCGCGGGTTCGTCGAGCCGCCGGAAACGATGACCCGCTACGACGGCGAGCAGTGTCTCATCCTCGCGGTGTCCATGGTCGCGGACGGCAAGGTCACCGACATGGCGCCTGCGGTGATCGCGCAGGTCCGGGAGTTGCAGGCGGCGATGCCGTGGGGCGTGGACCTCGTCCCGTTCTTCTCGCAGGAGAAATACGTAACCCGCTCCATCAACGACTTCATGGTGAACCTGCTGGAGGCGTTTGCTTTTGTCGTGGTGATCATGTTCATCTTTACGGGGCTGCGCACAGCGTTGATCACCGGCGCGCTGGTCCCCATGGCCATGCTGATGTGTTTTGTGTTCATGCCGGTGTTCAAGATATCGCTGCAGCAGGTGTCCATCGCCGCCCTGATTATCGCGTTGGGGATGCTCGTGGACAACGGGGTTGTCATCAGCGAGAACATCCTCGTGCGCTTCGCGCGGGGCGAGGAACGGCTGCCGGCCGTGCAGGGCGCGATCCAGGAGCTGTGGCTGCCGCTGCTCACCTCGTCGCTGACCACGATTTGCGCGTTCCTGCCCATTGCGTGGGCGAAATCCGACGTGGGGGAATACTGCTTCTCGATCTTCCAGGTGGTCTCCCTCACGCTGCTGTGCTCGTGGTTCCTCTCGATCACGTTCGTTCCGATCCTCTGCTATTATTTCCTGAAGCCGGAGCAGAAGGGCCAGTCCTTCGACAGCAAGGTGTACCGCGTCTACCGCGCGCTGCTGATCCGGTCGTTGCAGCGGCGCGGGCGGTTCATGGCCATTGTCGGCACGGTGTTCGTGGTGGCCGTGTGGGGCTTCCGCTTCGTCCCCAGCATCTTCTTCCCGCCGAACGACCGCGAGATGCTGCTCGTGGATTTCTGGCAGCCGTACGGCACCGACGTGACAACGACCGCGGAGCGGCTCGCCGGGCTGGAGCGCTTCCTCCTCGCGCGGACGAACGAGGTGGAAAGCGTCGCGAGCTTCATCGGGTCCGGCGGTCCGCGCTGGTATCTCGGGCTCAATGTGGAGCAGGACAACCCGAACTACGCCAGCGTGGTCATCACCCTGCGGGCGGCGGATCATGTGGCTGCGCTTCAGAAAGCGCTGGAAGATCACCTGGAGGCGGACTTTCCGGATTGCCGCTACACCGTCAAACCGCTCGAGAACGGCCCCCCGGTGGGCGCGCCGGTGAAAATCTATCTTTCGGGGAAGGACATCGGCGCGATCTACGAGTTGCGCGAGCGCATCGCGAAGGCGATGGGGGAGATACCCGGCGTGACGAACATCCGCGACGATTGGGGGGAATGGACGAAAAAGCTGAAGATCAACGTGGACCAGGAGAAGGCGCGCCAGGCCGGGTTCACGAGCGAGGACGTCGCGACCTCGCTGCAAACCCAGATCTCGGGCCTCTCCGTGACGGAGTATCGGGAAGGGAAGGACCTGATCCCGGTCGTGTTCCGGTCGGACGACGCATTCCGGGAGGACCTGGGGCGCATCGAAAGCCTCGCGGTGTACTCGTTCATGTCGGGCCACAACGTGCCCCTCCTGCAGATCGCGACGGCGGAGCTGGAGTGGCAGACGAGCAATATCCGGCGACGCAACCGGGCGCGCACGATGACGCTCATGAGCGACATCGAGGGCCGCTTCGCGTCGGAAGCGCTCGCGGAGATCGTCCCCGTGGTCGAGGCGATGCAGGCGGCCGATGATTGGCCAGGGGGGTACAGCGTGGAGTTCGGCGGCGAGGATGCCGAGAGCGCGAAGGCGCAGCAGTCCATCATGGCCGTGGTTCCCCTGGCCATGGGGTTGCTCACGCTCATCCTGATCGGGCAGTTCAACTCGATCCGCCGGCCGTTGATCATCATCCTCACGATCCCTCCCATGATCGTCGGGATCGTGCCGGGGCTGCTGATCACCCAGGCGCCGTTCGGCTTCATGGCGTTTCTCGGCCTGATCAGTCTCATGGGTGTTATCGTGAACAATGCGATCATGATGATTGATCGAATCGAGATCGAGAGGAACCTGGGTCAGGAACCGATCGATGCGCTGATTGTCGCGGCGCAGCGGCGGCTGCGCCCGATCATGGCGACGGCCACGACGACGGTGTGCGGGCTGATTCCTCTCTCGTTGCAGGGCGGCGAGATGTGGCGGCCGATGGCGAACACCATCATGTTCGGGCTCGCGTTTTCGACCCTGCTGACGCTCCTGCTCTGCCCCGTGCTCTATGCCATCCTCTTCCGCATCCCGTGCGGGGAATACACGTGGGATCCGGCGTTGCTCGAGAAGAGCAGGGAAGACTAGAGCGAGTTAAACACAATTGCAGCCGCGGCCGTTAGGCCGCGGCGGCGAGTTATCGCTTCTCCCGCCCCGCGTCGGGGTCGAGCTGGAGGCGGATGCCGCGAATGCGCGTTCCGAACTGCTGCTGCAGGTTCGCGAGGAGCTGCTTCTGACCGTACCGCTTCAGTTCGCTGAGCCAAGCGGGATGGGTCACAAACACGACCAGCGTGCCGCGATCGAGCGCGCCGGGGCGCGCGTGAGCGGCGACCTGCTTCCCGGCGAGCGCCTCCCATCGGTCCGCCAGCTCCTGCTCCCACATCCGGTTCTCCAATCCCCAGCCCTTCATGATGGAGGGGACGACGTCGGCGATCGCCGACGACTGGTCGGGTGGAGGCGGGATGTCCCGCGCGATGTGATGCCGCTCCCGTTCGAGTTGCCACCGGCCCTTGTCGTATCGCTGCTTTCTCATGCCGGAGAGAACGCATAGCATTTCGCCGGCTTGCTGAGAAGCGCGCACGAGCCGGTCACGGCGAATAGGGCACTGTTACGCGATAGAACCGCATGCGATCCGGCACATTCGTGTCTATCTGCACGTCCTGCGGGCTCCATACGTGAGGTCCGAGCTGGTTCCACGTCATGTTCGTGGCCGGCAGATCGTTCGTGGCCGTTTCCACCCGGTAGATGCGGTTTGTTTCCACGTTCCATCTTAGAAGGAACTGGCTGTTGGTGCGCGAATACACGAAGTTCGTGATGGTCACGGGCGCGAGCGGCGGATCCTGGTGGATCGTGTAGATGTAGTCTTCCACTTCCCCGTCCGGAGCCAACCCGGTATACGTCAGTCCCATCGCGGTGGAGAATCGGAATCGCGCGTACGTCGGTCCCACCAGCGCCGTCATCGGCACGACCGCGGGCAGCGCGTTCACCCCCGGAGTGAGCAGGGAGTCCTGGAAGATGTGTTCCCCGAGATCGGCCCAGTTGCCGTTCTGGTTGAAGTCAATCCATGTGTTCAGGTAGCCGCCGACGGATGCCGTCACGTTGAACGTGATGTTCGATCCGCGCGTCATGGAGCCGGTGAAAGTCACGCCATCCTCGTCGGCGAGGTTGTTCGTGTCGTCGCCGTCGGCGATGAGTGTCGGCTGCCCGTCCGGCTCGGAGTCTATCAACAATCCCATGTACACGCCGGGCACGACGAGGTGCCGCGCGCCGTCGCTCGCCAGCAAGGTGGGGTAGGGGCTATCCGGCGCGTCGCCGAAATCGAGCTCCACTCCCGGATCGTGAAACACGGAAACCTCGCTGTTGCGGAGGCCGCCGCCCTCGAAGTCGTACGGGTACGGCAGGCCGGTGTCCACCGCCGGATCGTCCAGCCACGTGCTGATCTTCAGCGACGTGGTGCGGTTCAGCAGGATGTCGTTGGTGGTCTGGAACGAGGAAAGGATGAGGCCGAAACGCGCGTCCGCCGGGGGAATGCCGGCGCCTGCGACCAGGAACGTGAGCGTACGGGTGGCGGAGCCTCCGACGGCGATGTCGCCGAAATCCCATGCGGGGACGAAATAGTCGCCGGGCGTCGCCACCGGTTCTTCCGGGTTCCAGCAGTACCAGGCCCACAGGTCCTCGTTCGCCGCGATAATGAAGGGTGGCGTAGTCAGACGGTAAGGATCGGCCCAGTTGCCGGGAATCTTCGCCGAGTCGGCCAGCGCGAACTCGACGGCCAGCCGGACGCTCTTCATGCGTCCGACGTAGTTCGAGTCCGTGCGAAGCGTCTCGCTGTGGGAGTTGCTTCCATCCGCCCAGGGACCTTCGACTTCCTGGATCAGGTCGTTGCGAATCGTGGCATCAATGCTGAATGCCTGGATGTTGATCCCGGAGCCGTCGTAGACGACGCTGGAGACGTGCCCGCTGATCGCGGCGGCGCCCGCCCATCCGCCGCCGGAAGCAAGAACGTTATCGTAGAACTCGTGGCTTCGCACCTCGAGCCCGCCGCTCACAACGTTGGTGAACCACTGGCCCTGCACGGAGTTGGGATCCTGCGCTGGGCCGGTGCGGTATGTGCGGGTGAGATCGTTGGTCACCGGCGGCTTGGTGATCGGCAATGAAGGGCCGGCGCGAAGCGGCTGTGATGACGCCAGCAGGAATCCCGCGCCGAGAATGAGCGCGCTGCAGCGCAGACTTCTCTTCATGACACCCTCCCCGGGCGCCGGGCCGCCTGCAGCCGCACGCCGCTAGTGTGCCCCTCAGTCATGTTACTATCGTATCCCCGCGAAGCGCGGGAAGTCAATGCTCATAGCATATTGATAGTGAACACGTTACGCACAGGATTCGGATTCTGCTCATCTTGCCGCCAGGCAGACAGCGGATTGCGGGAACGATCCCGCTTTTTGCTCGACAGGGGGCGCTTGTTGTGCTATCCGACATAAACACCATTGTTGTTCTCGGGGAGTGTCGTGGCTGTCCTCAGTTCAAATCGATTCGTTGCGGTTCTGGTCTTGGGCTTCGCGCTTGCGTCCGGCGCACGCGCCGAGACCAAGCATCATTGGAATCCGGATATCACCCGGGCCGCCGGCGGATTCTTCTACGTCACATGGTTCAACAAGACGGACGGATCCATTCAGCTCCAGAAAGTCAGCACGTCCGGCGGGACGCAGTGGAGCTCCCCGGTGCAGGTCAATACGATGAGTCTCACCTATCCGGCCGGCTGGGAGCCGGAACCGCAGATCGTGATAGCGGGTGACTATCTGTACGTGGTCTGGGGGCGGGGATTCCAGGAGCTGCGGATGATGAAGCTCGATACCGAGGGCAACCGCATCTGGCTCGAAGAGAAGCTGGTGAACTCCGAGTCTTGCGAAACCCTCGGGCATGACGTGGCGACCGACAGCAGCGGCTACATCTACATTCACTATCAACGCTATGGACCGGCCGGCCGGGCGAGTTTCCTGGCGAAGGTTGATTCCAACGGAAACAAGGTGTGGGCCGATGACGTCTCAAGCGGTCAGGGTTCGAATCAGTGGGACCAGCGCATGGCCATCTCGTCGAACGACGCGATCTACACAATCAACGCCTACCGCGTTGATGTCAGCACGGTCAGCACATGGTTGTGCCGACTGAATACCTCGGGCGCGACGGTGTGGCACAGTGTGGACGTGGGGTTGAGCGAGGCCAGCCTCACGACGGATGCGTCCAACAACGTCATCGTGTCGGGGAGGTCGGGGAATTCGGTCTACATGAAGCGATACGATCCCGACGGCCATGCGATCGGGGCGCCCGTGTTGGTATCCAGCAACGCCTCGCTTCCGCGGGAGACCGGCGTCGCGGTGGATGCCGCCGGCCACACGTATGTCACGTGGGAAGACAAACGCAGCAATTACGGCTACGACTACGAGGTCTATGCCAATCGCATCGGGGCGTCCGGGGAGCGGGCATGGGCGACGGACAAAACCGTGAACGAAATAGACCTGGCTGAACAACAGCACAGCCGCACGGTGGCCCACCCGTCGGGAGGAATCATGGTGGTGTGGGATCAGGACACGTCAGGCGGCGGATGGGTCAACCTGCTCGCGAACCGCATAGATGCCGGCGGCACGAGATCGTTTTCCACCGATGTCAATCTGCACGCATTCGGGAATCCGGACGTGGATAACGACGGTATGGCCGACGATTGGGAAATCCGCTACTTCGGCTGTTCATTGGACTGTGCGGTGGACGGCGACAACGATCGCGACAGCGTGAGCAACTACCGCGAGTATATCGCCGACACGGGGCCGACAGATGCGGACTCCCGGTTCCAGCTCGCCGCGAGGGGCGATGTGCCGGGCACCGTTTTCTTCGACAGCTCGACCTCCCGGACCTACCGCCTTGAAAGCGCCACGAATCTCTGCCCGCCTGTTACATGGACAGGCCTTGGCGACGCGGTGCCCGGCGATGGCGGCGTGATGTCGCTGACCGCCCCGGACGCGGGTTCACCCATGTACTACCGCGTCAAGGTGGAGGTGCGGTAAGCCCCGGCGGAAGGCGTTAGCGGGTTGACTTGCCGCTTGCCATCGCACTCGTCGCCTCTATAATCCCGGGCTTCTTACGAAGGAGGGCGGGGTGTTATCCAAAGTGTGGTCGGGGGCGGTGTACGGCGTGGATGCGTACCCGGTGGAGATCGAAGTCAACGCGGGGCACGGGGACCCGAAGGTCATCATCGTGGGATTGCCCGACGCCGCCGTGAAGGAGAGCGGCGACCGCGTCTGGACCGCGCTGCTGAATTCCGGATTTGCACCGCCGATGGGCCGCACGACCGTCAATCTCGCGCCCGCCGATATCCGCAAGGAAGGCCCCAGTTTCGATCTTCCGATCGCGTTGGGCATGATCGCCGCGCACGGCGACATCGAACAGACTGTTCTCGATGAACTATGCGTGGTGGGGGAGCTTGCGCTGAGCGGCGAAGTGCGCCGCGCGAAAGGCGTGCTGCCCATCGCGATCAACGCGCGCGCGGAGGGCCGGCGCGGAATCGTGGTGCCGGAGGAAAACGCCGAGGAGGCCGCGGTGGTGGACGGGCTCGAAGTGTATCCGGTGAAGACGCTGCGACAGGCGGCGGACTTCCTGGCGGACAAGCTGGTAGTGGCCCCTCATCGCGTGGATGTGCAGGCGGTTTTCGATTCGCACAGCGTCTACGACGATGACTATGGCGACGTGAAGGGACAAGAGTCTGCGAAGCGCGCGTTCGAAGTCGCGATGGCGGGCGGGCACAATATTCTCGCCGTCGGCCCGCCCGGCACGGGCAAAACCATGCTCGCCAAGCGCGTGGCCTCCATCCTGCCGCCGATGAATCTCCAGGAATCGCTCGAGACGACAAAAATCCACAGCATCGCCGGCAAGCTGCCCGCGCGGCAGGCGCTGATCGCTCGGCGGCCGTTCAGTTCGCCCCATCACACGATATCCGACGCGGGCCTGCTCGGGGGCGGATCCCATCCGGTGCCGGGCGAGGTGAGCCTCGCGCACAATGGAGTGCTGTTCCTGGATGAGCTGCCGGAGTTTCACCGCAACGTGCTCGAGGTGATGCGTCAGCCGCTGGAAGACGGCTTGGTCACCATCTCCCGCGCGACGACCAGCGTGACGTTCCCGTGCCGCTTCATGCTCGTGGCGGCGATGAACCCGTGCCCGTGCGGCCATTACGGCGATCCGAAACGCGAATGCCGTTGCACGCCTGTTCAGATTCAGCGATATCGCAACAAGATTTCGGGTCCGCTGCTGGACCGGATTGACATTCATGTCGAGGTGCCGGCGGTGCGCTACGAGGACCTTTCGTCCATGGAGCGAGGGGAGCCGTCCTCGGCGATCCGCGCGCGCGTGGTCAAGGCGCGGAAGGTGCAGCAAGCCCGGTTCAAGGGCGCGGGCCGTGTGCACTGCAACGCCGTGATGCGCGCGAAGGATGTGCACAAGCATTGCCGGCTGGACGACGATGCGCAGCAGATGCTCAAGATGGCGATCGCGGACCTGAATTTCAGCGCGCGCGCGTACGATCGCATTCTTAAGGTGTCGCGCACAATTGCCGACCTGGACGGGTCCGAGAACATTCTTACGCACCACGTGCAGGAAGCGATCCAATACCGGTCCCTCGATCGGCAGTATTGGGCGTA
>JAKJGV010000028.1 GCA_022704185.1 Verrucomicrobiota bacterium
CGGGAACGGCATCTCCAACAGCATCTACGAACACAACATCTATACGGAGGTCAGCGGCATCACATTCCAGTTCAACCGTCTCGGCACGCTCCGGCAAGGATGCCTCGGAAACAACCTCAAGGACCGGTCCGCGGGAACCGTGATCCGCTTCAACCGCATCGAGAACGGGAACCGCCAACTCGACCTGGTGGACAGCGACACGCTTTGGACCCTGCCCCTGTATTCCAACACCTATGTTTACGGGAACCTGCTGATTGAAGCCACCAACGACGGCAACCGCCAGATCGCGCATTACGGCGGCGCACCACGCTGTTCCGCCTGTCCACCAACGACGAACAAACCGAGTGCGCCGGCAACGTGCTTTATGTGACGCTCGCCGGGAACACGCTGGCGATGCTCGACGACACCGGGGACCTGCGCCTCCGGGACAACTGGACCAAGCCCGGTTGGGTCGTCAGCCACGGGGTGCTCGGCGGAACCATCACCAATCTCGGCGGCAACCTCACGGGAGCGGCGCCCGGTTTTTTCGACGAAGCGGCGGATGACTATCGCCTGACCGAAGGATCAACCTGCGTGGACACGCATACCAACAATCCGGCACTCGAGCCGGATTACGACGGAGTTCCACGCCCGCTCGACGGCAACCACGACGGCGTGGCCGCCGTGGACATCGGCGCCTTCGAATTCGTGCATCCGGCGGCCGACACGGACCGTGACACGCAATGCGATCAGGACGAACTCGTGGCGGGCGTGTCTCCGCTTGATCCGTCCGAATGGTTCCGGATCGAGGAAGCCGGTTCCACCCACGCGACTGCTGAAACCCGGATCGCTTGGCACAGCGTCACGGGGCGAACATATGCCGTGCACACCCTCCCGCCGGATGCGCTTTCATGGGATGGTCACGTGGTGCTCGCCACGAACATCGCGGGCACGGGAGGTCTTCTCGACTGGGCCGGGCCCTGGACGGGCGACGCGCGCCGGTTCTACCGGATCGCGGTACGCGACGATCGAGCGCCGTAACCATCAGCCGAGCGTTTCCGCCAGTTTCGACGGCAACTCCGGAATGGCGACCCGCACCTGCTTCATCGTGTCGCGATCGCGCAGCGTGACGGTATTATCCTGCAGCGTGTCGAAATCAATCGTGATGCCGTACGGCGTTCCGATTTCGTCTTGGCGGCGATAGCGCCGGCCGATCGCGCCCGCCTGGTCCCAGAACGCGGGCCAGCGCTTGCGCAGCATCTCGAAAACCTCGCGCGACTTGGCAACCAGCTCCGGCTTGTTCTTCAGCAACGGGAACACCGCCACTTTCACGGGCGCGATGCGCGGCGCAAAACGCATCACCACGCGGGGCTCATACCCCTGCGGCGGCTGCTTGCCGGGCTCGGCGGCAAGAACTTCGCCGCCCGCCGCTTCCGCCGTCGGCACCCACTCCTCGGTGTATGCCTCGCAAAGCAGCGCGAGCGCGATGCGGTCCACGCCGGCCGAAGGCTCCACGACATGCGGAAGAAACTTCTCCTTGGTCTCGTCGTCGAAGTATTCCATGGACTTGCCGCTGAATTCCTGGTGGCGGCGCAGGTCGTAATCGCCGCGCGCGGCGATCCCTTCCAGCTCCTGCGTGCCGAACGGGAAATCGTACATCACGTCCACGCACGCGCTCGCATAGTGGGCAAGCTCTTCCTTCGGGTACACGTAGCGATGGAGATGTCCCTCCGGGAGCCCGATGGTCTGATACCATTTCATGCGCTCCTTCACCCAGTACTCGTGCCATTCGGCGTCCGTGCCGGGCTTGACAAAGAACTCTAGCTCCATCTGTTCGAACTCGCGCGAGCGGAAGGTGTAGTTGCGCGGATTGATCTCGTTGCGAAATGCTTTGCCGATCTGCGCGATGCCGAACGGGATCTTCTGCCGCGAAACGGCCAGCACATTATTGAACTGCGCAAAAATGCCCTGCGCGGTTTCGGGACGGAGATAGGCCACGGCGGACGCTTCTTCAACAGGGCCGACATTGGTCTTGAACATCAGGTTGAACTGGCGCGCCTCGGTATACTCATGCGGGCCGCCCTGCGGACACTTCGTTTCGGGAAGCTGGTCCGCGCGCCAGCGGCCCTTGCACTTCTTGCAGTCCACCATCGGATCGGCAAAACCCTGCACGTGCCCGCTCGCCTCCCAAATGCGCGGATGCATGATGATGGAGGCGTCGAGCCCGACGATATCTTCGCGGTCGCGGACCATTGCGCGCCACCAGGACTCCTTGATGTTGCGCTTCAGTTCGACGCCCAGCGGGCCGTAGTCCCAGAACCCGTTGATGCCTCCGTAGATTTCCGAACTCTGGAAAATGAATCCGCGCCGCTTGCACAGGGAGGCCAGCGACTCCATCGTGATTGTCGGCTTGTCCTTGCTCATGGGACACGCATCCTGCGCAAGACCCCCGCCCCGGTCAAGCGCGGAGTGGATCTAGTGTGGTGTCCCGGAAGTTCTGTGGCATAAAACACGCGCTCTGGCTTGTCCTGCCGAAGCCTCTTGGCGAAGGCGGAAGAGCGCGTCTACGAGTAGAAGCGGTCTCCAGACCGCTTTCCGGCGGACAGGTTTTTGCACGGAAACTCCCGGGACACGACACTGGGAACCGCCGCTTATCAGCGGCGGCTACATCCGCCAGAGCGGCTTCACGGCTTCGGATCAGGCTCCCAGCCGATCGCGTCGAGCATGGGCTGGATCTCGGGATTGGCCATAAACTTATCCCAGCACAGGCCGGTCCGATGGTTCTCGATCATGGGGGCGATGGTCCCCTGGTCGATTGCCAGGTAGCCGTCGGAGTACCAGTCCTCGGACGGGTTGAAGGCGTCCGTAAAGCCGAACGGCCCCCAGATGCGCGAGCCGTATTCCTCGTAGAACCGCCGCAACGCGGCCATGGCCGCTTCCGGCGCGTAGGGCATCGAACTCAACGCCGCGGTCGGCGTGATGGTGCCGTTATCCGCCTCGCCGGGAGCATGCGCGGCATAACCGAAAGGATTGCGGCTCGCGGTCATCCCCCACACTTCGGAGCTGTATCCCTTGAAGCCTTTCGGATTCTCCGCGCAATAGGCCTGGTGCACAAGCGCCACGCTTCGGCCGTTCTCGAAGTAGTTGCAGAACCGGTCGCGCTTGTTGCGCGGATCGAAACCGAGGAACGAGTAATGCATGAAGAAAAGCGGGCCGCCGTACTCCGGCCCCACCCAGACTTTGTGTCCGTAGTAGGTATTCCCGTTCTCATACCAGTAGTTGTTCGCCCAGCCGTCGTAGTACAGCGAAGCCGGAACGGGGTGCGACGGCGACGCGATTGCCAGCAGGTACACGATCATGCACTCGTTGAAACCGCGCACGGGAAGATTCAGCTCGAAGCCCTTGGTCGGAGACCAATGCCACTGGATCACCTTGTCATCCGCATCCTTCTGGAAGGCATCCCACTCGATCGCCTCCCAGAGCTCCGTCGCCAGGCGCCGCAGCTCCTTTTCCTCCGGCACGTCCCGGTCGAAGTAGCTTCGCACGGTCAGCAACCCTTGCGCCATGTACGCCGTCTCCACAATGTCCACGCCGTCATCAAGCTGGCTGAACGGAACGATCTCCCCGGTGGTGCCGTTGACCTGGTGCGACCACGCTCCATGATGCCGCGTCGCGCGTTCCCCCAGGAACCGCACGATCTTGAGTACCCGAGCCACCGCCTCCTCGCGCGTCACGAAGCCGCGATCGGCCCCCACAACGATGTTCATCAACCCAAAACCACTGCCGCCAATGGCGCAGAGATCCTTGTTGAAATCCGACGCCTCGCGGGCGAGCCCGCTGACCGGGTGTCCATAATCCCAGAAATAACGGAACGCCGCTTCCTGGATGCTGGTGAGCAGTTCTTCGTCGTTCATCGCGCGCGAGGTCCCCGACACCACATCGGACCATTCGGATTCATCATATTCAAGATTAACCGACTTGATCCTGTAATACCGCGTCACCCCGTTCGTCCCGATGAAGTCGCTGAACAGGTTCAGCGCGTCCACGCGATGCGAAGCCGGCTCGAAAGGGCCGTCCGCGGAATCCGAAGCGAACACGCGGTACCCCTTCAGACTGCCCGACTCGTCCGGCGGCCAGCGGAGATCCACGCGCAGGTGGTGTCCCGCCGCCACGATGCCCGCGGGCGGTACCGGCGCGGCCATCTCCGTGCCCGGCGCATGCGCGCGCAGGTCGTCCACCCACATCTCCTTTTCGCCTTTGGACGACAGCCGCTGAAAGAAGAATACGGTCTTCACATCCGACAGGGCGCACTTCTGCAAGCCGGGCTGAAACGCGGCAAGCGGAATGGCGACGGCCTGCCACGAGCCGGTGTTCGCGTCCAATCCGTTCAAGTAGTCGCCCATCCACACGCGGGAGCTCCGGCGGTTGGCCGTATCCTCGAGCGCCATGTCCGGCAGGTCCTCGCGCCGGATCGCCGAGGGGCCGTTGACCTTGAAGCGCAGTTCCTTGTGGGCCGTCATATCCTGCGGCTCCCAGCGCTCGCCCGCGGCCGCCACACCCCAGTCCCCGCCCACCGCGGACGTCCATCGCAACCTGAGGCTGTGCAACCCCTTCACCGACGGCTCGCCGACCGGGAACTTGCCTTCTCCCGAGCCGTAGTCTTCTCCAAGCTCCAACGAGCTGCCGTCCTTGTAGAATCCCCACGAGGTGGACAGGAATTCCTGGTCGTCCGCGTTCTGTATGAAGAAGATCGCGTCCGCCCAGGCAACGGACGCGACACATGCGAGCAGGACCAGCGCGAGAAGAGAGGAGCGATGTGGTTTCATGGTGGGCACATTGTACGGCGTTCCGAAGGTCCTGTTGAGGGCAAACCGCAACAACTTAAGGGACGACCACTTTGACCCGGTACAACATGAGCGCTTCCGCGTTGTGCGTCGTATCGGTGTACTGCTCCTGCGGCCACACAAGCTGATCGGCGACCAGCGCAGGATTGTTCAGGAGGTTCGTCCACCCGTAGACCGCATAGGAGCGGCCGGCGCGGCTTACCCATTGAACCACATGGCCTTCCGCTTCTCCCAGGTCCGTGGCGGCACGGAAAACATCTCCACTGTCCGATGGATCCGTCAGGGCCACCCATTCCTGCCACGTGAAGGCACCATCCTCGTCCTCGTCTCCGGACGATGCGTTCTCGAAATCGGTGGTCCACCCATACGAAGCGAGCCACCAATGAGGGGTCAGATTCGCCGTCAGGTCCGCGGCGAAATTCGCGGTCACCGCCTTCGGCCCGTCCATCAGCAGGTCTAGCGGATTATCCCCGCTCGCCACGCTGCCGGTCCAGTTTGTGAAATGGTAGTACTGATCCGCCGTGGCGGTGAGCTGCGTCGTCGCGCCGAACGATCTCCATCCGTCATCCGCGTTCACGCTCCCATGGGCACCCGCGGTCACGTCCAGCCAGTAATTCGTTGCCCACAGCCAGGTCAGCGTGGCGTGGTTGGTCACCGTCATCGTCAGCTCCGAGGCCGCGCCGCTCGCGGGCTCGTTGCCGGTCATCGCCCAGCCCACGCAGACGTACTGCGTGAGCCCTCTGATCACCGCGTCTCCCGAGCGGTTCGTCAGAATGGTTCCGTTCGCGTTCGTATGCGCGCCCACGGCGGGATTCGGGGTCCCGTACAACGAAAGGATATCGAGCACGTAGTACGGTATTCCCTCGCGGACAATCCGCACGGTTTCGCTCGTGCTGCGCCCTTCCCACGGCAGCCGCGTGACGTTGAGATCGCCGAGAAACACGTCGTAGTTGCCCCCGCTGCCCGCGCTGTAGTTCCATGCGCGGAACTGGCGGATCACCGTGTCGTCGCGGCTCTTCAACGTGCCGGTCATTTCGTTTCCGTTCATGGCGAGCTTGTAGGTGTTCGTGGAGGTCAGCTCCAGCACCAGCGTCACCCCGTCGCCCGTCCACGCGACACCGGTATCCCGGCCGTCCGTGGCATCGTTCACAAGGTAGTTCGCCTGCCCCCCGATGAACAGGAACTCCAGCACGTACTCGCCCAACCCGTTGCCCCAGGCCACGCCGACGGACCTGCCCCCGTCAATCCAGTTGTTCTCAAGCGTCACTTCGAAGCGACTGCCCACCCCCATCGCCGCGTTCAGACTGCGCACCGCGCTGGCCGTATCGTCGCTGTTCGCCCACAAGCCCCATGCAACGGGCGCGATGTTCATGTTCGTGTTCGCGGCCGCGGTCGCGCGGAAGAAACCGGCGTTCGCTCCGTTCTCGAGGGACCACGCGCCGAACCCCGTCCCTCCGAAATCCAGGTCGTCCCAGCCGTCGCTGTAGGCCGCATTCGTCGCGCTGTCATTCGCATGCGGGCGCCGGCCCGGCCGGTTCGTGCCGGTCAGCGTGACGACATTCGTCCCGATGGAAAGCACCACAGGCGACACCGACCAGCCGGCGGCCGCCGCAAGCGTGCCGCCGGACCCGCTCAGCGCGTTGGTCCATCGCAATTGTCCGACCACCGACGTGCCGCATACGCCCTGCACGGGGTGATTGGTGACCGCATAGCCGACCTCGATGTCCGACGCCGGGTTCGTGATGGTCAGGAAGAACTGCGGGTCCACGGGGCGCTCGCCGACCGTGAGATCGGCCGTCACTTGTGTGCCCGACTGCGAAATGTTCGTGATCGAAACCAGCGTCTCCGCGCCGTTGTACCGCACGCTGCGCGGGTTTGTGTCGGGCGTGAACGACTCGCCCGTATTGTAGAAGTCGCCGGCATCGCCCCAGTAATCGCGCTCGATCTCCTCCCAGCCGTCGGCTTCAACCACGCGCAGGAGTTTGTGTTCCGTGTACGAGTTGTTGTAACGGAAGTTGTTGCCGGAAGCATCGGGCGTTGCATCCACATGCCAGATCAGCATGCCGTTGGACGGCAGGTTGGTGTCGTTCGCAACGCGAAAACGATTCTGGGCCATGAAGTATTCTGTGTAGGTTGTGGCCCCAGTGAGCCCCGGCATAATGAGGACCGCTTCGGGATAGGTGGCGGACGGATTCATCACATGGCTGTTCAGCGCGCCGGTCACCACGGTCGGCGTGAGCCACTCAAGCATGAACTTGCTCAAGGCGCCATGGTCGTGCCGCGTCCCATCCATCATGTCGAGGCCTCCCACGCCGCCGTCCGGCCCGATGTCGCCATCGTAGTCGTAGTAGTCCGGCAGACCGAGCGCGTGCCCGGTTTCGTGGATGATCACGTCGGCTTCGAAGGCGCCGTTGGGATAACTGTACGTTTCCCACTGCCAGGAGAAGTCGTAGAACTGGACGCCGTCGAGCGTGAGATTCATGGCCCAGACGGAGGATTGGTACCCCCACCAGAACGAAGCCCACTCCCCGTGCGGGCCGGCCCAGATCACGGCGAAGTAATCAACCCGGCCGTCCCCGTCATTGTCATACTGGCTGTAGTCGTGCGCGTGGTCCCAGAATTTGGCAACCTCTTCAATCATCTTCGCGACGGCGTAGTTCCCGCTGCCGAACTCGTTCGTGTACCACGCGCGGCTGTTGGTCATCATGTACCAGTCGAAGACGGTGCCTTCCAGGAACAGGTTGCTGTAGGAAGACCTGATGTAATACTGGCGAAGACTCTCGATCGGAAACTCCGATGGAGTTCCCGTTCCGAATATGCGGTTGCTGATCGAAGCCCAGGTGTTCGTGTGAAGATAGTCGGGAAACTCGATCAGAAAGACGGGCATCTTGTTCGTGCCCGTCGTCGGCAGGCCCTTCCAATAAGGCAGCGGCTCGTGCAAGTCGCGTTCAGGCATGGCGGGCTCCGCGCCGGCCAGAACCGCCAACCGGTCGAGCGTGCGCCGCGCAAGCTCCGGACGCACCCTGTGATTTCCGAACGCGCGCGCCTGCTCAACGCGCGCCGCGAGCGTGCCGTCCTGCCGGTACCGCTCCAATTGTTCCGGACGGGGCGGTTGCAGCGCAAGACAGACCGATGCCGCGACAAAAGCGGCGGCACCACAAAGAATCGCACAACCGGTTCGACGCATCGGACGCCTGTGTTGAAATCCACAGGGAAAATACCCGGAGACAGGGCTCGGCGTATACTCGATGACTCCTCGCGGATTTCAGCCCTATTCCAAAGCGTTCAACGCGCGCCGGGTTACCTCGCGCACGGTGAAGAATTCGTCTTTCAGCAGCGGCTGGAGCTGTGGGATCACCGACGGATCGCCGATGTCGCACAGGGCATTCACGGCCGCGATGCGCCTCACCTCGCGCTCGCTGGACAGGAACGGAACAATGAGGGGGACCGCCTTTTTGACCTTCCACTTGCCCAGCGTCCGCATCGCCGCGCCTGCGGCCTCCTCGTCATCCAGCAGCGGCAGGACACGTTCCGCGTGCTCCGGCGTTTCGTGCAGGCCCAGGAAGAACACTGCAACACGGCGCGTCCGCGCGTTGGCGGCCTCGACAAACTCAAGCAGCACCGGCGCCGTCTTCTCCGGGTCCATCTGTTCGACCATTTCCTGCGCGAGCACACCGATCATCACATTCTCGAGGTGAACACGCTGCATGACCTCGCGCAACGCATCCGGGCCGCGCGCAAAAAGCTCCTCGCGCGCCACGCGCTTCGCCTCGCGCTTCTCCGGCGTGTTGCCGTAGCGCTGCGCGTCGAAAATCAACTCTTCATACGATGCCGCAAAGGCAAACTCGGCCGAAAAAAGGCACAAGAAGGCGCAAATCAACCGCGCTCCCCTTTGTGCCTCTTTGTGCCTCTTTGCGGCCATCACTCTCTTCCCTCCAAGTCGTAGATGATTCCGAAGTCCGGGCGCGGCTTCTTCTCGCCGTCTTCCGTCGGGGTCGCATACTGGTCGCGCCCGCCGAGATCGAGGAGCAGCGCCAGGCTGCCGTATTCCCGCTTGTCGCCGTCGTTGCCGATGCCTTGGCACTGGTCCGGCTGCCGGGCGAAATACGCATCATCGCCACCGGAGTCCACCAGCATGCCGAGGGCATTGTTGATCGCGCGGCCCTGCCCGTGTTGATCCGCTGTGTACGTATCGTTGCCCGACTTGTCGAGGAGCATCCCGACCGCGTAATCGTGCGCCGCGCCTTGAACAAGAATTCCTCCCGTGTATGTGTCATCCCCTCCGCCGTCCGCCAGCAACCCCACGCTCAGATGAATGCCCGCCCCCTGGCCGTATTGATGAAGCGTGTAGGTGTCCTGTCCGGCCGCGTCGAGCAGCATGCCGATGCTGTACCAGTAACTCACCCCTTGTCCATACACATCGGCCGCGTATGTGTCGTTGCCCGCGAGGTCCACCAGCGCTCCCACGCCGCCGCCGGCGAACGGACGCATCCCGATGGCAAAACCCTGCGCGAGCGAGAGGTAGCGGTCCGGATTGCGTTCGTGATCGGGCTCGCGGCCGCCCGCGTAATAGCGGTCGTTCCCCTCGCGGTTGACGAGAATCCCGACCCCCAGCACCCCCGCGTAGCCCTGGCCGCATTGGCCGACGTCGAAGAAATCGTTTCCACCGTAATCCAGCAGGTATCCGAACCCTCCATAACCGGCGCCCTGCGCGAACGCGCCCGCGCGGTACACATCGTCTCCGGCGCGATCCTCAAGCCACCCAACTCCGAAGAGTCCCGCCCCCTGCCCCATGTGCTTCGCGACATGGCAATCGTCGCCTTCCACATCCAGCACCAACGCCACACCGAAGAGCGCCGAACCCGCGCCGAGAACGCCGCGCGCGATGTATCGGTCGGAGCCTTCGAGTTCCACGATCGCCGACAGCCGCCGGTCCAGCAGTCCGTTGGCGGCGCCCGGCTCACCGCGATACGTGTCGTTTCCTCCGGGATCGAGGATGAGCAGCGCGGCCGTCTCGTGCGTGTCGGCGCCTTTCGTGCCGATAACGATGACGCCCAGCGGGGTCTCGAACCGCGCGCCGGAATCCGGCCACTCCGCAATGGCCCCCGCTTCTTCCGCGAGTCGCGCGACCGCCCTCTGAAACATCTTCCCCGCATCCAGCAGCGCGCCCAAATCCACTTTCCGCAGCGTCTCGATGAACACGCGCGCAGGCGGCTCGGGATCCATCATCAGCGATTCGCGAACCGCGCGGTCCACGTACTCAATGCCGACGCCGCCGACGCTCAAGACGTCGCGCACCTCGGGGCGATCCTCCGCGTTGTACAGGCCTGCCAGGAAGTCCGCGGCCAATCGCTGCATCTCCTCCGCGGATAGCGCCTCGTACGCGACGGCCAATCGCGCCGATGCGCGCGACGCATCGGCGAGAAACCGATCCAGCAGGGGTGCGAGTGCGGGAAGCGACTCGTGCCAGGGCCCCAGGTGGGAAAAGGGTTCGCCGAAAGAATCGGCATCCCACAGCTTCACTTCGAGAAGATCGGCGGCCAGCGGCCAGACCGGCATGGTGTTCATGCTCGACACGGCCGCGAGAACCTGCGCGCCGAGCGCGGGCAGTTGCGTCGGCTCCGCGAGCAGGCGCCGGGTCCGCTCCAGCGCGAGCACCGGCTTGCCCACATCCTTCTCAAAGGACAAGTCCCGCTCCGTCATCTCCAGTTCGGACAGCGCCTGCAGAAGATGATGCTGTTCGTTGGTGCCCAGAAGATCGTCCGACGCCCGGGATTGGATGAACGAGCCGGATAGCAGAAGAACAAACAACCCGTTTTCCAATGTTTGGAAAAACGGCCTGAAAAGTTTCCAATGTCTGGAAAACTTGCTCACCGCAGAATTCCCGCGAACAGCCACGCCGCCATGCCGAGCGTCGCGGTGACTTTGAGGAGCACCACGAAAAGCCGGGACAGCACGGCTCCCCATGCGATGTAGAGCGCGCGGCCGTTTTCCTTCAGGCGCGCGCGCTCGACGAGATAGACAACCCCGAAACTCCCCGCGAGCAAGCCGAGGAAGCCGCCGAAAAGTGAAAGCGGCAGTAACGATCCAAGCGTCATGCCGAACAATCCCCCGACGAGCGCCAGAACGCCCGCCCACCCTGAACCGCCGCGGCTCTTGACGCCCCAGAATCCCGCCACGTATTCCGCCACTTCGACCAACACGCCGATGTAGATGAAGAAAAGAACGGTCCCCATCCCGGGAAACGCGCTGCCGCGAAAGACGAACGCAAGAAGAGAGGCAAACACCACGAGCCACGTGCCGGAAATGGACATGCACGAAAGGAAAAGGCCGACGGCGCAAATAAGCGCGAGGAAAAGCAGTCCGACATTGCCAACCAGTTCAGCAAGGAAAGTGAAGATGGCTTGCATGGCGTACTGTTTATTCTCTCACCCCAACCCTCTCCCATGGGGAGAGGGTGATAAAAAGAATAACCTCCTCTCCCTCCGGGAGAGGACCGAGGTGAGGGGGTGCTTTATTCCAGATCCTTAATGATCAACGCCGGCTCGATGCCGTCGGTGGAGATGATATTCAGCCGGGCCTTTTCGAGAATCTCTTTCATCTCGTCGGCCGACAGCTCGGTGCGGATCATCGGCACCTCGATCGCGGTGTCCTTCTCCAGCATGATGCGCTTCGTGATATCGCGGTAGCCGGGCTTGCCGATCGTGAGGACGTGGTCACCCTGGTACACCTGCAGACCTTCGAGCGGGGTTGTGCCGACAAGAAGTCCGTCCACCTCGACCATCGCGGGGTCGGCGGAAGTCTTGATGTTCAGTTTCACCCGAGGACGCGCGGCCTCGCGTGCCTGTCGCTGCTCGAGGGCTTTCCTTAACTGCGGGACGGCTTTTGCGAGCGCCTGGTCCATGAGATCCAAGGCGTCGTCCTCCGAGATTTCCGTATAGGTGGAGTCTGTCTGGCGGATGTTGTTCCTTGCCACTCCGTCGGCGACGGCGATGACGGTGCCGTCCACCGGGTCGAGTGCCTGGACGGACAGGCGGAGCGAGAGGGTGGCGAACTCGGTTTTATAGCCGCCCTGGTTGATGACCTGCTTGCCGGTCGAGAAGCTTTCGAGGTAGCCGCGGAGCACGGCGTCGGCATTGAGGGCCTGTGCCGCCTGAACGAACGTCGGCTTTGCGGCAGCGGGCTTGCCGCTGTCCATGGGCTGCGCTTTCTCGATCTGGTTGATGAAGTCGCGGCGGTCGATGAGCACGAAGCCTTCGGCGCCGACGAGGTCGCGGGTGAGCGCGGTGACTCCCTTGGCGGCCAACGCGGCGGGGTTGATGGTGCCGCCGAGCTTGGCGTCCGACTGCTGGCCGGTCTGGTCTTCGAAATCCATGATTGCCACTCGAATGGGTTCGGCGGCGGGCGCGGAAACGATTGCAAGGACGAGCAAAACGGCGGTCCATATTGTGATTCTCATCGCATTCTCCCTTCTCCAAAGTGCGGGCCTATATTAGCCCGCCTTGCGGCCAATGAAAAGCGCTTCCTGTTCTCGCCGGATTAGACGCGGGAAATAGCCCTGGCATTCATTCTGCCGGACCGGTTTCACCCGTGGCGAATCGCGACGCTGCTCTTTCTTACTCTTTCCCCCGGAATACTCCCCAGCCCACTCCTTTAACTAGTAGAAGCGATCTCGAGATCGCTTCTACATATGAACCAGTTGAATTTTTTTGATCCGAGGGTGCCGGTGGGGCTGTTGAGCGGGAATCTGCCTCACTGGCGGCAGGAGGGGGCGACCTATTACGTCACCTTCCGGCTCGGCGACTCGATGCCCCAACAGAAACTCTGGCAGTGGCGGAGAGAGCGCGAGGAATGGATGAAACACCATCCACTTCCCCACAACAAGGCCGAGAAGGCGACATACCACGCCAGGTTTGTCAGTCGATTCGAGCGCTGGCTGGATGCGGGACACGGGAACTGCGTCCTGCGACACCCTCTCTGTCGAGGGATCGTTGAGCAATCACTTCACTGGGGTGCTGAAACGCGCTACCGGCTTGGCCGATTTGTCGTAATGCCCAACCACGTGCACGTGGTTGTGTCACCATACGGCTCGTGGACGCTCTCAAACATCCTGGCGTCGTGGAAGAAATACACGGCGCGGCGAATCAACGCGCATCTCGGGCGGGAGGGTTTGTTGTGGCAGAAGGAGTACTTCGACCATATCGTCAGAAACGACAAGGAACTGATACGTATCAACACCTACATCGAGAGAAATCCGGAGAGGGCGGGGATAAAGATACAGTAGAAGCGATCTGCCGACTTCGCCTCGCGGCTTCGCCGGGCCAAGGGAGATCGCTTCTACGCTTGCGCTCGCTGTAAGACCTCAAGCGCTGCTGATGCGAACCCTCCGTCAGTGCCGCCGGAAGCGCTCTGAAGAGCGCTTCTACTTGTGCCGCGCTGCTGGAACAGCGCCCCCGACCCATCACAGCAGGCTTGTCAGTGCTTGATTATGTAACTGATGGCCAAATACGGCTGCATGTTGTTGTGAGGTTGATCGCCGCCAGTTAACCCGGTCTGCGTGGCATTGGGATACGCCAACGGCGGACCATCCCCAAACTGGGCCGTTCCCGACATGCCGGGTTCATATTCGGAATGGTTGTGCTCCGGCATCTCGCTTGTCGTGAGCGTATGGGTTTCCGCGCCCCCGCCACCCCCCAACCGGTCGGCTTCGCTGGCCGTGACCCGATCGGCCGGCGTGCCGCCCATGTTGTCCAGTCCAAGCGGAACTCGACCACGTAGATCGGGCAGATTGAACGTAGTCGAGCCGTCGCCCGAGCCGAAATTGGTGCTGATCGTGGAGAACAAGTCTGCATAGGTCGTACGGCTCACCGCGGCCCCGTCGCACAGCAGCCATCCGGATGGGGACGAGCTTCCGGCATACGGCATCAAGACTCCAACCGGAGTCCCTCCGTCGCCGGAAATCTTCGCCACAGTCAGCGTGCCTGTCACGGTCAAGTCGTTGATCGTATCCCCGGAGCTGCGAACCGCGTGCGAACCGTCAGTGAATACAATCGTGTTGGTCTTCACGTTCGTGATGCTGTGGTCGCCCATGTCGAGATCGCCGGTCATCGCGCGCGATCCGTCCAACGGCAGGAAAGACCCTGCCAAATCCGTCCACGCGCCGCTGCCGAACGTCGAGCGGTACAGCACACCCGTCCCGCCGTCGAGATAGAGCGTGCCGCGAATGGCGGCGGAGTTGTTGTTCGAGTTGATGACCCCGCGGCCGATCGCGATGCGGTTCGTGGCACTGGCGCCGCCCGCGTTCGCCTGGTAGCCGATCGCGATGTTCGTGTGGATGCCGTTCGCGCTGTAGCCGATGCCCACGCCGCCGTTCCAGCCTCCCGCGCCCCACCCGACGGCGATGCCGTTGTTGTACGCTTGCGCTGAGTAGCCGAGCGCCGCGCCGTAGCTGCTGCCGTTCGCAGCGGCACCAACCACCGCGCCCTGGCTCGATCCGTTGGCCGTGCGCCCGACCACCGCGCCATAGGTCGAGCCGTCCGACTGCTCGCCCATCGCCGCGCCGTAGTTGCCGCCGACGGAATTGAGGCCGACCGCCACGCCGCGCGACCCGCTCGCGGCCTGGCCGATCGCCACGCCGTAGTTGTAGGCGTTCGCTGAGCTTCCGAGCGCCGCGCCGTAATCGCGCGCGTTCGCCGAGATGCCCACGGCGGCTCCGCCGCCGCTTGCCGCCGCGAGGCTGCCGATCGCCACGGCCGTCGACAATCCCGTCGCCGAGTTGCCGATCGCAACACCCCGATCGCCCGCGTTTGCCGCGCGACCAATCATGACGTTGTTGCTCGCGCTGCCGATGACGAGGCCCAGGCTTCCGTTGATCGCCAGATCGCCCGTCATCGTGTCGCCGGTGCGACGGACGTAGTTGGTCGCGAAATCGGAACTCACGAGGTTGTTGCTCAAGGCGGTGAGCTCAAACTCCTGCACGTAGGTCGTCAGAATATCGCTGAACGCGCCCACGCCGAAATTCTGCCGGTAGTATACTGTCCGGCCCCCGTCGAGATAGAGGTCGCCGCGGACGGTGATGCTGTTGTCGAACTCGGGCGTCACGGCGACGCCCACGGCGATGCGGTTCGTCCCGCCGTCCGCATTGGCCTGCGCGCCGATCGCGATGTTCGAATACGTGCCTTGGGCGCCCGCGCCTACGGCCACACCGCCCCGCTGCCCGTTGGCCTGGTAGCCCAACGCCACGCCATAGTAGTGCGCACGCGTGGACGCGCCCACGGCCGCGCCGTACTGGTAGCCGTAGGCCACATCGCCCACGGCCGCCCCGTAGGTGAACGCATTGGCGTCGTAGCCCACGACGGCGCCGTGGTCCGCGCCGTAGGCCGAATAGCCCAGAGTCGCCCCGCTGCCCGACGCGCCAGCGTAAGAGCCCACCGCGGCCCCAAAATCACTCCCGTTAGCGTTCTGGCCGATCGCCACGCCGTCGCCATCGCCGTTGGCCGAGTTGCCGATCGCAATGTCCGCGCCGGAACTGCCGATCACGATTCTCTGATCCACGCCCGCGTTTATCGTCAGCGCCCCCGTCATCGTGTCGCCGGTGCGGCGCACGTAGTTGGTCGTCGAATCCGCCGCCTGCCACTCGGCTTTCTCCAACTTGCCAGTGTTCCAGTTCTGCACATCGGCCGCGGCGATCGCCGTGCCGTCCTCGAACACGATCGAGCCGTCCGCGACGTTCGTGATGCTGAACCCGCCCATGTCGAGGTCGCCGGACATCGGCTTCGAGCCGTCCGCCCACAAAGCGTTGGGGTCCGTCTCGGCATACACGGGTGTCCCGGTGGCATACTCGCTCTTCTCCGCCGCCCACACAGGATCAGTTTCCGTGTATGCGTAGAGCGGCACACCCGTCGCCACGCCGTCCAGCAGGTTCACCCACGCACCGCTGCCGAACGTCGAGCGATAGAGTACGCCCGTCCCGCCGTCGAGATAGAGCGTGCCGCGGATGGCGGCGGAGTTGTCGATGGCGTTCGTCACGTTGTGGCCGATGGCAGCCCGCTCGCTGCCGCCGAGCGCGTCGGCAGAGTAGCCGAGTGCTATATTGGTTTTCGACCCGTTAGCGAGCCAACCAATAGCCACGCCAGAAGAGCTACCGTTGCCTAGCACACCCAAGGCAACGCCTTTACTGGATCCAATCGCAGAGACTCCAACCGCAATACCATAATCGAATCCATTCGCGTAGGAACCGACGGCAACTCCGTCACTATTCCCGCGGGTATCGCGTCCAACACCAACCCCGCTGTTCTCGCCATTGGCTCTGTAACCCATCGCTACGCCGAAACTGGAGCCTCGGCTTTGATATCCTACCGCCGATCCGCCGTCGTTTCCAATAGCTTGGCGACCCAGGGCTGCACCCTGAATAACGGCAGAGGCTCGGTAACCTACGGCCGCTCCGCCGGGAATGCCATGTCCACTTCCGTCCGCCTCGCAACCGATCGCCACCGCGCCGGAGATGTCACCATACTCATCGCTGCCGGCGTTTGCGCGATATCCAATCGCCACTCCGGCTCGGAACGCATTCGCCGAGGCTCCGATGGCGATGTTTGATCCGGTGCTGCCAATGACAAGCTCGTTGCTTGATCCAACATCTATTGTCAGCGGTCCCGTCATAATGTCTCCGGTTTTCTTTACATAGTTGGTTCCCGTGGGATCCGCCTCAACGTAGACCGGCGTGCCGGTGGCGTAGCCCTCCGCGCCGTGATCGCCCCAGCCGTAGGCCGTGTTCCAATTCCCGACGCCCGCGGCGCTGACTGTTGTGCCGTCCTCGAACACGATCGAGCCGTCCTCGACGTTGGTGATGCTGAACCCGCCCATGTCGAGATCGCCGGCCATCGCGCGCGTGCCGTCGGTCTTGAGATAATCGCTCTCCGCCGCGGCCCAAATCGGATCGGTCTCGGCATAAACCGGCGTGCCGGTGGCCACGCCGGAGGAAGCAAGGGCATTGGTGATTCTTGCCAGAGGTATGTTGCCGTCTTCCGCCACGAGTATATTGGTGTTCGCACGAAGGTTCCTGTCCTCATCTACATCCACGCAGAAGGCGTGCGGCGTTCCGTTTTTGCGCGTGGTGAAACACAGGGGCTGCGAGCTCGACGAGGATGCGGTCGAGAACGTTGAGAGCGTGATATTGCTCCCCGCAGACAGATTCGCAATCACAGCAAGCGATGGCGCATAGAAAGCCTTGCTGCCGCGTATGTCCTGGTTGCCGTTCAACGTCACGTAGTTTGTCTCGATGACGGACACGTCGGCTTCCGCTTTCTGCACCCGCGCCCATAGCCCGGTCGAGGCGGTCGCGGATAGCTGATTGTCCTCGCCAAAGAGCAACACCCCGCGCTTGTATAGCGTCGCCTGATTGATAGCAAACGAGCTGTCGCCAAGCGTTACATTCAGGTTTGTGAAAGCCGCGTTTGTGGTCGTAAACAGCACCGCATCGGAATTGGTTACGTAGCCGGGCTGCATGCCGAACACAAGCGAGCCGAAAACCCGCTTGTACTGATCCGTGTACCCCACCGTATGGTGCGATCCGAGCACGTAGCAGTTGGCCGCGTTGTTCAGCCTGTGCCCGCCTCCGAGCACAACGTTGAACCCACTGCTAAAGGAGTTCGAAGCAATTACCTCGTGGTTGTTTCCAACAAGCAGATTAAAGGCTCCGGCGTTCTCGAAGAGATCCAGTTCTGCGCCCAGCGCATAATTCCACTGGCCCGTATTCTGCCCGGTACCGTCCATGTAGATACCGCTTCCCCACACCAGAGAGAACGGCGAGTAAGTGACGTTCGTGCGGATCGTACCCGTTTTCCTGTCCCACCCGGCGCCGCCGGCCAACGCGCCATGCGCATAAGCATGTGAGTACGCACCGACAGACACACTTGTTGCTGCAAGCTCGATGCTCCCTGAATCGCGCCAGTTTGTGAACACCGGATCGGTTTCCGTGTACGCGTAGAGCGGCGTGCCCGTCGCGTACCCCGCTTTCTCCGCAGCCCAGACCGGATCGGTCTCCGCGTAGTAGCTCGCGGTCACGTTTTCCAGGCCTGAGCCATCGCCGTGAAAACCCCGCGCGACGACATAACCGTCACCCGCCCCGGCCTCCGTCTCGATGGCGTTCAGCATGTTGTTGAAGTAGCTGAACGTGAACAGATGGTATTCGCGCTTGAAGATGCCGCCGATATTGTCCGATCCCGTCACGTTCTGGTCCCACAACAGTTGCGGCGCGCCGGCGTCGGTGACGTCGTAGACTTTGATCGCGTCGCCCGCGAGATAGACATAGGGCCCGTCTGCGCAAAGCCACTCGTAGTATCCGCCGACCGGCGCATGGGCAAGCAACGCGCGGAGGTTCGACGGATCGGTTACGTCAAAGATGGACAGGGCGGTGCTTGTCGGCACCACCCGCTTCTTGAGGCTGTACAGGCGATTCCCCTGGAGCCAGAGCCGCCCGATATTCGTGGTCACAATGCTGCTTTCAAGCGCGGGGGCCAACGGATTTCCCACATCATATGTATACAACGCGTTGCGCGCGCCGACGTACGCCGTGCCGCCCGAGACGACCACGTTCGTGATCTGGGCGACCAGGGTCGTGCTCAAGCCGACCCAGTTCGCGCGGTCGGTGATGTCGTAGACAACGAGCTTCTCGCTGTCGGCCGAGTACAGGAGATCGCCCTCCACATCATAACCTCCAATCGGGTCCCGGTACGCCACGACATACGGCGCGGCCTTGTTCGTGACGCTGATGATGACGAATCCAAAATCGCCGTGCGTATACGCGAACCCGTCCTCCACCTTCAGGTCGCGTCCTCCGGCAGCCGCGGCGAGGTCAATCATCGAAAGACGCACCATGTTGCTCGGATCGCTGATGTCGTAGATCGCGAAGCGCTCGCCGACACTGACGCCGGCGCCATACGCATAGGCCCCCTCCACGAAGAGGGACTGCGGCCTGTTGATCACGCTGTTCGTCGTGGCGTTCGTCTGGGAGGCAAGCCGGAGGCCGAAGAAGGAACCGTCCACGATCACGTTGCCGCGCACGCCCAACCCGCCGGCGGCATCCACGTTGCCGGTGACGAGATCGCCTTCGCTGTTGACATACCGCTCGTCGCTCAACTCCTTCAACAAGTACGCGTTGCTCGCGGACGACCAGACCGGATCGCTCTCCACGTACACCGGCGCGCCGGTGGCGAAGGCGCTTGCCGTCATGCCGCCCACCTTGTCCGCGTTCAGCGCGTAGGCCACCCAGCCGATGCGCTCGCGCGGCGTGAAGATCGCCCCGTTCACTTCCACCTCGACGAACGCGTCGCCGCTGGCCGCAATCGCACCAAGCGAGCCGGCCGTGATGTGGTCGCCGATGAACGTGGCGTACAGCCCATCCACCACCGCGACATCGTTGGAATCCTCGCACAGCAGGCTTCCCCCGGCCTCGCTGTCATACACGCGCAGCACGAGGCTGACGGTGTCGTTCACCAGCGTGGCGCCGTCCACCAGCCGGCCCTGGTAGTTGATGTATTGCGTGATTTGTGCGCCCGACGGACTCGCGAGCGCAACGACCAACAGACACAATGCGACTGGCGTGATCTTCATGGGATTACCTCCTGTGAACCAAACGAAAAGGGATGCGCGGATACGCGCGGACGCAGACACGACTCGGGCACAAACCGGGCCTGCCATTCAATGGATATACCCCCTCGCTGCCGCCGGATTTTATCAACCGGGCCGTATCGCTGGCAAACGGAAACAGCGTCCGCGTAGAAGCGGTCTTCAGACCGCTTCCACAGGGATCGCGATCACCGACAGTTCGTGGTTGAGTGCGTCAGCCCTCTCCGCTATCTTGCTGCGCCGCAAAAAGAAGGAATCCGGGAATGGCAGGCGAATACGTATTCAACCTGGTCAGGCTGACCAAACAGTACAACAAGGTGAACGTCCTCGACGACGTGAGCCTGGCGTTTTTCTTCGGCGCGAAGATCGGCGTGATCGGCGGTAACGGCTCGGGCAAATCCACGCTCCTGCGCATCCTCGCGAGGCAGGACACCGATTTCATGGGCGAAGCGCAGATCGCGAAGAACGTGCGCATCGGCTACCTGCCGCAGGAGCCGCAGCTCAACCCCGGCAAGGACGTCCAGGGCAACGTCGCGGAAGGCGTCGCCGAGGCGCAAGCCGTCATCAATCGTTACGACGAAATCTGCGACCTGCTGGGGAAGAGCCCTTCCGCCGAGGAGAGCGAGAAGCTGAACGCCGAGATGGACCGCCTGCAGGACATTATTGACGCGAACGATCTTTGGAGCCTGGACCACAACGTGGAACTGGCCATGGAAGCGTTGCGCCTGCCCCCGCCCGACGCGGAGGTCTCCACGCTTTCCGGCGGCGAGAAGCGCCGCGTCGCGTTGTGCCGGCTCTTGATTTCAAACCCGGATGTCCTCCTGCTCGACGAGCCCACCAACCATCTCGACGCCGAATCCGTCGGCTGGCTGGAGACGTACCTGAAGAAGTTCGCGGGCACGCTTGTCGTCGTGACGCATGATCGCTACTTCCTCAACAACGTCACCGAGTGGACGCTCGAACTCGAGGGCGGCCACACGTACCCCTACAAGGGCAATTATGAATCGTGGCTGGAGCAGAAGCAGGCGCTCCTGGATATCAAGAGCAAGCAGCAGGGCGCGCGCCGGAAGCTGCTCGAATCCGAACTTTCCTGGGTACGGATGAATCCCTCGGGCCGGCAGGCGAAGAGCAAGGCCCGCTTGAAGCGCTACGAGGAACTCGCGGCGCAGCAGGTGGACGTCCGCGAGGACAACCTCGAAATCCAGATCCCGCCCGGACCGCGACTGGGCGACATCGTGGTTCGCGCGGAGAACCTCGGCAAGGCGTTCGGCGACCGGCTGATCATGGAGAACGTGACCTTCGACCTTCCGCGCGGCGGCATCGTCGGCGTGATCGGCGCGAACGGCGCCGGCAAGACCACGCTCTTCAAGATGATCACCGGCGCGGAGAAGCCGACCTCCGGCAAGCTGAACGTCGGCTCGACGGTCGTCGTCTCCTACGTGGACCAGCTCCGCGACGCGCTGAACCCGGACCGCACCGTGTACGAGGAAATCACCGACGGGGTGGAAACGATGAAACTCGGCGCGCGCGACATCAGCGGCCGCGCGTACTGCTCGCGCTTCAACCTCAAGGGCGGCGACCAGCAGAAGAAGGTCGGCCAGCTTTCCGGCGGGGAACGCAACCGCGTGCACCTCGCCAAGCTGCTCAAGAGCGGGGGCAACCTGCTGCTGCTCGACGAGCCGACGAACGATCTCGACGTCAACACGCTCCGCTCGCTCGAGGAAGGCCTGCAGAATTTCGGCGGCTGCGCGGTG
>JAKJGV010000029.1:0-3457 GCA_022704185.1 Verrucomicrobiota bacterium
CCCCGCCATAGATCCCGCCGCCGAAGCGGCCGCGCGAACGGTGCTGGCGGAGGTCCGCGAGCGGGGGGACGAGGCCGTGGCCGAGTGCGTGAAGAAGTTCGACGGGGCCGACCTGAAGCCCTCGCAGTTCGCCGTGACGCCCGCCGAGCGCAAGGCGGCCATCGAATCGGTGGACAGCGACTTCAAGCGGTGCGCGATGGATGTGCACCGCCGCATCACGCGCTTCGCGCAGGCCGGGCTGCGCAAGGACTGGAACATCCCCACGGTCAAGGGCGGGGTGCTCGGGGAGCAATACGTTCCGCTCGCGCGCGTCGGCTGTTATATCCCCGCCGGCGCCGCTCCGCTGGCGTCCACCGCGCTGATGACCGTCACGCTCGCTCGCGTCGCGGACGTGCGGGAAGTCGTCGCGTGCACGCCCGCCGGTGCGGAGGGGGCCGTGAATCCCTACCTGCTTTACGCCCTCGACCTCGCGGGCGCGTCGGAGATCTACAAGGTCGGCGGCATCCAGGCGATCGGCGCGATGGCCTACGGCACAAAGACCATCCGCAAGGTGCAGAAGATCGTCGGCCCCGGCGGCCCGTACGTGACCGCCGCCAAGCGGCTCGTGTACGGCGACGTGGACCTCGACATGGTGGCGGGCCCCAGCGAGATCGCCGTGCTGGCGGACGACAAGGCGCGGCCGGATTTCGTGGCCGCGGACCTGCTGTCGCAGGCGGAGCACGGCACGGGGCAGGAGAAAGCGCTGCTCGTGACGCCGTCCCAGAAACTCGCGGAGGCGGTGCAGGCCGAACTGGTCAGCCAGGCGAAGAAGCTTTCGAGGAAAGAGGCCATCGCGAAGGTGCTCGCGGAGGGGACGCTGCTCGTGGTCGTTGAAAACCTTGACGCGGGAATGGAGCTGTGCAACCGGTTCGCGCCGGAACACATGGAGATCCTGACGGAGGAGCCGCGCCGCTGGGTGCAGAAGGTACGCGCGGCGGGCGCCGTGTTCCTCGGCGCCTACACCCCGGAGTGCGCGGGCGATTTCGCCGCGGGCCCCAGCCACGTGCTGCCGACCGGCGGGACGGCCGCGATGTTCTCCGGCCTCACCGTGGACTCGTTTCGCCGCAAGGTGAGCGTGATTTCGCTCACGCGCGCGGATTTGAAGGATGTGCTTCAGATCATCGAGGCGTTCGGCCGCGTGGAGGAGCTCGACGCGCACGCGCGTTCCGCCACGATCCGGTTCGACGCCGGCTGATGGGGAAGGGGACACGCCATGTCTGCCCATGTCAGGAAAGCGGTCCGCGAGCTGGCGGCCTACACGCCGGGTGAACAGCCGCGCGAGCGCGATATCATCAAGCTCAACACGAACGAGAACGCCTATCCGCCGTCGCCGAAGATCGCGGAGGTCTTCCGGCGCGCGCCCGACCGGCTGCGCCTGTATCCCGATCCGGTCTGCCTTGAGCTCCGGCAGGTGATCGCGAACATCCATCAGTGCGGCGTGGAGCAGGTCTTTGCCGGCAACGGTTCGGATGAAGTGCTTTCGCTGTGCGTCCGCGCGTTTGTCGAGCGGAACGGTTCGGTGGGATACCATGAGCCGTCCTACTCGCTGTATCCCGTGCTCGCGGCGATCCACGAACTCGATACGAGGCCCGTTCCGCTGAAAGACGATTTCTCGTGGAACATGCCGGAGGGCTATTCGGCCTCGCTGTTCTTTCTCGCCAATCCCAACGCGCCGACGAGTGTTCTGTATCCGAAGGATACGGTGCGCTCGTTCTGTGCGGGGTTCGCCGGGGTGGTGCTGATCGACGAGGCGTACGTGGATTTCGCGCGCGACCACTGCATGGATCTCGCGCTTTCCATGAAGAACGTGCTCGTCGCGCGCACCCTCTCGAAGTCGTACTCGCTGGCCGGGCTGCGCCTCGGCTATGTCGTCGGGCCGGAGCCCCTGGTCGCGGCGATGTACAAGATCAAGGATTCGTACAATGTCAGCCGGCTCTCGCAGGAGATCGCGCTGGCCGCGCTGCTGGACCGGGGCCACATGGAGCGCAACGTCGAGCGGATCCGCGATACGCGCGACCGCACGGCGAAGGACCTGCGCGCGCTCGGGTTCGAGGTGCTTCCGTCCGAGACGAATTTCCTGTGGGTCAAGCCGCCCGCGGGCCGCTCCGCGCAGCAGGTGTTCGACGACTTGCGGAAACGGAAGATCCTCGTGCGCCACTTCCCCGGCCCCCGCACCGGTGCGTACCTTCGCATCACCGTCGCCACGGACGGCGAAATGCGCGCGCTCGTGGATGCGTTGCGCTGAGTAATATGGATGCTAGCGCGGCGCGGGCTGTACGCCTCTCAAGGAGCAGGCTTCTCGCATTGCGCGACTCATCCGGGACAGCTTGCGTCTGAAGGTCTCAAGCGGCCCCTCGGCCACGTAGGCGGAGCAGTGGGAGCAGAAGCGGTATGGCTCCGGATCGTATTTGTCGATGAAGTAGCGCAGATCCTCGGGCGTCACGGTGTGAAGGTTGAAGGAAGGCTGCTGCAGCTCCTGGCGGTAGCAGAAGAACCCATCGCCATTGCAGTTGAAGAGCAGAACGCTTGTGCGATCGGCGCAGCGCGCCGTAACGTGGCGAATCGCCGGGGCGGAGTGACAGAAGTGATGAACATCTGAACGCCTGATCGCGAATCCGAACTTCTTCCCCACGGCCTCGATTCGTTTGCGTGTTTGCCCGGAGCAATAGGCGGGGAGCGTGTTGATCTTGAGGTCAACGCCTGCTTCGGCGAATACAGGAGCGAGAGATTCCAGCGCGCCGATGTTCTTGTGTTCATCGTCGCATCCCACTTCCAGTTTGTCATAGGTTTCGAGGATGCGGGCAAGAAGGGCCGGGTAACGACCCCTCTTCCATGTGAGGGAGATGAGATTCGTGCCGAGGGTCAAAAGAGCTTGCCCCTTGAATCGGGCTTTGAGAAACGCGCAGATTTCGGCGAAGTGGGGGTGGAGAGTCGGTTCGCCGCCGTTGATCACGATCTCCGAGAATCTTCGGTCTCCGGCCTTGTCGAAGAAGGATGAAAGATCCGATACCTCCAACCGCCTGCGATCACTGTGAAAAGGACAGAAGACGCAGCGGTTGATGCAGATGCCGTTCACCTTGAACTTGACGGCAGAAGGCCTTCGCGGATGATGCAAGGACTTCGCAGCATGCGTTTCCTTGGATGCGATCAACCGAGTATCCCCCTCGTAACCGAACTCCACTCCAACACGGTATCACGCGGTCGAGGTTGTCTCAAGTTGGATCGCGACGGTGTCAAATCGCTGCAATGGGCGTCTTGCTGCACCTGCGACGCGCGGTCCTCCGCAAGCTGCAAAACAGAAATCGGTTTCTCGCGGACACAAATCCATGCCGGGTGTAGAAACGCCGCGCCCGGACGTTTCGGTGCGTGGTTTCGAGCTGCATGCCCTTGAAGTTCATTCCGGGCGTCGCCGCGATTT
>JAKJGV010000029.1:3467-21158 GCA_022704185.1 Verrucomicrobiota bacterium
CGATTTGCTTCAGGCATTCGGCGCCGATTCCCCGGCTGCGCCAGGAGGGCACAATGTACAACTCGTCAATGAACGCGATGTGCCCGCCGTATTCGTTGCTCCAGAAGTGGATCACGATGAAATACCCGACCACCTCGCGGCCCGCCCGGATGAGCGTGATGCTTCCTTTTTCCGGGTGTGCGGTCAGTTCCACGATCGTGCGCCGGATCTTGCGCCGCGACATCCCCTGCGGAGAGGGGTCCTCCTCGTACAAAGCGAGCGCCATGGATTCGAGAACGCCCGCCTGTCCGCGGGACAAGCGGACGAAACGCAAACCGTTCCGGCCGGCGCGCCGCCGGACATCTTTCCGTTTGGCCGTCTTCATACCTGGGCGAGAATCGCGACGTAGTTCTTGCCGTGTTTCTTCGCGCACTTCGGGCAGGTCGTGTAGTAGAAGTACATTTTCAGGGCCTGCTTGCCCTTGCTTTGCACGAAGGCAGTCATCTCCTGGATCCATTTTCGCATGCCCGAGTAGGGGCCTTCGAACACCTTGCAGAGAAAGGTGCCGGACAGGGTCGCCATCGTGGACCCGGGGACGTCCTTCGCGACCTCCAGGTAGACGTCGGCGCCCCAAGGCGAATTCTCATCAGACAGAACCAGCATGGGATCCGGACTCGCGTTTGCCGCCTCGATGGCCTCGACGTTGCGTTTCATGACCGTTCCGAAGTTCAGCGGAATGTGAAGGAAACTCCTTACGCGGTCCTTCACGAAACGCTTGCCGCTCCACGTGAACTCCTTCCCGTCCCAGGGCTGCGGATCGAATTCCGGGCAGCATGCATCCTCATTGTTTGTGGTCACGATTCCTCCTTTTCGGGTTGCTCAAGGCATGCTCCATGACGTCAACAAGGGACCGGCGCGTTCCTTGTTCTCATCCAGGTATATACCGCGCCGCACGAGCCGGCGACGAAACAGGAAATCAATGTCTGCCACGTGACGAGGTTGGTGAAAGAGACGCGGTCCTTGATGAAGAAGATACAATGCAGGACATAAACGATGAGGGTCAGGATCAGGGCCGCCCAAATGTGCGTGAGGAGGGCCGACGAGGGCTTCGCGATCAACCGTATCACCGCGACATACACGAAGGAGTACAGAACGGTTGGAATGATTGTGATCATCAGCCCGACGGCCATTCCATCGAGAAGGTGTTGAGGTCCAAGCCCGAGCGCGAGGAATCCCGCGATCAGCCCGATGACCTGGACAATCAGGTACGTGGCCGCAACGTCCAGCAGGTATCGCAAAGCTCTCATGGTTCATCCGTTTCCGGGTCAGGGCCGGCGGCGCGTCGTCCTGGATCGGGGCGAAACGCGTGGCGCCGGCAACATCCACAATCCCTTGTCGGCCTCTCCCGCCGGGAGCAGCGTGGTCTTGCCATCCGGTCCGGATACGAACAACCCCTCGGGCGCCAGTCGGTTGAAAACCCCGGGGGCCGCAGGGGGGATGGGGTCTTGCGACGAAGAGATGCCGCTGAGCGCGCGCATGGCCACCAGGCCGACCCGGAAGAAACTTCCCAGTTCATCCAGCGGCTGGGCGGCAACCCACGTGCTCGTTCCGCCATGCCCGACCATCTGCGCCACGTTGGACCATGACTGCAGGTCGTAGCTGGCCTCGATCACGACCGTGTTCGTGTTGGGCCAGAAGTAGCTCAGGAAGTCGGGGCCTGATTCGACCACCTCGGGATCCGGGAAGATCTCGTAACCCGAGAAAAGCTCCGTGGGCGATCCGTCCGATTCTGCGGGTTCGCACGGCACCAGCGCCGGCAGCCGCACGTATCCCGCGATGTTGGCCGACAGGATGCCGGGGATCGGCAGCCAATCGTGCATCCACAAAACGAACATCACGAAGTAGTTGGTTTGTGTGCGGTATCCGGAAGAGGAGCTGCGGGCCATCATGGTCAGCTCGAGCGGCAGGGCATGCTCCTCAAACTGGTTGTCCTTGCCCCAGAAGAAAGAGGAGGTGTCCGGACTCTCCGTCCAGCCCTCGGGCGGCGTGTTGGCATCAATCCGGTTCGTGAACGCAGCCGTGCCGGCAATGCCCGTGATCTGCGTGGAGAAGAAAGGATTCGGCTCCATGCGCATCGTGTAGGAAAACCATCCGTCCCCGAGATACGCGCTCCGCACGGTGACAAAATCACGCGCGGCCGCGGGGCTTGCGGCGAACGGCAGAACGCTCGCAGCCACCGCGAGCAGCAGAATGCAGACGTCTCTTCCACTCATGTGAAGCTCACCCTGGCGTGCAGATTCGCCTCCTTGGCGAAGAATATTACTGATTCTCGCCTGCGCAAGACAGCCATTAATAGCGAATGCGACATTACGGGCGCACGGTGATACTCAGCGCGGTGCCGATGATGAGAAGCCCGGCAATCAGAGTGATGATTCCGAGGAAGACCAGGAGAAAACGCGCGAGGGGCGGCGGCAGCAAGGGGATGCGATCGACGATCTGCGCCGCCTTGCATCCGGCGCGGAGAAAGGTCGGCAAGTGGCGTTCGATCCACCCCGGCGGCCCGACGGTTCGTTTCGCGTCCATTGTTGAGTTCATACCCTCCTGAACCCGGCGTCAGCCTTGAGCTTCAGGGCCCTGCGACTCCTGTTGTCTGATCTCTCTCTGCCGCCGGTTGCAGTAGGCAATGCCGAGAGGCAGCAGGATGCTGTACGGAATCCACAGGATCCACCGGTGAATATTGGGCAAGGCCAGAAGCAGTGCAAGGAAGATCAGGATGGCGATCCAGCAGACCGCCGCCGACTTGATCATGAAGGATCGTTCGCGCGGCCCGTTGGTGTTCTTGATGCTGCAATAGGTTCCGACCACTCCGCCGGCGAGGCCGATAACGCCGCCGGCGATTCCGCCGACCAATCCCCACATGGCTCCTGCATTCATCTGTTGCACCCCTTCTGCAAAACGTCTGCTCGGACGCTATTCTTTCTCCTCTTCGCCCAGTTGTTCAAGGATGGCTTTTGCCGCTTCGGCGTCGGTCTCCGGCACCATGACCCGGATGCCCGTGGTGAACTGCAGGTAGGGCTTCATCCCGCCGCAGTCGTCCTTGGAGATCAGGCACTCGATGCCGTTGCTTTCGAGAGCCATGCGAACAAGGTCCGCTTCACGATCCCGCGAAACAGTCAGGATGCAGATGTATTCTTCCTTTTTCATAATCCCCCTTCTCGTTGCCCGGCATCACGCAGAGGATCGGCGTGGTGCGCATCCTCTGGAGTCTGATTACGTGTGCCCGGTTCGAAAGCGCTTCTGCAAAGCAACTTGGCATCCTCGATCCAGCCGGCGCGTTGTTCCTTCGTGCTGGTCACGACCACCCTGAACGTCCGGCGATGAAAAGATCGTATGCCGCAAAGCTCGAATATGCAATTTCGCCAGATCGCCTCCAGGGGGTCTCCAAATACCGCATTCTCCCGCGCTTTCTCGGTGTTCGAGGTGTTCAGGACGACGGCCGCCTTCGCCCGGAGCAGGCCGATCGGGACGCCTTCACCGCTGTCGCCCTCCTGGAACCGATACGCGAGCCCGGGACGGAAGACGCGATCAATCCATCCTTTCAGGATGGCCGGCGGCTGACCCCACCAGTTGGGATGGACAATGACGATCCCGTCCGCCGAACACAGCTCGCGGCAGTGAGATTGAATCAGGGGGGGGATATCGGTGTCTTCGGGAATCTCGTCGGCGACGAGCAGGGGATCGAAACGTTCGGCGTACAGATCATGGAATACGACATCATGCCCTTCCGCCCGCATGTCGTCTCGCACCGCACCCGCGATGGCGTGGTTCAGGCTCCCCCGATCGGGATGTGCCAGAATGATCAAGACGTTCATCTTTCTGCCCACCCCTTCCGTCATTTCGGGCCATGCGTCTTCCAGTACGGCCTCATGAGCAAAAGAGATTCCGCTCGCGCCCGTGCCTCGCGCGCGTCGGTGGCCCTCGGGAACCCGGCTTTCGTGCAGCCCTCGCTCATCAACCACTCCATGGTGCCCGCCACCTTCTCGTCAAACGTCAGATGAGCGCCATCGTCACGACAGCAGTGCACACACCACGTGTTCGTCGGGTCACTCCCGCCATGTTCCGAGTTCGTCGCCATCGGCATTCCGCATGATTCGCATTCCATAGTTCATTCCTCTTTCTCAAGGTTGAGCGGCCGGGTCAAAGGGAACTTCGGCAGAAGCATGATGGTGCCAGACAGTCTCCCGTTCGTGATGTTGAACGGGATTGTGAATTCGCGCTTGGCCCCTTTGTCGCGCGGCGTGATCGGCCCCTCCATGTATCCGCCCAGAATGATGTAATCCGTTTTGATGTTCAGTTTCCGCCCAAGCCATCCCCGGTTTCGGTGAACGGTGCAGCCCGAGAATCGGGCCTGCCCGATTCTCCCGGATACGGCGCCGGATGAAGCAATGGTGATGATCACGTCCTGATGGTCGTCAGCGGCTTTGCTTGGATAGGGCTCGACCTTGAACGACCCGAAGATCTCCACATGGCCCCGCCACGTGCCTGTCAGCTCCCCGGAAGGGAAGTCCTTCGCGGGAGACGCCGCAACGGACAGGAGCAAGCCGAATACGGCCAGTGCCGCTGCGTGGAGTTTGTTCATGGTGCCTCTCGACTTTCTTTCCGCCGATCCTCTAGCCTCGAGGTCCGGCGGACTTGCGGCCCGCAGCCTCCGGGTCCTGGTTCCGCCTCTCTTCGTCTGTTCCCTTCTCGTCTCTGCTGAATGTCCACGTCACCGATGACACGTAGATCGGAATCCATCGAAGGATTGGAATTCTCCAGAAGACCGGTTTGTGGGGTGACTCGTCACAACTTCCGACGACTCGGACGCGCTTCTTCTCGGACGTCTCCCAGAATGCTTCAATCTCGATTTGATACGTCTCGCCCGACTCCCCTGTGCGCTCGCACGCGTAGACCGGGTTGGTTGTTGCCGCGACGAGTTCCGGAAACGGCATGGTCCGGAAGCGGTCAATCTCCGCATCGAGAATCGCCTTTGCCTCCGCCTTGTGCATCATCCCTCTCTGGCCGGACGTCACGCTTCGACGGCCGGGTTGGAAACTCCCTGCTTCATCTCGGTTCTCGGGGTCGCTCACAACTCTCTCTAGAGTATCAACGAGTTGCCCAAGCGGAAACGCTTCTTCTGCAGTAAGCCGTTGATGCCCTAAGAAGACCTGTGGTCCGACCCAATGATGCCTTTCTCTCTCCTCTAGCCTGGTGTATCGTTTCCCTCAAGCACGAGAGTAGTAGGGTGGCTACGGCAGGTCCTCCGGGACCTGAGAACGCTTTGAAGACGCTTGCTCTCGTGCCCTCGCTTTTTCCGCGTCATCCAGGCAAGTGTTAACCGCGGATTCCACGGATGGTCACGTAAGACTGGGGGAAGACCGGGCGCGGGCTTTCTTGACTCAAAGCGCGGGCTGGGGATAATAAGCCGACTTGTTGCCGTAAAGGCCGGCAGGGTGTTGAAATATAGAGCATACAACCGTAGAACCACGCTCCAATGAAATTCGCTAACCGCTTGCTCTGCTGCATGTTGCTCCTGTTCCTGGCAGTGCCGGAGGTGCCCGCCGGGAAGGATGTGCGCCGGACCCCGGTGGTCAGCGCGGTGCAGAAGGCGCTGCCCAGTGTCGTGAACATCGGTACGGAGAAGCTGGTCCAGGTTCGCTATGCCGATCCGTCCCGCCGATTCCGCGGGGACCTGTTCGACGAGTTTTTCAGAGATTTCTTCGGCGGGGCGCGGCCGGGGTACAAGATGCAGAACTCCCTGGGCTCGGGTGTGATTGTGGACCCGCGCGGTTACATCCTCACGAACTTCCACGTGATCGAACGGGCGTCGAAGATCCGGGTGACGCTGTCGGACGAACGCGGGTACGACGCGGTGGTGCTGGCGGGGGACGAGATCAACGACCTGGCGCTCCTGAAGATCGAGCCGGAGCAGCCGCTCTCGGCGGCATCTTTTGCGAAGGACGACGATTTCATGCTGGGCGAGACGGTGATTGTGCTGGGCAATCCTTTCGGCCTGGCGCACACGGTGACGGTGGGGGTGCTATCCGCGACGGACCGGGAAGCGCGCTACCAGGGCGAGGTTTTGTATCGCGACATCCTGCAGACGGACGCGGCGGTCAACCCGGGGAGTTCGGGGGGGCCGCTGCTGAACTTGGACGGCGAGTTGATCGGCATCAACGTGGCGATTTACCGCGAGGCGCAGAACATCGGGTTCGCGGTGCCGGTGCGGCGGGTCCGCGAGTTGGCGGGCGCGTGGCTGTCGCCGGAGTTAACGCGCAGGCTTTCGCCCGGGTTCGGTGTGGAGTCGCACGGCAGCGAGTTGCTGGTCGGGAAAACGGGTGAACGGACGGGAGTGGCGGCGCCGGCGTCGCTGCTGCCGGGGGACCGGATTGTCGCCGTGGCGGACCGGCCGGTGGACAGTATCTTCGAGTATCACCGCGCGCTGCTGGGATATGAAGAGGGCGCGAGCGTCCCTCTGACGATCGTGAGGGAGAGCGGCACGAGCGTGGTGCAGGTGGCGTTGGCGGCGCTTCCGAAGCTTTCAGGCGCGGAACTGGGGCGTGATCGGCTGGGGCTGGAGTTCTCCGCGGAGCCGCCGACGGTTCGTCCGGGCGGCGCGGTGTTGGGACAGGGGCTGGTGGTGCAGTCCGTGGTAAAGGACGGCGTGGCGGCGGCGGCGGGGTTGAGGCCCGGGATGATCGTTACGCAGGTGAACGACACGGAAATCCGCACGCTGGACGACGTGGGTCACGCGCTTCGGGACGCGCGTTCGGGGCAGAAGGTGGTGCTGGGGTTGTTGAGCGTGGAGGAGTCCGGGACGTTCATCCTGGCGCAACGCTCGTCGGTGACGCTGGTGGCGCAGTAATCAAATGATCAAGGTCGAACATTTAACGAAACGCTTCGCGGGCTGCGTGGCGGTGGACGACGCGTCGTTCACCGTGGAGCGCGGCGAGATCGTGGGCCTGCTCGGTCCGAACGGGGCGGGCAAGACGACGACGATGCGGATCCTCACGTGTTTCTTCCCGGCGTCGGCGGGGCGCGTGACGATCGCGGGGCTGGATATCTTCACCGAGTCGCTCGAGGTGCGCCGCCGCATCGGGTACATGCCGGAAAACGTTCCGCTGTATCCGGAGATGCGGGTGGACGAGTATCTCCGGTTCCGCGCGCGGCTGAAGGGGGTGCCGGGACGCCGGGTGAACCGGCGCGTGGCGGAGGTGAAGGAGTTGTGCGGCCTGGAAGACGTGGGCCTGCGGATCATCGGTCAGCTGTCGAAGGGGTATCGTCAGCGGACGGGCCTCGCGGAGGCGCTGGTGCACGATCCGGAGCTTCTCATCCTGGACGAGCCGACGATCGGGCTGGATCCGAACCAGATCCGGCAGGTGCGCGGTCTGATACGCGAGCTGGCGCAGCGTCACACGATCCTGCTTTCCTCGCACATCCTGCCCGAAGTCGAGATGACCTGCGGCCGGGTGTTGATCCTCAAGGCCGGGCGCATCGTGGCGTCGGATACGCCGGGGAACCTGCACGGGCGGTTGCAGGGATTGGCGACGGTGGTCGTGGAGATGCGCGGGCCCGCGGGCGAGATGGAAGCGCGTTTGAAAGGGCTTGTGGGGGTGGGCCACGTGCGCGGCGAAAGCGCGGGCGGGGATTGGATGCGATACACGCTCGAGTGCGCGCGCGACCGCGATCCGCGTCCGGAAGTATTCACCGCGGCGGCTTCGGCGGGCTGGACGATCCGCGAATTGCGCTCCGAGGCGGGCTCGCTCGAGGACGTGTTTGTGAGCCTGACGCGGGGGGAGGGGGACGGGGAATGAGGGCTTTCCTGACGTTGTGGCGCAAAGAGCTTGCGGCGTACTTCCTTTCGCCGATCGCCTACGTGATGATGATGTTCTTCCTCGTGGTGATGGGCTTCAGTTTCTGGCTGCTGGTGAGCGTGTTGATCCAGGGTTCGATGTCGGCCTCGATCATGAACGAGCTGTTCGGGTCCATTTTCTTCTGGATCGCGATGCTGATCGTGGTGCCGGTCCTGACGATGCGTCTGCTCGCGGAGGAGAATCGCGCGGGGACGATTGAAACCTTGATGACGGCGCCGGTGAGCGATGCGGAGGTGGTGCTGGCGAAGTACGCGGGCGCGCTGGTGTTCTTTGTCCTGATGTGGCTTCCGACGGTGGTCTACGCGCTGGTCCTGCGGCGCTTCAGCCCGCTGGTGGCCCCGATGGATTTCGGGCCGATGCTGGGCGGGTACCTGGGCGCGACGCTGGTGGGCGCGCTGTATATCGCGATCGGGCTTTTCTGCTCCGCGCTGACGAAGAACCAGATCGTGGCCGCGATCATCTGCTTCGCGCTGATCAACGTGGCGTTCATCTCGGGGTTCCTCGCATACGTCGGGCGCGACGAGACGGTGCGCAACCTCGGGGCCTATGTCTCGTCGGTGGAGCACATGCGGGATTTGGCGCGCGGGGTGGTGGATTCGCGGGCGGTTGTTTTTCATCTGAGCGGGGCGGTGTTCATGTTGTTCGCCACGGTGAAGGTGGTGGAATCGAGAAAATGGAAATGACCGGACAGGAAACCGCGGAACGCGCGGAAGAGGGACGCCGGGGCGTCGGCTGGAAAGGCCGCCGCTTTGCCGCGGGCCTGAACAGCGGGGTCGCGGTGGCGCTCGCGGCGGCGCTGCTGCTGATGGTGAACTACCTTGCCTACCGCCATTATCAGCGCTGGAACTGGAGCCGCAGCGGATATTACGCGCTGTCCGAAAAGACGGTGGGCTTGTTGAAGAGCCTGACGAACGACGTGCGCACGGTGGTTTTCTTCCAGCCGAACCAGGACGTGTACGAGGACGTGCGGAACCTGCTCAAGGAATACGAATATGTCTCGCGGCGGCTGCGGGTGGAATGGGTGGATCCCGACCGCGACCTCGCGCGCACGGAAGAGCTGATGCGCCGCTACGCGGTGAGCGACGCAAACGTGATCGTTTTCGATGCGGGCGAGCGGATGAAGTACGTTTCCGCGACCGACCTGGTGGAGTTGGACTACCAGCCGCTGCAGTACGGCCGGCTGCCGGAAATGGCGGCGTTCAAGGGCGAGGTGGTGTTCTCCTCGGCGATCCAGAGCATCACGCAGGAGAAGCCGCCGGTGGTGTACGTCATGCAGGGCCACGGCGAGCGGGACATCGAGGATTTCGGCCGGAACACGGGGTATTCGACGATCGCGCAGGAGTTGCGCCGCGACAACATGGAGGTCCGGAAGCTGACCTCGGGGACGGAGGCGGGCATTCCGGCCGACTGCGACGTGCTGGTGATTGCGGGGCCGCAGAAGGAGTTCTCGGAGGCGGAGGTGGAGCTTCTGCGCGGGTACATCGCGCGCAAGGGCAGCCTGATGGTGCTGCTGGATTCGCTCGTCCGGACGGGGCTGGAACCGTTGCTCGCCGAGTGGCGCATCCGGCTTGCGGCGGACGTGGTGGTGGACGGCACGAGAACGCTGAGCGGGCGCGAGCTGTTCGTGACGGAGTATCCGGCGCATCCGATCACCCGGTCATTGCGCGGGCTGAGCTCGGTTTTCTACCTGCCGCGTTCGGTTGAGCCCGAGGAGCGTCCCGCCGAGAAGGCGGACCCGGCGGACCGCCCGCACGTGAGTTCCCTGGCCGCCTCCTCGCCGTCGGGCTGGGCGGAAACGGACCTGTCGCAGAGCCCGATGAAATACGATATCGAGACGGACCGTCCGGGCCCGGTTTCGATCGCGGTGGCGGCGGAGCGTGGGACGGCGCCGGGCATTGACCTCCAGATCCGGCCGACGCGGCTGGTGGTTATCGGGGACTCGGACTTCGTGTCCAACGGCGGACTGACCGGCGCGAACGCGGATTTCTTCCTGAGCGCGATGAACTGGCTGGCGGAGCGCGAGACGCTGATGGCGATCGCGTCGAAGCCGGTCGAGGAAGTGCGTCTGGTCATGACGCGCAGGGAGTTGCGCGGGCTTTTCTGGCTGATGGTGGCGGGACTGCCAGGCTTGGTGGCCGCGCTGGGCATGGGTGTCTGGCTGAGGCGGAGGGCCTGACGACCGATGCGATTCAGGACGACAGGGCTACTCCTCGTGACGGTCGCGGCGCTGGGCGCGTTCATCCTGCTGGTGGAGCGCAGGGGGCAGACGACGAAGGAACGGGAGGAGCAGGCGCGACGCGCGCTGCACGTGGATGCCGCGCGGGTTTCCTATCTCCGGTTCGAAACGACCAACCTGGTGGTGGAATGCGCGCGCGAGGGGGATGACTGGATGGTGGTGCAGCCGCTTCGCGCGCGGGCGGCCTCGGCCGCGATCGGGCGTATCCTGGCGGGGCTGGAAGACCTGCCGCGCGGCGAGGTCATCACGGACGCGGAGCGTCGCGCGCGCGGCCTCGGGATGGACGATTACGGCTTCGATCAACCGCGCGCGCGCGTGACCTACGGCGACAGTCTGCAGCGGCGGACCGTGGTCGTCGGTCGGGATGCGCCGCTCGGCGGACAGCTGTACGTCAAGGCGGACCTGCAGTCGGACATCATCGCCACGAGCACGAACCTGTTGACGCTGCTGCCCGAATCCGTCGCGTCGCTGAGGGACCGCTCGATCTTCCGGATGGGCCCCGAGCGCGTGCAGCGGCTTGAGATCGGCGGCGCGGGCGGTTTCCTGCAGGTGGCGAGGCAGGAGCGCGGGCGGTGGATGATCCAGCAACCGGTGATGACGCGCGCGGCGACTCCGGCGATGACCGCGCTGTTGGACGGCCTGTTCCAGGCCCGTGTCGCCGAGTTCGTCAGCGACGCGGGGGAGGACGCGGTGGTGTACGGATTCGATGACCCCACGCTGAGCGTGACCGTCGGTTACGGCGAGAAGGACGGCGAGGACGCGCTGGTGCTGGGGGACGCGCTGAAGACGGATCCGTCGCTGCTCTATGCGAAACGCAAGGGGGAAGGTTCGATCTATGCGGTCTCGACGAACGTGCTCACCCGGCTCCGGACCGGGTTGGGTGACCTGCGGGACCGGAGGCTGACGACGCTTTCCGCGCAGGACGTTTCCTGGATCGAGATCCGCGATTCCGACCGGAAGCTGGCGCTGCAGCAGCAGGACGGGACGTGGCGGGTCGCGGAACCGCGCCAGTGGAAGGCGGACGAGGACCGGGTGCGCGAACTGGTCTCCGCGTGGGTCGCGGCCCCGGCGCTTGCGTTCGTGGACGGGGTGGGCACGAATCCCGCCGAGCACGGGTTTGTTCCCCCGGAACAGGAGCTTGTGCTGGGGCGGAGCCGTCCCGGCGCCGCGGGCGCTCGTGACGCGGAGTCGGTGCGGATTCGCGTCAGCAGGGGCTCGGCGACCGCGACGGGCGTGCTGGTGCGGATCGAAGGCGAGGACGCGTTGCGCGAAGTGGATTCCGCGGCGCTGGACAAGCTTTCGGTGGATCCGCTGTTCTACCGCGACCGCGAAGTGCTGAGCGTGAACCGCGACGACATCGTATCCGTCACGGTGCAGGACGAATCGCGCAAGCAGACGATCGCGCGCGACGAGGCCGGGGCATTTCGTCCCGTGGACCAGGACCAGTTCGTCCTGAATCACGATGCGTTGGTCGAGATCCTGATGGTGCTGGGTGAGCTGCGCGCGGTCGAGTTTGTGGCCGACGAGCCGGACGACATGGCGCCTTTCGGACTGGAAGAGCCGGCGGCCGTGCTCACGATCGGGCTGCGCAGCGAAGCGGGGATCAGCCGGTCGGTGTTGTTCGGCAGCGATGCCGGGGAGTCAGGTGTGTACGCGATGATCCGGGGGCGTGACGTCGTGTTCGTGCTGGAGAAGGCGGTGCGTTCCGCGCTGCTTGCGAATCTCTATGCGGTGCCTCCCAAGACGGCCGAGGAGCCTCTTGAAGCCATCACCAACCAATGAACCTCCGGCGTGGTCGCTGTGGCGGGCGCTGTCACACCGGGCGACCCGCCGCGTGTTCGAATGGACGCACCGCACGGCGGGGCGGGTCATCCTGGTGCTGATCGCCATCCTCCTTTATCTCCGGTTCGTGGGGTTCCCGGGCGTGCTGGTACGGCGCGCGATCGCGTGGCTGGCCGAGCAGGAAATCTACGTGCAGGTGCATCGTGTCCACCTGGATTTTTTCCCGGCGGGAGTGGTCGCCAAGGGGGTGCGCTTTTTCGATGTGCCGCGGGCCGAAACGCCGCTGCTGGAACTGGAGCGCGCCGCGCTGAGCTTCCGCCCGGCGTCCTGGCTCAAGCGGGAGGCCGGGTTCAGCGGACTGGTCGTGCGCGGTGCGGTGCTGCGCATCAACACGACCGGCGACCGGGTGAAGAGCGGGGGGCTTCACAACCTCGTGGTCGAGAATGTCCGCGCGGTGCTGGGCTTCGATGCCGCGGGCATTCGGGTGGAGCAATGCCAGGCCGTATTCATGGGCGTGCGGCTTCGCGGCTCCGGTTTGATTGACGCCGTGGAGCCGTCGGAAGCCGGGCCGCCGGCGTTGCGCGATGTGGCCCGCACGTTGAAGGCGGCGCTGAGGAAGTTCCCTTCGTGGCTGCCCGAACTGGTGGAGCAGTGGCACGCCGTGGAATTCAAGGAGCCGCCGCGGGCGGACGTGGTGTTCCGGTTCCGGACCGCGGAACCGATCCTCAGCGAAGCGCAGATCAAGATGGCGGGAAGGCGGACGATTGCGCGCGGGGTGGTGCTGGATGAGTGGACGCTGCGCGCGTTGCTGCGCGACGCGTTGCTTGAAGTGGATCCCGTGTCGTTCACCCAGGAAGGGAACCGGTGTCATGCGCGGGGCCGGATGGATCTCCGGGACCGCGTGGCGGAATTCCGGGCCTACAGCTCCCTGCCTCCGCACGTGTGGCTGAGCCTTCTTCCGGGGGAAGTGGGCGAGCAGGCCGCGCGCGAAGGGGTGTTTTTCGAGGGCAACAGCTCGTTCGAGGTGTGGGGTGGCCCGGCGCCTCTCGACAGGTTGCTGGAATCCATGAGCGGCTGGATCTCCGTGGATGAAGCGATGTTCCGCGAGGTGTGGATCGAACGGGCGTTCGCCCAGTTCAGCCGGGAAGGAGTCGAGACCACGTTCAGCCATCTCGACGCGACGCTCGGCCGCGACGCGCAGCGGGGAGTGATCCGGGGATCCGCGAAGCTTCGGCTGGACACGATGGAGTACGGCATTCAAGGGACGGCGGAGGGCGATCCGCATGCCGTGCTCCCGCTGGTGACCTCCAACCAGGCGGAGGTGATCAAAGCCCTGGATTTCCGCGCGCCGCCGCGCGCGGAGATTCGCGCCACCGGCGTCTTGACCAACGCGCAGGCGTTCTCGCTGAGCGGGACGCTCTCGGGCCGCGAGTTCACCTACAGCGGGGCGGATATCGCGCGCTTCGACACGGAGCTGGGTTACACGAACGATGTGCTGACGTTCCGCAACATGAAGCTGGAACGTCCGGAGGGCGGAGTCGAGGGTTGGGTCGCGATGGACTTCGGGCATGGCCGCGTTGACTACGACGTGGTCAGCACGGCCGATCCCGTGGCGCTGGGACTTGTTATCGGCTCGAACATCCACGCGTTTGTCAGCCAATTCCGGTTCGAAGGTCCGGTTCACGTGGTGAGCCGCGGCCGAGTGGACTATACGAACCTGGAGGGCATCGATCTCGAGGCCGAGGTGACGGCGCAGAACGCGGGCATGGACTGGTTGCTGGTGGATCGCGGGTCATGCCGCATCCGGGCGCTCGGCACGCGCGTGGAATTCGAGGACGTGGAAGGTTCGGCGTTCGGCGGGACCTTCTCGGGTACGGCTTCGATCTGGGACGTGGACGACCCCGAGGACGTGCGATACGCGTTCAGCGGCGAAATACGAGACGCGGATTTCCGGCGCGTGATGGCCAGCCTGCGAGGCGTGCAGGGCGACATCTACCAAGGGGCTCTTTCCGTGACCGTGGCCGTTACGGGCGTGATCGGAGAGGGAAAGGGCCCGACCGTGTCGGGTACAGGCCGGGTTCAGATACGTGAAGGGGCGCTGTTCCAGGTCCCGCTGCTCGGCGGTCTCTCGCAGATCCTCTCGCGGGTCTACCCGAGACTGGGGTTCGCGACGCAGACCGACTTCAGTTCGTCCGTTTCGATAGCCGACAGCCGGGTGAGCTCCGACGATGCGCACCTGGAGGGCCGTTTGATCAGCGCGGGCGCGGAGGGTTGTTATCACTTCGACCAGCGGCTGGACGTGCGCGTGCATGTGAAGCTGCTGCGCCGCGGATATGTCGCCTCGGTCCTGCGCCTGGTGACGTTTCCCGTGACAAAGCTGCTGGAGGTGCATCTCGGGGGGACGTTGTCCGACCCGCGCTGGCGCCCGCAGAATCTGCCGAAAGAACTGTTCCTGATGTTCGACTGAGCGAAGCGCATCCCAGGATCTTGTGTTTGCGCCCGCTTTCGACTTGCGGACGCGCAGCTTGTCCGCCGCAGGAGGGGCGCGCGTCCCTCCCATCCGTGTTTGGGCGTAGTTCTGATTCCGGGAGGGTCGGGGGCCTCCCCGACCGAGCCGAAGGAGCGTCAAAACAAAGACCCTTGAAGCGTCCTCCCGCGTCCCCACGGGTTATTGACTCCGCGCGCTGATCCGCTACGATGGGCGCTCGCGTTTCGACAGGTTAATCATATGGAATCGGTCTCCCTTGCAACTTGGGCGGTGTGGCTTGGGTCTCTGGCTGTTCTCACGGGGATCCTGATGGCGGCCGCGCCCGCCTGGGTCATCCGCGGCCTGGTGGCTTTTCCGCGGAGCCGGCTGCCCGCGTGGATCCTGACGGCGGCGGGGCTGTTCTGGGTGTCGCAGATCGTGCTCAACGCGCACCTCGGCCGCTTCGAGCATTTGAAACCGCTGATCTATGCCGCGGGCCCGGTCTCGTTTCTGCTGATGGTGTTCTTCATGGACGAACTGCTGGCGCCTCGCGCGCTGGGCGGCCTGCTCCTGCTGGTCGCCAACCCGATCCTCAACGCCGCGCGCTGGCACCCGTCGAACTGGCGACTGGTGATGACCGTGATCGCGTACCTTTTCGTCGTGGCCGGCATCGTGTTCATGCTCGGGCCGTACAGGTTCCGGCAGGTGGCGGCGCTTATCACCGCCTCGGAGAAGCGCTGCAGGACGCTCGGCGCCCTGCGCGTCGTAGCCGGCCTCCTGATCCTGTATCTCGGGTTGCGGGTCTACTGACCCGCGCTTCCATGTCGTTACCGAAAATGAACCGGAGAGCGCGATTCCTGGTCCTGCGCGGCGGAGCGATCGGCGATTTCATCCTGACCCTCCCCGCGATCCATGCCCTTCGCGAGCGCTGGCCGGACGCGGTGATCGAGTTGGTCGGATACCCGCACATCGCGAACCTCGCCCTCGAAGCGGGGCTGGTGGATCGCGTGGAATCGCTCGACCGCGCGGGCATGGCGAAGTTTTTCACGCCGACCCCGACCTTCACGGAAGAGCAGGGGGACTACATCCGGTCGTTCGACGTGGTGATCTCGTACCTGCATGACCCCGGTGGGTTCGTGCAGGACAACCTGCGGGCCGCGGGCGCGAAACAGGTGATCTACGGATCGCCGATCGTCGAAGCCGGACACGCAACGGACCACCTGCTCAAGCCGCTGGAAGTGCTGGCCATTTACGCGGCCGGAGCCTTCCCGCGGTTGGTTCTGCGGCCGGAATCGGCGGAGGCGGGATTGCGTTGGCTTGCGGATCGCGGGATCGAGTCGGAAGCGTTGGCGATTCATCCGGGCAGCGGCAGCCCGAAGAAGAACTGGCCCGTGGATCGCTTCGTTGATCTGGCGCACGCGCTCGCCGCTCGGGGACGCTCGCCGTTTTTCATCATCGGGGAGGCGGATGATGCCGCGGGCCGCGCGATTCTCGACCGGGCGCCGGGCGTGCCGGTCCTGTCCGGCGCGAGTCTTTCGGAAGTGGCGGCCGTCCTGTCGCACTGCGTCCGGTACGTCGGAAACGATTCCGGCATCACGCACCTCGCCGCCGCGCTCGGCATTCAGGTGGTTGCGATCTTCGGAAACTCGGATGCGGATCGCTGGGGTCCGCGCGGCCCCAACGTGCGGCTGCTTCGCGCGCCGGGCGGAGACCTGGCGGCCCTATCGCTCGATCAGGTTTTGGAAGCGCTTGAGAAAACATGAACATGGACGCCAGATGGTTGGTGGTGCTCGCCTTCATCGCGTCCTCGGCGCTGACGATCGGGCTGATCCTCCATCGTCCGTACCTCTGGTTCCGTGTCCGGCAGCGCCGGCTGCGGATCGAGACGTACTTCATCGGCGCGCTTTTCGGCCCGTTGCTGATCTACCTGCTCGGCGTGTTGCCGTGGACGGCGGTGCTGCACGGGCTGAGCGGCAGCAACGGCCTGCAGCCGCTGGGCATCCTTTCGCTTTTCCTGTCCATGGTGTTCATCAGCATCTTCCTCGACATCACGGGCGTTTTCGAGTTCTGCGCGCGGGTCGCGCTGCGGGCCGCGGGCGGCGACGGCCGGCGGCTGTTCTATGCCATCTACATCGTCGTCGCGGTGCTGACGATCTTCACGTCGAACGACATCATCATCCTCACCTTCACCCCGCTCGTGTGCTATTTCACCCGGCATGCGCGCCTGAACCCGGTGCCGTACCTGATGGCGGAGTTCTTCGCGGCCAACACGTGGAGCATGGTCCTTTACGTCGGCAACCCCACGAACATCGTGATCGCGGGCGCGTTCCACCTGACGTTTGCGCAATACACGGCGTGGATGCTGCTCCCGACGCTGGCGGCGGGATTCGTGAATGTCGCGGGCCTCGCGCTGCTTTTTCGCAAGGAAATCGCGCAGCCGCTCGCGCATCACATCGTGGGGCGTCCGCGCGACGCCATCACCGATCCGCCGGGCGCGGTGATGGGGCTCGTGCTGCTGGGTGTGTGCGTGGTCGCGCTGGCGATCGCGCCCCACCTCGGCATCGCGATGTGGTCCATCGCGCTCGCCGCGGCGCTGGGCCTGCTGGCGGTGCTGATCGCGCGCCGGTCCTGGGCGCGGCTGCTCGGGCTGGACCTGGCGGTGCACGGCGGAACGGGCGTTCGCCACACGCTCAGCCGGATGCCTTGGCCGATGGTGCCGTTCGTGCTGGCGCTGTTTGTGACCGTGGCGACGCTGCATTACTACGGTATCACGCCCGCGCTCGGCCGCGCCGTTCGCGCGTCCGGCTGGACGTCCCCCGCGGCGTTGACGTGGCTTTTCGGGATCGGGTCCGCGCTGGCGGCGAACGTGCTGAACAACATCCCCATGACGCTGGCGTTCGCGGGGATCATCCAGGGGTTCACCGGGCCGTCGCTTCTTGCCGCGGCGCTGGCGACGACGGTCGGCGCGAATCTCGGGGCCAACCTGACGCCGCTGGGCGCGCTGGCGGGTATCATGTGGCTGAGCATCCTGCACAGCAAGGGCGTGCAGATTCGATTCCTTGAATTCGTGCGCTACGGATTCCTCGTCACATCCTTCAGCTTGGCCGCGGCGCTGGCCGTGCTCGCGCTTCAGTTCGTCGTCCTGCAGTGAGAGCGCAGAGGGCGGAAAAAGCGGGCAGCCGGTCCTCCTTCGGCGGGCAAGCGGCTGCCCCTCCCGGAATAACTGAGACGTTATGAATGGTTCAGGAAGGGCCCGCCGCCGGCGGGCCGATATCAGCCGCCTGACCGGTGATCCCACGCGCTGTTGAGGTGGA
>JAKJGV010000002.1:0-452 GCA_022704185.1 Verrucomicrobiota bacterium
CGAAGTCCTCGTTGTCGAAGAGCTTGCTGACCACCAGCGTCCTGGCCTCGCCGTTCGATTGGACGCTTCGAGTGTCGTCGTGCTTGCAGTCGCCATAGACGCGGGTCAGTTCGCCGATATGGTCGGGCTTGCCGTCCTTGCGGTCGCCGATCTCGTTGCGCTTGTTGCCCAGGCTCTTCCGCATCTTCTGGAAGAACGTGGTGGCGTCGATCAGCTGGACCTTGCCCTTGCGGGCCTTCTCTTTGCGGTTGGTCAGGACCCAGATGTAGGTGCTGATGCCGGTGTTGTAGAACAACTGGTCCGGCATGGCGACGATAGCCTCCAGCCAGTCGTTCTCGATGATCCAGCGGCGGATCTCCGACTCCCCCGATCCGGCGCCACCGGAGAACAGGGGTGACCCGGACAGCACGATGGCCAGGCGGGACCCTCCGCCGGCCGCCGAGTGCGGCTTG
>JAKJGV010000002.1:462-17693 GCA_022704185.1 Verrucomicrobiota bacterium
ATACCCTCCAGCCAGTCGTTTTCGATAATCCACTTGCGGATGTTGCTCTCGCCGCTGCCCGCGCCGCCGGTGAACAGCGGCGAACCGTTGAACACGATGGCCAGTCGCGTACCGCCGTCCTTGGGCTCCTTGCGCTTGCTGAGCATGTGGAGAAGGAAGAGCAATGCGCCGTCATTGATCCGGGGCAGGCCGGGGCCGAACCGGCCGCCGAAGCCTTGCTCCTCGTGTTCCTTGACGATGACATCCTGCTCGGGCTTCCACTCCACGCCGAACGGCGGGTTGGCCAGCATGTAGTCGAAATGCTGGCCGTGGAACTTGTCGTCGGTGAAGCTGTCGCCGAACTGGATGTGGTCGATGTTCTGGCCCTTGATCATCATGTCCGACCCGCAGATGGCGTACGCCTGGTCGTTGTAGTCCTGGCCGAACACCTCCAGCCGGGCATCGGGGTTCAGTTCCCGGACATAGTCCTCGGACACGGACAACATGCCGCCGGTGCCGCAGGCGGGGTCGTACTCCGTCTTGATGATGCCCTTCTTCGTCAGGATGTCGGCGTCGGGGCTGAACAGCAGATTGACCATGAGCCGGATGACTTCCCTCGGCGTGAAATGGTCGCCCGCCTCCTCGTTGCTGGCCTCGTTGAACCGCCGGATCAGCTCCTCGAAGATGTAACCCATCTCCAGGTTGGAGACCGTGTCCGGGTGCAGATCGATCTCGCAGAACTTCGATACGACGAGGTACAGCCGGTCCGCCTTATCCAGCTTGCCGATGTGCTCCTCGAACCCGAAGTGCTCGATGATTTCGCGGGCGCGGGAGGAGAATCCCTTGATGAAGTGGGTGAGGTTGGCGGCGATGTGCTCCGGGTCGCCCTTCAGCTTCTCGAACGTGAACTTGCTGGTGTTGTGGAACGCCTGGCCTGCGACCTTGTTCAGGACCGGCTCCAGGTTCTTCACCTTGCCACCCTTCATCGCGTCGTACTTCGCCAGCACCTTCTCCTTCGTCGGCTCCAGGACGCAGTCCAGCCGCCGGAGCACGGTCAGGGGCAGCATCACGTCCTTGTACTGGTTGGGCCGGTACGGCCCCCGAAGAATATCCGCTACGGACCAGATGAAGCCGACTTTCTCGCCGAAGTTTTCCAGCGCCATGAGCTCCAGATCCTCCCATGCCCGGACGGGCAACACACATGTCACTTCTACCAGATTCGCCGCAGTTGATGCGAGAGAAAGCCGCGGCTGTTGAGCTACTTTCCCCCTCCGTCAGCTCCGCGCCTTTGCGTTTTCCTTTTCGCCGTCTTCGTCAACCTCGTTACCTTCTTTTCAAATCATCCTCTCCCCGCCCCAACATCCGCGCCATCAGCGTTAGCCCTGTCTTTCTGCGCCTGGCCCTGCACGCCCCTGGGCATCTTGTCCGGAACGTTGGCCGTCTTGCGTCGCGGAAACTCACGTAGATTTGCAGGGTCTTTTGTTTTGACGTTCCTTCGGCTCGGTCGGCGAGCCGTTCATGGCGAGGCGCCATTCGCGACGAGCCGCCGACCCTCCCGGAATCAGAAATACGCCCGAACACGAAGGGGAGGGACGCGCGCCTGCGCGTCCGCAAGTCAAAAGCAGGCCAAAACAAAAGACCCTGCGTAGATTTGGATTTCTGCTGGAAAGGCGGGGGGTCTTCTGGCAGTCTGCGACGGCAGAGAGCAGACCCGTTCATGAAGATTCTCCTGGTCAGCAACTACCAGCCGCCGCACATGGGCGGAATCGAATTCGCGGCGGGGTCCCTGAAGCGCTGCTGGGAAGCGATGGGACATACCGTCACCTGGCTGACCACCGACCTTCCGCGCGGCGCCCGGGAATCGACACCCGACAACGTCCGGGTTCGAGCCATCAACGTCTTCGAGAACCTGTTCCAGGTCAACTCGCCCGTCGTGTGTCCCCTCGCACGGCGCGGTATTGCCCGGCTCGTGACGGATCACGACGTCGTGAACGTGCACAGCTTCGCGCCCGGCCTGTCGTCCGTCGCACTGCGCTGGGCCTTGCGCCGCCACAGGCCGCTCGTCGTCACGCAGCATGTCGGCATCATACCGCTCAAGTTCGGCCTGCTGAACGCGCTGCAGGAACAGGTTTACTGCCGCCGCGCGCGGCAGTGCGTCGCGCAAGGGGCCCGCGTGACTTTCGTCGGGAAAGCGGTCAGGGACTGGTTCCTGAAGCATACCGGCATTCCGGAATCGGAATTCACGATGACCCCGGCGGGGATTGACCAGGATTTGTTTCCATTCGTGCCCGACGACGAGCGCGCAAGCTTGAGGAGGAAATGGCAGACGGATCAAACGGGATTCCAAGTCCTTTTCGTGGGCCGGTTCTACGAGAAGAAAGGGCTGCCCCTGGTCCACGACCTCGCGGCGGGCATGCCGTCCATCCGGTTCACGCTGGTCGGCAGCGGCCCGATTGATCCCGCCGCATGGCGACTTCCGAACGTGCGCGTGATCGGCTTCGTCTCCACGGCGGAACTCCGCGAATTGTACGGCTGCCACGATCTGTTCATCATGCCTTCCTTCGGCGAGGGCTGGCCCGCGGTCGTGCCGCAGGCGATGGCATGCGGCCTGCCCTGCCTGGTGTCCGAGGAGACCTTCGCGGGCTACGGCCGGGATGCGGATCGTTTCGTGGTCTGCAAGCGGAACGCGGACGCGATGCGCGATGCGCTGGCCCGCGCCGCAAGCGGCGGATATCCCCTGCTCCGCGACCGCAAAGCCACGGCCGACTACGCCGCGGCGGTGTGGAACTGGAAAGACACGGCGAAAATCTACGAACAGCTTTTCCGCGAAGTGATCGCCGGGACGCGCGCGCCTACGGCGCCGTGATGTGCCCGACCTTCTCCTTCACGAAGTACAGCGGACGCTTCTTCGACTCCTCGAACACGCGGCTGACGTACTGTCCCAGCATGCCGAGGCACACCAGTTGCACGCCGCTGAGGATCAGCAGCAGCGCGACCTGCGACGTCCAGCCGGGCACCGCCTCCCCCTGCCCCGTCAGCTTCATGGTCACCAGCCGCAAGGCGAACAGCACGCCGCCGAACGACACGACCACGCCGGCGCCCATGATCCAGCGCAGCGGAGTTCCGGAAAACGAGGTCACCGCGTCGAGCGCGAGCTGAAGCGACTTCCACACCGGGTACTTCGTGTGACCCGCATGCCGCGGCTCGCGATTGTAGTAGACCGCCGCGTGGGTGAACCCGACCCAGCTGGTCAGCCCCCGCATGAATCGGTGCAGTTCCCGGACCTGCTTCATCGCCGCGACCACCTTGGCGTCCATGAGCCTGAAATCGCCCGCGTTGGCCGGAACATCCACCTTAACCAGCCAGCGGAACACCCGGTAGAACGACGCCGCCAGGAACTTCTTGATCCACGTTTCGCCCTGCCGCTCCGCGCGCACGGCGTAGACGACATCCGCGCCCTCGCGCCACTTCTGCAGGAGTTCCGGAATGACCTCGGGCGGATCCTGAAGATCGGCGTCCAGCACGACGGCCGCGTCGGCCGCGACATGGTCCAGCCCCGCCGTGATCGCGATCTGGTGCCCGAAGTTGCGCGAAAGGCGCAGCAGCGTCACTCGTTGGTCCGCGCGGCTCTTGTCCGCGGCCCACTGCGCCGAACCATCCGTGCTACCGTCATCCACGAACAGAATCTCCCACGCCTCGGGCTGGCCGTCCATGGCCTTCGCAAGGCGATCGTACAGAAGCGGCAGGTTCTCCTGCTCGTTCAGGAACGGAACGACGATCGCGACTTTCCTGCTCTTGCCGTTGCTCATGACGCCTCCGCTTCCTTGATGATCCTCAACGCCCCCGCCAGGTCGCTCGCCGCGGCATCGGGCTCGCATTTCCGCGAGCCGAAGAAACGTTCGACGTGCTCGGGCTTCATCCGCCCCACCCAGATCGTCCGGCACCCGGCCGCGCGCCCCGCCTGCACGTCGTTCAAACCATCCCCGATCATCCAGCTTCGCTTCACGTCCACGCCCAGCTTCCGCGCGGCGCGCAGGATCAGTCCGGGCTTCGGCTTGCGACAGGTACAATTCTTCACGTACTTCGCGCGGCACTTCCGGTCGCCATCCGGATGATGCGGGCAGTACTCCAGCGCGGCCCACGTCGCGCGGCCCTTCTTCAGCAGCTCCGCAACGCGCGCGTTCACCGCGTTCAGCTCCGCCACCGTCAGCGTGTTTTTCGCGATCCCCGGCTGGTTGGTCACAACCACAACCTTGAACCCCAGCGCCTTCGCGCCGCGCACGAACGCCGCCGCCACCACCTTCGCGCAGTTGTCCTCGCCCGCCGCCTTCAGGCAGTCCGTGAACGCCGCCGCGTGCGAACGGTCCCTCGCCAGCCGCCTGCGCAGATCCGCCTCGATTTCGCGCGTGAGCGACTCGGGCAACTCCAGCTCCCGCTGGATCTCCGCAAAACGCCCGACCACCGCGCCCAGTTCCTTCTCCGCCTCGCCGCGCGCCAGCATCGCCTTCGCGCACGCGATCAGAAGGTCCGTTACCTTGATGTCGTCCTTCGTCCGCTTGCCCGGCGCCGAAACGACGATGATCCGGCGCTCCGGGTCCGCCTTCGTGATCTCGATGACCTTCCTGATCTGGCCCGCATCGGCCAGCGATGTCCCGCCGAATTTCGCGACTTTCATGTTCACCTGTTCACCTTTTCCAGACATTGGAAACTTTTCGCGCGATTCTTCCAGACACTGGAAAAACGCGCGCCGACCCGCGCGTCAGCGGAAATCCTCGATCCGCAGCCGCACGGTCTTCGCGCTCACGACGTCCAGCGCGTCGATCTCCTGCAGCGCCGCGCGGAAATTCTTCTCTTTCGCATCGTGCGTGACGATCACCACCGGCACGTGCTCGCCCTTGCGCGCCTCCGGCTGCATGACCGACGCGATGCTGATCTGGTTCTCGCCCAGGATGTGCGCGACGCGCGCGAGCATGCCCGGCTTGTCCAGCAGCATGAGCCGCAGGTAATAGCGCGACTCGATTTCATCCATCGAGCGCAGCCGGCCCTGCGCGTCCGCGCGCACCATCGCGCGCGCGCACGCCTTTCCGCCCACCAGGGCCCGCGCCACGTCGGCCAGGTCGCTGAGGACGGCGCTGGAGGTCGCCGCGCGCCCCGCGCCGCGCCCGTAATACAAGGTGTCGCCGACGATGTCGCCGCTGATCTGGATGGCGTTGAACACGCCGTTCACCGATGCGAGCATGTGATCGAGCGGCACGAGGGTCGGATTCACCCGCACCTCGACCTCGCCGTCCACGCGCTTGATCAGCGCGAGAAGCTTCACGCGGTATCCCATGTTCTCGGCGTTGAGGATGTCCACCTGGTCGATGCTCCGGATACCCTCCACGTGCACGGACTTCATCGGCACGGCAAACCCGTACGCGAGCGACGCGAGCACCACGGCCTTGTGCGCGGTATCAATCCCGTCAATGTCCAGGCTCGGCTCCGCCTCGGCGTAGCCTTTCTCCTGCGCGTCCTTCAGCGCCTTGCGGAACGGAATCCGCTCGCGCTCCATCTCGGTGAGGATGTAGTTGCAGGTCCCGTTCAGGATTCCGCAGATGCTCTGGATCTCGTTTCCGACCAGCCCTTCGCGGAGCGCCTTGATGACGGGGATGCCGCCGCCGACGCTCGCCTCGCAATACAGCCCGGCGCCGCTCTTCTCCGCCGCGCGGTAGAGTTCCGCGCCGTGTTCCGCCAGCAGGGCCTTGTTCGCGGTGACGACCGGCTTCCCGAGCTTCAGCGCTTCGAGGATGAGTTCTTTCGCGATGGAACAGCCGCCAATGAGTTCCACGACCACGTCCACGGACGGGTCGCGCACCACGGCGAAGGCGTCCTTGGTGAGGATCGCGCGGTCCACCTTGACCCCGCGGTCGCGCTCCAAGTCAATGTCCGCCACTTTCCGGAGCGCGAGGCGCGCCCCGACGCGGCCGGCCAGCAGGTCCCCGTTTTCCTGGAGGCCTTCCACCACGCCCGCGCCGACGGTTCCGAACCCCAACAGCCCTATTCCGATCTCTTTCATCGGCATTACCCCACAAAAAAACCCCTCTTTCGAGGGGTGTGGAAATCATCCGCTCGAGCCCCTCACGAGCTGCCAGCGACCGTAATGATTACCGTAAGTATCTTCATTTGCGCCACTTCTTAAAAAGCGTTCCGTTGAATGTACTGCAAACCCCGGAGCATACAAGAAGAAATGTGGGGCCGGCTTGCCCGCCGCGGCGGGCGGCCCTCCCGGGGACGACGCCTGATCGGGCGCTTCAACGGGCGCTGCGTCTCGGGAGGGACGCGGGCCCCCGCGTCCGCCTGATCACACATACTCCTACACCTACTCGTACACGCTTATCCGAACCTGCGGGAAAAGGAGATTTGAGTGTAAGAGTACGTGTACGAGTACGAAGCCTGAACCAAAGCCGGGGCGAGGGCTTACCCCCCGCTCACCTCGATCCCCCGCTCGCGCAGGTACTGCTTCACCTCGCAAACGCGGAGGGTTCTGAAATGAAATACCGACGCGGCGAGCAATATCTGCGCCTTGCCCTCCGCCACGGCGGCGTAAAAATCTTCCAGCTTGCCCGCGCCGCCGGAAGCCACGACGGGCACGGAGACGGCGTCGGCAATCGCGCGCGTGAATTCGAGATCGTAGCCCGCGCGCGTTCCATCGCCATCCATGCTCGTGGGCAGGATCACGCCCGCCCCGAAATCCTCGCATTCGCGCGCCCACGCCACCGCATCCTTCCCCGTCGGCTTCGTGCCGCCCGAGACCACGAGTTCAAAGCCCGACGGCATTCCCGGGTTCCGGCGCGCATCCACGGCGATCGTGATCGTCTCGGAGCCGAATTGGATCGCCGCCTGCCGCACGAGCTCGGGATTCTTCACCGCGGCGCTGTTCATGGATACCTTGTCCGCGCCCGCATCCAGCACCAGCTCGATGTCCTCGAGGCTGCCGATCCCCCCGCCAACGGTCAGGGGGATGTCAATCACCGCCGACACGTCGCGCACCCACTGCAGGCGTGTGCCGCGATTCTCCAGCGTGGCCGCGATATCGAGCATCGCGAGTTCGTCGGCACCTTCCTGTTGGTAAAACGCGGCGTTTTCGACCGGGTTCCCGGCGTCCTTCAGGTCCACGAAATGCACGCCCTTGACGACGCGCCCGTCCTTCATATCCAGACACGGCATGATGCGGATCATGGGAGCTCCCGTACGATGTTGCGCCGCATTACTTGGCAAGATCTTCGATCTGCTGCTTGCGCGCGGCGCCCTTGTCCGCGCTGCGCGACCCGGAGGCCGTCGCGTCGAAAGCGAGGCCGACCAGCAGGATCACCACCGCCATCGCGGCCACGGAAGAAAACCACGCCAGCAGCGCGGCGATATAGCCGGTTCGCTGAAGCAAACACATCAGGGGGATCACCAGCACGAACGAAGCCAGCAAGCCGACGCCGATCAGGATCCAGACGCGCCACTCCGCCGTGTCCCACAGCGGGAAGTAGAGCATGCAGGCCACCATGACCGCGAGCACGAGCGCCACACCGAGCGCCGCGCTTAACAGGGAATGCCACACCCCCGTGTTGGGAATGCCGAAAGCCGAACCCGCCCGGCCCAGCACAAACAGCAGGGTCAGCACCCCGAGAATCGAAGCCGTCCACCACTCCGCGTTCGAACCCGGATCGCCGAGCAACAACCCGACCAGTTCCCCCAGCGCTTCCATCCACGCGTTCATAGTCCCTCCTTGGTTCCGCCGCAAACATAAGCCCGCCCGGTCCTCCGTTCAAGCTCGCAGAACCGTTCGGCATCTCGCAGCTTGCCATTGAGCGACGGCCCCTATACGAATACGCGCTGTGCAGAAGAACTCCACAGGCCTGCCGGAGCGGACCTACCGCTTCCTCGACGTGATCAGCGTCGCGTTCGTGGTCGTGCTGCTGGTCTCGAACGTCTGCGCCGTGAAGGCCCTGCGCCTGACGGACCTGTTCGGCGGCATTGATATTGACGGCGGAACGCTCCTCTTCCCCATCTCGTACATCTTCGGCGACATCCTCGTCGAGGTATACGGTTACGCGCGCTCGCGCCGGATCATCTGGCTCGGTTTTGCGGCCAACGCGCTCGCGGCACTCGTGTTCTCGCTCGTCGTCGCCCTGCCCGGCGCGCCGGGATGGACCCTCCAGGAATCCTTCTCCGCCGTGCTCGGACAAACCCCGCGAATCGTCCTCGGCAGCCTGATCGCGTTCTGGTGCGGAACCTTCACCAATGCGTATGTCATGGCCCGCATGAAGGTGATCACGCGCGGAAAACACCTGTGGGCGCGCACGATCGGCAGCACGATCGCGGGGCAGGCCGTGGATTCGCTGCTCTTCCAACTCATCGCTTTCGCAGGCGTGTGGCCCGCCGCGCTGCTGATCCGCGTGATCCTCTGGAACTTCGCGCTGAAGGTCCTGTACGAGGCGCTGGCGACCCCGGCCACGTACGCGATCGTCGGCTTCCTCAAGCGCGCCGAAGACGAGGACGTCTATGACCTGAGAACGGACTTCAACCCGTTCCGGATCGGCCTGTAATCCAGCTCTCTACCGCTTGTTTTCCTGGATCATGAGATCCATGTCTTCAAGCAGCGCCTGGAGATCCTCTTCGTGCTCCACTTCATCCTGAAGGATTTGAAGCACGATGTTGTAGGTCACGGGATCCTTGTTCAGCGTCTTCTCGAGCAGGGCCTTGTACACGCTGATCGCGCATTGCTCGCCCTTGATGTTCTGTTCGAGGAGCATGCGTACGTAGGGATCGTTCGGCGCGTCGTACCCGCAGTTGGTCATCTTGAACCACTCGCGCGGGTCCGGCACCGGCACGCCGCCCAGCTGCAGGATGCGCGTGGTCAGCATATCCGCGTGGCGCAACTCATCGGCCGCGTGTTGCACCAGCTCGGCCATGACCGCCTCTTTCATCGGTCCCTTGGCCAGCTTCGCGCCGAGCCAGTACTGGTAATAGGCCAGCCACTCGTCCGCAAAGGCCTTGTTCAGCAACGTCAACAGTTCCTTGACGTCCATTCCGACTATCTCGCGTCCCTTGGTACCCATCGCATTTCCTCCTGTCTGTTTCCAACAGCGCGCCGAAAACCGAAGTGGAAGTTTACACGAGGCGACAGTGGAGTTGAAGCATTCTTTAGAGCACTTCAAGCAATGCCGTAGCCGCCGGCGTTAGCCGGTGGATTCAAGATGAAAAGGGCCCATAGCATCCACGGCCTAACAGCCGCGGCTACGGTTATGTTTAACCAACTCCAGAGCCCGCCTCCGTCACCCCCTCCAGATCTTGCATCCAAACGGACGATCGGCCATTTGGATGCAAGACCGCCGGCTTCAGTTTTCGCGAGATGCGGGGGCGAAGAAGAGAGACGAAGGCGAGCGGAAAGTTGGCGTGGAGACCATCATATCCCAACTTTTCGCCCCCACCCCGCAAGGGAGTGGGGAGCGTGGGGCGGAGAGCCGTTGCGGCATCAGCCGTCCCATTCGATGATGAAGGTATTCTCGGACCAGGGAACGTCCTCGGACTGCCAGCGGCCGGCGAAAACCTTGCGGCCCGGTTTGCGCTCCTGCAACAGATCCATGAAGTTCCGGTAGGTCATCGGCTCGTTTGTGATCCATCTCGCGCCCTGCTCTGAGACCTCGATACCCATCCATGCCCAGCATCCGGTGACGAACAGCGATTCCAGGAACCCCTGCTCGCGCATGCTCCGAATGGTCACGAGGTGTCCGCCCGCCTGCTCGCAGAAGACTTCCGCGTCCTCCCATCGCAGGAACTTCGGCATGTAGAGATACCGTCGCCCCTCGAATTCCCTGGCGAGCGCGTGCAACGCCTTCTCGCCGCTCCGCCGGAACTCGAGCAGGACTTCCGTATTCCGCACCAGGTGCGCCAGCGCAGGTTTCCGCGACCACACGGTCAACGCGCGCTGCAGCTCCTCCGTCGAAATCGTTTCGCAGTCGAAAAGAAAATCGTCCGGCGGAGACTCAACGAAAGGATCCAGGGACGCCAACCGGTTGTTCGCACAGGTCAACACGCCCAGCGGCATGCCGCGCAACGGCTCCAGGCTGGAAATCCGGTTCCCCGTAAACGTCAACATGTTCAGCTTCATGCCGCGCAGCGGCGCAAGGCTGTTCACATGGTTTTGCCCGAAATGCAGCACCTTGAGCGGAGCGCCGCGCAGCGGTTCGACGCTGTCTATGTCGTTGCCGCTGCAGTTGAGCATGACCAGTTGCATGCCGCGCAACGGTTCCAGCGTGTGAATGCGGTTGGTATTGCAGTACAGCACGGAAAGCGGCATGCCCTTCAGCGGCGCGAGGTCCTCGATCTCGCATCCCCACGCCGACAGGTTCGTCATGGGCATCCCGCGCAGCGGGTCCAGGCTGCGCACCGGATTTCCGCCCGCGATCAGCATCGCCAGGGGCATCCCCCGCAACGGCTCGAAAGACTCCAGCCCGCAATACTCGCAGATCAGCGTCGTCAGGCTCATCCCCCGCAGCGGCTCCAAACTGCCGACCGGGTTGCCTGCACAGTTGAGCGTGATGAGATTCATACCCCGCAGCGGCTCGAGGCTTCGGATCCGGTTGTTCTGACAATACAACGTCCGCAAGGGCAGTCCTCGAACGGGCTCGAGCGATTCCACGGCGCCGTCCGCGATATCTAGCGTGAACCCGTCGTTGTCCATTCCCAGGTGGACCGCCGCGCCCGGCCAGGCCCGCTCCAACTCGGCCTGGATACCGGGAAGCTGTTCGCTGAGTTTCGCGCACTGATGAACGGACTCGAGTCCGCGGCACGCGCGCTCCGCGCGCGCGGCATCAGGAAAGGATTCCATAGCTTCGCGGTACAACGCCTCCGCCATGCCGTAATTGCCCCGCTGCGCCTGCCGATCCGCCAGGTCGAGGATGTCGCTCTTCCACGGCGCCCCCAGGCAGGAGATCGTGATGCGCTTGAAGCGCGTGTCGGCGATCCATCCGAATAAGCCGACCGCCGTGCGATCCCCGCCGGTGAGCGGATCGGGGTCGTGCACGCGGAAGATCTCGCGGTTGTTCACGACCAGCCGGAGCCGCGAACCGATGCGTTCCGCGCGAATGCGATAGGTCTTTCCGCGCTCGATCGGCGACGACACCTCGCTCCACAGCCGGCGGTCACCCCGCACGAGAAGGTTCATCGAGTTGTCGTATCCGCCGAACTTGAACTCGTAACCGCTGTACGCGATCTCCTTGCTGCTCTTCGACCGGCGGGCAGACATGAAACACGACATGTCGTTGATGTAGGCGCTTTCCTGGCGGCATTCGTATTCGATGCGGACATCGCCCGGCACGTCCTTCTTAAGGATTAACAGCTGCGGTTCGCCCCCGTTGATCCGCAGCTCACCGTCTTTCACCTCCCACGTGCCGCCCACCACATCCCAGCGAGACAGCACGTCCGGATCGGAGAAATCGTCGTCCAGCACCGTGTGCCAAATCAACCCGTTCTGGTAGGCCTCTAGGTCTTCCTGCAACTCCTGCACCGTGGCATACCGCTCTTCCGGATCGGTCGCCAGCGCCTTCATGGCGATCTTCGAAAGCGGTTCGGGGATGACTCCTTGCGGACAGTGCGGGAAGACCGGCTTCTTCGAGGGTCGGAGATTCTCCGGCAAGTGGTCCGGCGTGTTGTACGCGGACGGAGGCACGATATCGCCGCGCAGGATCTTGCGCAGCATCTCGTTCATGTCCGGCCCCGCAATCGGCGCGCGCAGCGTGACGATGCTGTACAGGGTCGCGCCGAGCGAGTAGATGTCCGACCGCACGTCTATGGCCGTGTCGTCGAGCACGCGTTCGGGCGCCATGAACCCCGGCGTCCCCATGATCGCCCCCGTCGAAGTGCGCGTCACGGCGCCCACCGTATCCGCCTTCAACGGGGCGGAGAAGACGTTCTGGTCGGCGGCCTTTTTCGCGGCCGCCTCGCCGTCGAGTCGCTCCGCGGCCTCCTCGAGTTCCTGCAGGATGCCGTGTCCCATCGGCGTTTCGCTCACGTAACGCGCGAGGCCCCAATCGGTCACCACAACCTCGCCGAACTCGCAGACCATGATGTTGTCCGGCTTCAGATCGCAGTGCATGATGCCCTTCGAATGGGCGAACGCCGCGGCATCGCAGACCTTCTGGAAAATATTGAGGAGGCGTGGCAGCGGGTATTGCTCGACCACGTCCTCATTCCCGCGGCGGATATCCATGAGGACCTCGGTCAGGGTCCGGCCATGGATGTACTTCATCGTGTAGTACACGTGCCGGTTGGAATCGAACCCGAGCTCGTGGATGGGAATGATGTTGGGATGCTCAAGCCGTGATGTGATCTGGGCTTCCGCGATGAATCGCTCGCGGTCCTCGTCCGTGATCTTCTCGCCCTTGAGCAGCCGCTTCAGCGCGACGGTGCGGAGGCAGCGCAGGTCTTCCGCTTCGCGCACGAGACCCATTCCGCCCTCGGCCAGGATCGGGCCCAGGCGGTATTTCTCTCCGCCTTCCACCTTCAGGACATCCGGCCGCTCCGGCTTCGCCTCCTGGAGTGAAGACGCCCCCTGCCTGGCTTTCTGGGAAACCGTCGCGTCGGGCGCGATGCTGATCCGGATCGTGTCCTTGGCGCGCGCACGGGCCCGGGCCTCGTCGGGACCGCGCCCAGCCTTGCGGCTGACTTTCTTCTTCCCCGCCGGTTTCTGCACGCCCAAGCCCCTCCCTTTCCGGCCAAGATCAATAATGATTTACGCCGGTAATGTAAAGCCGACGGTGCGCCCGCTTGCGTCCCCCCCGCGAATCCGTAGAATAACGCGCCATCATGAAGAAATGGATTTCGTCGGCCGTCATCTACCAGGTCAACCTCCGCGCCCTCGCCTCGCGCGCGCCGCGCAACGCCATCGAGGCCACCCGCGAAAAGGGCGCCCCCGCGCTCTCGCCCTTCGCCTACGTCGCACGCAACCTCAAGGCCCTGCGCGCGCTCGGCGTGAACGTCCTTTACCTCATGCCCCCGTACCCCATCGGCATCAAGGGCCGCAAGGGCATCGGCTCGCCCTACTCCAGCCGCGATTTCCGCGCCGTCGAGCCGGAATACGGGACCCTCGAGGACCTCGCGGAGCTCGTCCGCCGCGCGCATCGCTGCCGCATGCGCGTGATCCTGGACATCACCCCGAACCATACCAGCCGCGATCACGCGTGGTGCTCCTTCAGGCCCGAATACTACGTGAAGAACCCGGACGGCAGCATCTTCTACGATTGCGATTGGTCCGACACCGCGAAGCTGGACTACACCAACCCGGCGCTCCGGGAGGAGATGATCTCCGTCTACGATTACTGGCTCAGCTTCCTCGGCGCCGATGCCGAGGGGCGGCCCGACGGCGTGGATGGATTCCGCCTCGACATGGCCCACTTCATCAACGACCGCGGCTTCTGGAACGAGGCCGTCGCCCGCCTGCGCACGCGGCACGCGCACCGGGAGTTGCTCTTCCTGGCGGAATGCTACGGCACGCAGAACAACATGGACCTCTTCGGCCGCGGCCTCAACGCGGCGTACGACGACGACTTCTACAAGGTGTGCCAGTATCTCTACGCGCTCGATGAAAACGGCGATTCCGTGATCGCGCCCGCGCCGGAAGCGGCTTCCAACGCAGACTTCCTCGACAAGCACGAAGCGTTCAAAGCGGGGGGCATCGCCGCCGCGTTCGAGACCGCGCTGCTGAATTACGAAAGCCTTCTGCCCCCGGGCGATGCCGGGCCCTTTCTCGCGCGGTACACCGACAACCACGACGAAGGCCGCGGCCTCTACCGGTTCGGCGCCGGCGCCGTCCAGGCCGTCAACCGCCTGATCTTCATGTGCAGCCACTGCATCCCGTTCATCCTCACCGGCCAGGAATTCGGCGCGATGAACCGCCCGAGCATCCACGAACGCATCGGCCCGTGCGACAAGGGCTCGCGAATCGTCGGAGCCCGCGGCGCGCGCGCCCGGGAAGGAGTCGAGTTCGAAGGCAACCTCTTCGCGCGCGGCTTCGAGGCGCGCCGGCAGTGGTACGCGTTCTATCGCGAACTCATCGCGTTCCGGCTGCACCACCGCGAGCTGCAGCGCGGGAAACTGTTCCTGCTGAATGCCGGAGAGGATTGCGCGCCGGCGGAACGCAGCGTCATCGCGTTCGAGCGCCGGACCCGGAGCGCGGCCATGCGCTGCGCCGTGAACCTGGGCCCCGAACTGCGCGCGCTGAAAGAAGCTTCGCTCTTCTCGGGCGAAGTCCTGTACGGCGGCCTCAAGGGCGACGCCCTGCCCCCGTTCTCAGCCGTCGCCGTGCGGGTGCAGTGAGAGAGGGGAGGGTTTCAGGTTTCAGGTTTCAGGTTTCGGGTTTCAGGTTTCGGGTTTCGGGGTCTTACCAGCCCTGGCCGTAGGAGAGTGCAACGGACCAGTAATTCAGCCGCTGATCGTCCATGTTCCGCGTCCCGCGGCCCGACAGTTCCAGAAACTGACCCCGGCTCGCGCTCCATACCCGGACCCCGCCTTCGCCGTGACTGCTCCAGTGCGATTTCGCCGTCGGCTCACCGCCGGTTTGCTCGTTGCCCACACCCTTGAACGCCCAGTTGTAGCCGCCACCGCCGCCGATGAAAGGAGCGACCCGCCAGCGCGGTATCAGCCGGAACGTCATCCCCACCGATCCGAAGAACGAATCCACTTCTCCGCTCCGGTAGAGCGACACGAAAAATTGCCCCATCAACGGCGTCCCGACCAGCCATGTGCCGTCTTCGAAACTGATGCCGTAGATCTTGTCGGTCGGACTCATCCTCAAGGTCACACTCGTGCCCCCCGGCTCCTCGTAATCCTCCGGGTCGAACGCGCACACCCGGCGCCCGGAATAAAGAAACGCGGAAAGAACAAGGACCGTTATGGCGAGTTTCGTCTTTGGAACAGCAATCATGTGACTCCTGTTTGGTGCCGTTGATTCTAACCAGACACACCACATCCCGCAAGATTCATACCTGTCACTGGTCCGTGATGATTTCCAGGCTCCTCTGCACCGGATCCGTCTTGGACCGGATCACGGGTTCCGGCGGGCGCGCGGACGGAGGATACTGTGTCAGCAAAGTCATGATCCGGTTGACCTGCTGCGGCGTCAGGTCGCCGGCATCCGTCAGGATGCCCCGCAGTTCCGGCATCCACGATTGAACGCGCGCGCGGCGCGCCTCGTACGCGGCGCCAGGCTCTCCGCCCAGCGCGACAACTCGGGCTTTCTCCTCCGCCGCGAGGGCGGAAGCAGCTTCCTGTTCCTTCTTCCGCAACGCGCTGATCTGGTCCTGGGTTTCCTTCGTCAACGCCCGCCGCCGGTCCTCAAAAGTTTGCGTTTCCGCAAGCAGTTGCCGTCCCCATTGCGCGATGGACTGAAGCTCCTTCGAGTCGGGCGGCGACGCATTCATCGCCTCTCGCGCGATCTCTCCCGCCGTCACCTGCGTGACCCAGAAACCGTCCACCCGCGAGGGCGACGGCTTTTGTCCGACCATGGCAAGGGGCGGCGCGACAACGGTGTTCCACGTGCAGGCCACCGCGGGAAACAGAATCGCATCCACGGCCAGGTGCCATGTGCCGGCAGCCGCCGAGTCCACCATGTGATACGCCGGGACCACCGCCGCGCCCCATGCCGTGCCGCCGACGGTGCCCGCCGCGCCGAGCGGAACCACCACCACCGTCCCGACAAGGCCCTCCATCAGCGCCCACGGATACGCAAACCACCAGCCGAAAACCCGGCGTTCCGTCCGCTCCCGCGCGCTGGAAAAGCTGTTGCGCCACAACTCCGGCACGCCTTCGATCGTGAAGTCCACGAGGCAATCGCTGAACGCCCACTTGAAGGCCCGCTTGCTGTGACGCGCGAGACTGCGGTACTTGCCGGCCTTCCCGTATTCGGCAAAATTGGAGCCGGCCTTGCGGACATAGGTTTTCGTGCGCCGCGCGGGCTGGACATACCCCGGCACGATCCAGACGTCGTACCAGATCCCGGCCGAATCCTCGATTCTTCCCTGTCCGATCAGTTGCCCCTTCTGTTTCATGGAAAGGAAGTACCCGGGATCGGAATCGCCCGCGCCGGCCGCGCGCGGCGACGGCGTGGCGCAACCCGCCACGAAGGGGATCCACAACACCAGAAGACAAGCCGTCCACTTGTTCGCGTGCATGACCGCCCTCCTTGCTTTCAGTACGCCGCCTGCACGTCTTATGAACCGTTGCCGTCCGGGGGTCAAGTTTCAGAGTTCGCCCCGTTCCGCCATCGCGCGCAGGTGCGCATGGATTTCATCCGCAATGCGCCGCAGCCCTTCCTTGCGGAAGTGGATCCCGTCACCCGAGAACAACGGCGCCGCGTCCGGGCCGCTGAAGCGGGCGGCGAGGTCCACGATTTCCACGTCCTTCTCGTTCGCGACGCGGCGCGTCAATTCCACGTAGCGATCATGGATTGCCAGCGCTTCTTCCATGTCCGCCAGTTTGTTGTTCCGGACCACCTGCGAGGCAAGGCGCGCAGCCCGCGGCGCGGTGAGGAGGATCGGGATCGCACCGTCCGCGCGGATTTCGTCCACCCACTCGCGAAGCGTCCGCGCGTAGGTTTCCGGCGGAACGCGCACCGCCATTGTTTCGCCGGAGTCCGGCTTCACGGTGCCCCGCGCCGCATGGACCATGAACGCATAAAACCGTTTCCGGTGCAGCGCGTTCAGCAACGCCCCCAGGCGCGCCCCGAATACCCGGCCGAAGCGGACGGAATCAGGCTGCGGCGCGGACCAGTGATCGTTCCACCCGAAATGGAGCGTAACCAAATCGGGCTCCATTTCCTTCACGCGCAAGCGGTACAGTTTTCGGCCCTGCCACGAGGAGTAGCCGTGAACGCCAACGTTGAAGGCCTCCCAGTTTCCCGGCGCAACCGGGTCTTCCGCGAGCTGCGCGTGCAGATAGCCGGAATAGGGCGGAGAGCCCTGCGCCGCGCAGGAGTCGCCCATGCAGATGACGCGCCGGATGCCCGGCTCCTTGCGCACGTCCACTTCGCGATCGAGAAAGCCGAGGCGGTTGACGGGCCGGCCCCGGAACTCGCCTTCGCGCTGAAAGACCCAGCCCAGTTCCGCGTCGCGCGCGAAATGCACGGGGCTCTCGTCCGGACCGGATTCGCCTTCGATGGTGACCGGCGGAATCTCCCGGTCGAATCCGGCAAGCGCAAGCGCTCCCTCCGACACGAGCAACATGGC
>JAKJGV010000002.1:17766-62556 GCA_022704185.1 Verrucomicrobiota bacterium
AGGAACCCGCCGAAACCCCGGGCCAGCAGGCCGCGCAGGGCAAGCAGCGCGACCGGCACAAGCACCGGCTTGATGCCCCATGACACGCTCAGCCGCAGCGGACCCACGGCAAGACGCCACGGATCCATCAGCCACGCCAGCGGCGCGACCAGCAGCGAAAGCGCAATCACGAAATCCAACAGCGGCGCAACCCGCGCGGGGTTCCACCGGCGACCTGCGCCTGCCGCACCCGAATTCACTTGTTCCCGCCTTCCGACCTCGCCTGCATCCTCGCGAGCATAGACCATCACCCCACAGACTCAAGCCCCCGACCAATACTACAAAATTGTACTACACAAAAACAGTACACAACAATCTTGTTGCGGATACGGGGTGATGCTACAATGAGCGCACTATTTATAACCGACTGATAAAAAGCATGTTGCGCAACCGGAGGCGCGGGAGCCGGGCTTGGTTGGCACGGAGACTGCTGAACATAGCGGCATGGAAACATAGAGGTCTCTTGAGCGAGGGCGTGTTGCTTTTGCGGGGAGACCATGTAAAAGCATAGGTCCGCACAAGGACGGCGGAAGAGGAGCCTGAACATGACTATTGCACGACATGACGCCATCATGGCGGTAACGAACTACAAGCCGATCGAGAAACCCCTGGATTTCTCGAAGACCCTGGCCAAAGACCTTTTCGCCTCCAACGTGTTCAGCGATGCCGTGATGAAGCAGCGCCTGCCGGAGAAGGTGTACAAGGCGATTCGCAAGACCATTGACCAAGGCGTCCCGCTCGACATGTCCTCGGCGGATATCATTGCCTCGGCGATGCGCGATTGGGCGATCGAGAAAGGCGCAACGCATTACGCGCACGTCTTCTATCCGCTGACCGGGCTGACCGCGGAAAAACACGACAGCTTTCTCGACCCGGACGGCAAAGGCGGCGTGATCGCCGCGTTCTCCGGCAAGCAGCTCATCCAGGGCGAGCCGGACGCTTCGAGCTTCCCTTCCGGCGGCATTCGCGCCACGTTCGAGGCGCGCGGCTACACCGCGTGGGATGTCACCAGCCCCGCCTACATCCTCGAGAACCCGAACGGCACGACCCTCTGCATACCGACCGCGTTCTGTTCCTGGACCGGCGAGGCGCTGGACAAGAAGACCCCGCTGCTCCGCTCGATGCAGGCGCTGAACGCGCAGGCGCAGCGCATGCTCACGCTTTTCGGGCAGAAGAACCCGGACCTGGTCTGGTCCACCGCGGGCTGCGAGCAGGAGTATTTCCTCATCGACCGCAACTTCTTCTTCGCGCGGCCGGACCTGATCAACGCGGGCCGCACGCTGTTCGGCGCGAAACCGCCGAAGGGCCAGGAGATGGAAGACCAGTACTTCGGCGCGATTCCCGAACGCGTGCTGGCGTGCATGCTCGAAACGGAGCGCGAACTCTACAAGCTCGGCGTCCCGGTCAAGACCCGCCACAACGAGGTGGCGCCCGCGCAGTATGAAATCGCGCCGGTCTTCGAGAACGCCAACCTGGCGACCGACCACCAGTACATGACGATGGTCACGCTCACGCGCGTCGCCCAGAAGTACGGGATGTCCTGCCTGTTGCACGAGAAGCCGTTCGCCGGCATCAACGGCTCGGGCAAGCACCTGAACTGGTCGCTGGGCACCAAGGATGCGAACCTACTGTCGCCCGGTGACACGCCGCACAGCAACGCGCAGTTCCTCGTGTTCTGCGCCGCGGTCATCCGCGCGGTGCACAAGCACGGCGACCTGTTGCGCGGGGCCGTCGCGCATGCGGGCAATGATCACCGCCTCGGCGCGAACGAAGCGCCGCCCGCGATCATCTCCATGTTCCTGGGCGACCAGCTCACCGACGTGTTCGAGCAGATCGCCAAGGGCGGAGCCAGCAAGTCGAAACAAGCCGGCATCCTGACCGTTGGCGTGGATACCCTCCCGCCGCTTCCCAAGGACGCCGGCGACCGCAACCGTACGAGCCCGTTCGCCTTCACCGGCAACAAGTTCGAATTCCGCGCGGTCGGCTCGAGCCAGTCCGTTTCAGGCCCGCTGGTGATCCTGAACACCATCGTCGCCGAATCGCTCGACTTCATCGCCACGGAGATCGAGGCGAAGACGAAGGGCGATCTGTCCAAGCTGAACGGCGCCGTCCAGGAAGTGCTCCAGCAGATCATGAACGAGCACGGCGCGATCATCTTCAACGGGGACAACTACAGCGAGGCGTGGCACAAGGAGGCCGAGAAGCGCGGCCTGCCGAACTTCCGCAACACGGTGGACGCCATTCACGGGATGGATACGGACGAGAACGCCGAACTCTTCGAGAAGTACAACGTGCTGACGAAGCGCGAGTTCAAGAGCCGCAACGAGATCTACCTCGAGAAGTACGTCAAGGAAGTGAACATCGAGAGCCGGCTCACGCTCCGCATCGCGAAGACGCTGATCTTCCCGGCGGCGATCCTCTACCAGGGCCAGCTCTCGCAGACTTCGCTCAACCTGAAGTCGCTGGGCAAGGACCACTGCACGACCGTGCTCGACGAGCTGAACGAGCTCGTCGCCAAGCTGCAGGGCGCCATGGCCAAACTCGACAGCGCAATCAACCACGAATCGAAGGGCGGACTGCTCGCGCACGCGAAACACATGCGCGACGAAGTCATCCCCGCCATGAACAGCGTCCGCCAGATCTCCGACAAGATCGAGGGCATCGTGTCCGACGACCTCTGGCCTCTCCCGACGTACCAGGAGATGCTGTTCATCAAGTAAGCTCGCGCCACGCGACAAGGCTGAAAGGCCCGCGGCACACGCCGCGGGCCTTCTTCCTGTCGAACGCTCGAGCGAATTGAGCATCATTGTTACAAGCCCTCTTCATTATGAATCCGCCGGCTGACGCCGGCGGCTGCGGCCGTGTTTGACACGCTCTGATTGTTGTCGCACGGGAGCCCGCATCTGCCGTCGCGGCCGCGATTTCCGACGACACATTCCGGCCCGCCGCCAAGCCCTGCGGGGCGAGAACGGCTGACCTCACATCCAATTATCAATGAGCATATCTTGTGTCTTCATCAATATGTCTTGTGACGCTCACAGTTGCGGCCGCAACTTCAGGCGTCACAGCATTCGGCTAATGCGGCTAGAGCAATGCCTGTTGGGGCTCATAGAGGGCGGCAACTTCTAGCTTGTGGGGCTTGCCCGCCGGCGGGTACGCTTATGTCGGCATTCCGTCTTGCATGAAGGAGGGTTTTCCAATGCCTGGAAAAACGCGCCGGCCGATATCCAACCCCTGGAAACTCACCGTTCTGTTACTCGCGGCGTGCGCCGGCTTGGCCACCGCGGAACCCCTGTCTCTTCTCAACACCCCCTTCATCACGAACACCACGCTCAAGCTTCACGCGCGCGGCTACTACCTGCACCGCCACTTCGACACGCCGCAAACGCAGGAAACGCTGGCGCTGGGCGGCTGGGTCGACCTGGAGAGCGGCGAGTGGCATGGCCTGAGCTTCGGGCTGACCCCCTATACATCCCAACGGGGTGCGGGCGCGGACGATCGAGACGGCGGCGGGCTTCTGCGAACCGGCCAGAAGGGCTACACCGTGCTGGGACAGGCTTATGCGCGATGGCGCGGGCGGGATTCGGAGATCACGCTCCACCGGCAAATCCTTGATACGCCCATGCTGAATTCCTTCGACGTGAAAATGACGCCGATCACCTTCGAGGCCTACACGCTGGAGAACCGATCGTTCACCAACCTGGCGCTGACCCTTTCGCAGGTCGAGAAGATCAAGCCGTGGTCCGCCACTTCTTTCCACAGCCTGAGCGAGGCCGCCGGCTTCGCCGGCACCGATGACGGAATGACGCTGGGCGGAGCGGTCTGGACCACAGAGCCGCTCACCGTGCAGGTCTGGGAATATTACGCGCACAACCTGGCGAACAGCGTGTACGCGCAGGCGGACGCCCGATGGCCGCGCACGGAAAGCATTACGTGGTTGCTTTCCGCTCAAGGCCTGCACCAGCAGGATGTCGGCGCGGCGTATGCGGGCGAGTTTCAGACCGGCATGGGCGGACTCCTCGGCAGCGTCATCTGGAACGGGTTCACCCTGACAATGGGCGGCACCATTACGGATCACGGGGCGGACATCTACAATCCGTGGGCATCCTATCCGGGCTACACCTCGCTGATGGAAGAGGACTGCAATGTCGCCGGCGAAAAAGCCTGGATGGTGGGCGTGGCCTACGACTTTGCCACCGTGGGGCTGAACGGGCTGAGCGCTTTCATGAATCATTCGGAATCCTGGACCGACGAGTCGCGGGGGCTTTCCGACCCCGAGCAGGTCGAGGTGGATTTCACCGTGGATTTCAAACCCCGCGGGTGGTGGCAAGGCTTGAGCCTGCGCGCGCGGGCGGCGCTGGTGCGCAATTCCCTTTCCTTGAAGGGTACGGATTATGAGGACTTCAGGATCATCATGAATTACGAACGCGCGTTGTTCTAACCGAAAAAGGAAGGAAGACCATGAATCGCCCACTCCTGATTATTGCAGCGGCTGTCACGCTCGTCGCCCTGCCGCCGGCTTTCGCCTGCACAACCATCCTGGTCGGCAAGGACGCGTCCGCCGACGGATCCGTCATGGTCTCTCATTCCGATGACGGGCTGGGCGACGGACGGCTCATCTACGTTCCGGCCATGGATCACCCGGCCGGGGCCTTGCGCCCGGTGTTCTACGCGCATTGCGCGTTGGGCTATCTTCCGCAATGGGGCGCAAATGAGAGCCATCGCATCGTGACCGGAGACCGCGGTCCGGGCTACAACACGCCCGGCGATCCTCCGAGCGTGCCGATCGGCCACATTCCGCAGGTAGCGCACACCTATGCCTACTTCGACGCGAACTACGGCCTCGTGAACGAGCACCAGTTATCCATCGGCGAATGCACCGATCTTGCCAAGGTTCATCCGTTGCCCGAACCGGGCAAGCGCATCTTCTATTCCGCCGAGCTTTCCCGCGTGGCCCTGGAACGATGCAAGACGGCCCGCGAGGCGGTCCAACTCATGGGCGAGCTGATTGACAAGTACGGCTACTACGCAACCGGCGAAACCCTGCTGGTGGCCGATCCGAAGGAAGGCTGGGTTTTTGAGATGTGCGGCTATGACATGGACGGAACCGACGGCGTTTGGGTGGCCCAGCGTGTGCCCGACGACGAGGTTTTTGCCGCGGCAAACCAGTTCCGCATCCGGGATATCCGCGAGAACGCCGCGGATATGATGTATTCAAAAAACATTTTCGACGTGGCGAAGAAAAAGGGCTGGTGGAAACCCGAGGACGGCCCGCTCGACTGGACCTCCGTGTACGGCAACGGCGAGTTTCATCATCCCTACTACTCCCTGCGCCGCGTGTGGCGCGCGCAGTCGCTGCTGGCGCCCTCTCTCAATCTCTCCCCCTGGGTGGACGGGCCTTACACCCGCGCATACCCGTTCTCCTTCAAACCGGATGCCAAAGTATCGGTCGAAAACATCTTTACGGTCCATCGCGACAACTATGAAGGCACCGAGTTCGATCTCACGCAGGGGCTGGCCGCCGGTCCATTCGGATGTCCCAACCGCTTTGAAGGCCAGGCCGAAGCCGTGGCCGACCAGGAGGGGCGCCTGACTCCGCTCAAGGGGGAATTCGAGCGCCCGCTGAACATCTATCGCTGTGTCTATGCCTACGTCATCCAGGCACGCAGTTGGCTGCCCGACGCCATCGGTGGACTGATCTGGTACGGCCCCGACCGCCCGGCCACCGCCGTACTGATGCCGTTCTATGCCGGCAATACCGACCTGCCCAAGCCCATCCAAACGGCCGACATCCTCCGGTTCGATCGCAACAGCATGTGGACCGCGTTCAACTTCGTCGCGAACTACGCCATGCTCAAGTACTCCTACATGATCAAGGACATCCAGACCGTGCGCGACCGTTTTGAAGCGCAGGCCTTCGGCACGCAAAGCGACCGGGAAGCCAAGGCGCTCGAGCTCTGGAAGAAAGGCGATGAAGACGGCGCGCGCGCCCTGCTGACCCGCTACTGCGACGAGAACGCCAATGCCGTCCTCCGCGAATGGTGGAAACTGGCAGACCAGTTGTATCTCAAGTACAACGACGGCTACCTCAACACCAGGGATGGCCTTGCCCAATCCGTCTTCTATCCCGCCTGGTGGCTCAAGGAAGTCGGCTATGAAAAAGGCCCCACAAGCTACCAGAAACCCGCGGAAGAAAACTGAGATAAAGGGTTCCACGCTCCCCACCTCCTTGCGGGGTGGGGGCGGAAAGCTGAAGTAAGAAAGAAGAGCCCACTCGCCCGCACCCCCCTCTCCCGCCGGGAGAGGGCCTGGGTGAGGGGTGAACTTCCCGCGGAAAATGTTGTAGCACACTCCCCCGAATGCTACATTTTTGTAGGAACACCCATGATTGCGGCATTGGTTCAGATCAACACGACCGTTGGCGATCTCGCGGGCAACGCCGCGCGCATCGTTGAGCAAGCGGCGCGCGCGGCCGAAGCCGGCGCGCAACTGATCGTCTTCCCTGAACTGGCCCTCTCGGGGTACCCGCCCGAGGATTTGGTGCTGAAGCGGCATTTTCTCCGCGCGTGCGAGCAACAGTTGGAGGAACTGGCCGGGAAACTACCGCGCGAAGCGCTGGTGCTCGTCGGCTGCCCGCGCGAAATCGCTGGCCACCCGGCCAACACGGCTGTCGCGTTCGCGTCAGGGAAGATCGCCGGCTGCTACCGCAAGATGGCCCTGCCGAACTACGGAGTCTTCGACGAAAAGCGCGTCTTCACTGCGGGCGAGAAACCGATGATCGTGCAGGTCAACGGCATGAGGCTCGGCATTCACATCTGCGAGGATTCGTGGAACAGCGCTTCTCCGGCCGCCACGCTCCTTGCGAACACGGGGCTGAGCGCCCTCATCAACCTGTCCGCCTCGCCATACCACCGCGGCAAGTTGAGCCTGCGCGAGGAGACCCTGCGCGCGATGGCCGCCCGCATCCGGGCACCCCTGCTCTACTGCAACCTCGTCGGCGGACAGGACGAACTGGTCTTCGACGGCGCCAGCCTCGTGCTCGATCCGGCCCGAGGTCCCGTCGCACGCGCGCGATCCTTCGAGGAAGACGCGTTGTTTTTCTCCCTGCCGGAACCCGGTGAATCCTCCCGCGGCGCGAAAAGCGCACAGGATGTCGAGTGGATCATCGCCGACCTCCCGGCCGGCCGGACGAAATCCGTCAAACCCCGCATCGAACCCGCGCTCGACGACCTCGCCGAGGTGTATTCCGCGCTGAAGCTGGGCGTTCGCGATTACGTGGAGAAGAACGGGTTCGCCAAGGTGGTCGTCGCACTCAGCGGCGGCATTGATTCCGCGCTCGTCGCGACGATCGCCGTGGACGCGCTGGGGAAGGACCGCGTCGCGGGCGTAACGATGCCCTCCCCGTACTCCTCCGGCGGCACGATCGCCGATGCCGGGCTGCTCGCGAAAAATTTCGGCATCGAATTCCACACTGTGCCGATCCGCGGGCTGTTCGAAACCTATCTCGCCGAACTGCAGCCGCTGTGGCCCGACCGCGCGCCGGACATCACCGAGGAGAACCTGCAGGCGCGTATCCGCGGGAACATCATCATGGCGCTCTCCAACAAGTTCGGCTGGCTCGTGCTGACGACCGGCAACAAGAGCGAGCTCGCCACCGGCTACTGCACGCTCTACGGCGACATGGTCGGCGGTTTCGCGGTGATCAAGGACGTTCCGAAAACGCTGGTCTTCGAGCTCGCCCGCTGGCGGAATGCCCGGGGCGGCGTGGTCATCCCCCCCTCCACCATCGAGCGCCCGCCGTCGGCGGAATTGCGGCCGGACCAGAAGGATAGCGACACCCTGCCGCCGTATGACGTGCTCGACGCGATCCTGGAACGCTACATCGAGCAGGACCTGGGCGTGGACGAGATCACCGCGCAGGGATTCGACCCGGCCGTTGTGCGGAAGGTGATCCGCATGGCCGACGGTAGCGAGTACAAGCGCCGGCAGGGCGCGCCGGGCATCAAGATCACCCCAAAAGCATTCGGGAGGGATCGGCGCATGCCGATCACAAATCGCTATGGCGGATGAACGAAAGACGAAGAAGGAGCCCACAGGCGAAGGCACGTCCCAGCGCATGCGCGAGCTGCAGCTTCTTTATCATGTAAGCTGCATTCTCGATCAGAGCCTGGACCTGCGCGACATCGTCAGCCCCGTGCTCGAAGCCCTGTCCGGCTTCATGGACATGCGGTACGCGACGCTCACGCTGCTGAACCGCAAGACGGGAGACATCCTCATCGAGGCCGCGCACGGCCTGTCGCCCCAGCAGGCGCGCCGCGGCCGATACAAGCTTGGAGAGGGCGTCACCGGACAGGTCGTGCTGACCGGCAAGCCCGCGATCATCTCCCGCACGAGCGAGTCCCCGATGTTTCTCGACCGCACGCGTCGCGGGAAGCGGCCCGACACGTCCTTCCTGTGCGTGCCGATCAAGGTCGAGCAGGAGGTCGTGGGCGCGCTCAGCGTAGACCTGGTATTCCGGCCCGAGAACGAGCTGAACGCGTACGCCCGCCTGCTCCAGATCATCGCCTCGCTCATCGCGCAGGCGGTCAAGCTCCGCCGCGCGGCGCAGGAGGAGCGCGAGCGCCTGGAAGAGGAAAACCAACGGCTGCGCGAGGAGCTGCGGAATCGATTCAGGCCCTCGAACATCATAGGCAATTCGCACGAAATGCAGCTCGTGTACGATCAGATCGCCCAAGTTTCCAAGACCGGCACGACGGTGCTCATCGCGGGCGAAACCGGAACCGGCAAGGAGCTGGTCGCGCACGCGATCCACTACAACAGCGACCGCGCGGACAAGCCGTTCGTCCGCGCGCACTGCGCCGCCCTGCCGGAGAGCCTCATCGAAAGCGAACTGTTCGGGCACGTGAAAGGCGCGTTCACCGGCGCCTCCACCGACCGCAAGGGCCGCTTCGAATTGGCGCACGGCGGCACCCTGTTCCTCGACGAGATCGGGGAGGTCCCGCCTTCCATCCAGATCAAGCTCCTGCGCGTGCTGCAGGAACGCGAGTTCGAGCGAGTCGGCGGAACGGAAACGATCCGCGTCAACGTCCGCGTCATCGCCGCCACGAACAAGAATCTCGAGGAGCTCGTCAACCAGGGAAAATTCAGGGACGACTTGTACTACCGGCTCCACGTGTTCCCGATCTATGTCCCCCCGCTGCGCAAGCGGAAAGCGGACATCGTGTTGCTCGCGGATCACTTCATGGAGAAGTACGCGAAGGAAAACGGAAAGCACGTCCGCCGCCTCTCGAGCGCCGTCATCGACATGCTGATGAGCTACCATTGGCCGGGTAACGTCCGCGAGCTGGAGAACTGCATCGAACGATCCGTGCTCGTCGCCGAGGGAGACGTCATCCACCCGTATCATCTCCCGCCGACGCTCCAGACGGCGGAAGCGACCGGCTCTTCGCCGCGCGGCGACCTCAAGGGCCTAGTGGACGCGTACGAGCGCGACCTGATCCAGGACGCGCTGAAATCCACGCGCGGCAACATGGCCGCGGCCGCCCGCGCGCTGGGAACCACGCAACGCATTCTCGGCTACAAGGTCCACAAGCTCGGAATCGAGGCCAAGAAGTACGCTGGCTGATCACATCCCGCTCCTCGGGCACGCCAAGAGCCCGTCGGGAGGATGGCGGACCTGAAGCCGCCTTGAGAACGAGGCGATGACATGACGGATAACGGCAACAGGATATGCGGAGAATCGCCGCCGGGGGCGACAACTGTCGCATGGCGGCAGAGATGGCCTCGCTCGGCAAAAGTGTCTCTTGTCTCAGGTATTCTCGGCGCTATTTTCGTGCTTCTCGCTTTTGTCTCGATCTGCATCAGCATCGAGCCGGCTGCGGTTATCGGATTCTCGTTCCACCGCGCGGGCGAAATCCTCATCGCCATCTCCGGTATCGCGGCCGCGGCTTTTTTATCCGTATCATTGGTGTCCGGATTGGCCGCCCTGCGGCGCACGCGCGTGGTTCTCTGGTGGGTGGTTCCCCTGCTTCTCCTCGCCTTGATCGTCATTAGCTCTGGTTTGGCCCCCTAAAACTGGACCATTGCGGATGATAGTCTTCCCGGGTAAAAGGGGCAACCCGAGGAGGACAGAAAGTGAAGCGGAAGCGGTTCAAGGAAGAGCAGATCATCCGAGTGCTGAAGGAGGCGGAATCGGGCATGGAGGTTAGGGATCTGATCCGGCGACACGGGATCAGCGAACAGACCTACTACCGGTGGAAGTCGAAGTACGGCGGGATGGAGGTCGCGGACGCCAAGCGCCTGAAGTACCTGGAGGAAGAGAACGGCCGGCTGAAGAAGTTGGTGGCCGAACAGGCGCTGGACATTCAGATCCTGAAGGACGTTAACTCAAAAAACTGGTAACGCCCGCAGCGCGACGTCAGGCGGCCACGTACGCCCAAGACAAGTATCCGATCAGTATTCGGCACGCCTGCGGGCTCATGGGATGTCAGAAGAGCACCTACTACTACCGACGCGACGACCGGAAGGACCGGTCTTTGAAGGAGGCGCTTCAAGAGAAGGCGTATCAACATCCCCGATGGGGCTATCGGAACCTGTTGGAGTTGCTTCGCCGGGAGGGCTGGAAAGACAACCACAAGCGGGTATATCGCGTATACGCAGCGGCCGGATTACAGGTAGGGACACGCAAGAGAAGACCGAAGACGAAGTACCGAGGAGAGAAGCTGGAGGAGCCGAAGAAGAGGAATGAACTGTGGGTGATGGACTTCATGCAGGACCAGCTGGTTAATGGTCGGAAGATCCGGTTGTTGACCGTGATGGATGTGCATACCCGAGAATCTCTGGCGATCGAGGTCGATACGTCGATCTCCGGTGAACGCGTGTGCCGGGTGTTGGACCGGATCAAGGGGTTGCGAGGGTTGCCGGAACGGATCGGGACCGACAACGGGCCCGAGTTCCGGGGCATGAAGTTGGATCAATGGGCCTACAAGAACAAGGTGAAGCTGCAGTTCATTCCGCCGGGACAGCCAACAAAGAATGCTTATATAGAAAGCTTCAATGCCATCGTGCGGGACGACTGTTTGAACCAGCACTGGTTCCTCAACCTGGAAGATGCTAGAAACAAGATCGAGGTCTGGCGCTACGAGTACAACACGGTTCGACCGCATGGGTCATTGGGAAAGAAAACGCCGGCGGAATTCGCCGCGCGCCACCCCCTAGGGGGTGGGAGGGAGAGGATCAAACAAGCGGGATGACTAACATCGCGCGTGGTCCAATCAAAGGGGCAGAGCCAGCTCCCTGACGCAGCAATGAGAGGCCCGGGGGTGGAGAGAGGCCCGGGGGTCAGGCTGTAACAGTACATTTTCAACCATTGTCACGCGTTGATATCAAAGTGTATCGTTACGGCCTGACCCCGCACTTCCGCAGTTCAACGGGCTCTGCCAGCCGTAGCCCTGCCGGCCGTAGCCGTGCCTGACGGCAGGCAGGCTTGGCGAAGGCGGGAAGTTCCCGCCCAAGCACAGCGAGTGGCGAGGAGCGGAAGGCGCTGGCCTGCCAGCCGGCTTGTCCGCCGAAGCCTCTTGGCGAAGGCGGAAGCTCCCGCCCGAGCACAGCGAGTGGCGAGGAGCGACTTGTCCGCCGTAGCCCTGCCTGCCGGCAGGCAGGCTTGGCGAAGGCGGAAGGCTGGCCTGCCAGCCGTAGCTCCGAGCGAGCTTCGCGCGTCGGAGCGAAGGCTGGAGCCAGCTCCCGGATTCGAACCGGGGACCCACTGATTACAAATCAGTAGCTCTGGCCACTGAGCTAAGCTGGCGTCCGGTGTTGGACATCGCGGACAGCGGGCTCACTGCCCGTTTATGTATGGAATCATGCCGCAAAACCCCGCATAATGCAAAGGAAAGCGGTATCACCCGCGTTAGACAAGAGGGGGTTTTCATGCAGAAGCGCTACAAGGTAGTCTGTAATATTGAATTCGGCGATATGTTCGTTCAATTGCTGATATGGGCCGGGCTCTTCCTGATCACATTCGGCCTCGCATCGCTCTTTTTCCCCTACTACCTCATCAAGCTCGTCCTGAACAACACCGAGCTCCGGGAAGTGGAAGGAGTGAGCCCGTAGCTCTGCGCCTGCGGGAAGAAGGATTCGCGTTGCACACGGGTGATGTACCCATGGCATCGATGCCGAATCGAGTTGGTTCGCTGTTGCTATGAACGAAATGCTTTATTACGTGGTGGTCGGGTTTGTCGCGCAACTGATTGATGGCACGCTGGGCATGGGATACGGCGTGAGTGCCACATCGCTGCTGCTCACCCGCGGCATTGCGCCGGCGGTAGCCAGCGCCACCGTTCACGCCGCCGAGATCTTCACAACGGGCGTGTCCAGCATATCCCACAGGTTTTTCGGCAACGTGGATCAGAAACTGTTCCGACGCCTGGTGATTCCCGGCGTGCTCGGGGCCATCGTCGGGGCGTATGTCCTCAGCCAGGTGCCCGGCGAGCGTTTCAAGCCCTGGATCGCGATCTACCTGCTCGGCATGGGAGCGCTCATCGTGATCCGGGTCTTTCGGACCGTGCCCCCGTTGAGCGTAACCACCCATCTCACGCCGCTGGGCTTCTTCGGCGCACTCGTGGATGCTCTCGGCGGGGGCGGCTGGGGGCCGATTGTCGCATCCACCCTGATCGCCCGCGGCAACCATGCGCGCCTGACGGTCGGAACCGTGAACACCGCCGAGTTCTTCGTGACGCTCGCGGCATCCATAACCTTCATCGCCACCCTGGGCCTGACCCATTGGCCGATCATTCTCGGCCTCGCGATCGGCGGCGTGTTGGCGGCGCCGCTCGGCGCATACGCGTGCCGAATCATCCCGCACCGCCCGTTCATGTTCTTCGTGGGCCTGCTGGTCATCGGATTGAGCCTTCGCACGCTGCTCAAGGCTGTGCTATGATCACGGGTCATGAACACAGAAGCCGATCACGTGGGATGGCCTGATTTCTTCAACAGCCACGCGCCCCACTACGAAGAAAACTGCTTCACCAAGAACACCCTCGCGGAAGCGGATTTCCTGGCGGACATTCTCCGGCTTTCCCCGGGCATGGCGGTGCTGGACGTGGGCTGCGGAACGGGACGGCACTCGATCGAGCTGGCCCGGCGCGGCCTTCGCATGACGGGTATCGACATCTCGAGGGGCATGCTGGACGAGGCCCGCCGCAACGCGCGCAAGGCCGGAGTCGAAGCGACGTGGATCGAATCCGACGCGCAGCGGTTCTCGTTGCCCGCGGCGTTCGACGCGGCCATCTGTCTTTGCGAAGGCTCTTTCGGGCTCCTCGGCAGCGCCGACGATCCGATCGGCCAGCCGCTGGCGATCCTTCGCAACGTGGCGGCGGCGTTGAAGGACAACGCCCCGTTCGTCTTCACCGTGCTCAACGCCTGCGCGCTCATCCGGAAACACTCGGACGCGGCGGTGCAGGAAGGCCTCTTCGATCCCCTTGCCCTCGCGGAAGTTTCCGAATGCCAGGCACCCGGCAACACGGGCCCGCACCGCCTCACGGAACGGGCATTCGTTCCGACCGAGCTCGTGCTGCTCTTCGCGTGGGCGGGCCTTGAAGTAACGCACATCTGGGGCGGCACGGCGGGCGACTGGGGCAAGCGCCCCATCGCGCTCGACGAAATCGAGATCATGGTAGTCGGCAGAAAGAAGGGGCAGGCGCTGCAGCCCCCCTACGCGTTGTACAAGCGCAAGTGAGTCGGCCGGGAGGAAAAGACGGCATGGCGGATCTGATCATTCACTTCGGCGACAATCTGTCCGTCCTGAAGGCGTTGCCTTCGGATTCGGTGGCCCTGATCTACATTGACCCGCCGTTCAACACGGGCAGGAAGCAGAAACGCGTGCAGCTCTCCACCGTCCGCGACGAAAACGGCGACCGGACCGGCTTCCAGGGCAAGCGATATCGAACCATCAAGCTCGGCTCGAAGGAATATCCCGATTTTTTCGACGACTACCTCGAGTTCCTCGAACCCCGGCTCCGGGAGGCCCATCGCATCCTCGAACGCAACGGGAGTCTCTTCTTCCACATTGATTGCCGGGAGGTTCACTACTGCAAGGTTCTGCTCGACCACGTGTTCGGGCGCGAGTGTTTCCAGAACGAGATCATCTGGGCGTACGACTACGGAGCGCGCTCGAAAACGAAATGGCCCGCCAAGCACGACAACATCCTCTGGTACACCCGGGACCCCGAGCACTACCAGTTTCACCTCCGGGAATGCGACCGCATCCCCTACATGGCGCCGGACCTCGTGGGTCCGGAGAAAGCCGCGCGCGGCAAGACCCCGACGGACACCTGGTGGCATACCATCGTCAGTCCCAGCGGCCGTGAGAAGACCGGCTATCCCAACCAGAAGCCGCGCGGCATTCTCGACCGCATCGTGAAAGTCCACTCCCGGCCGGGCGATCTGCTGCTGGATTTTTTCGCGGGCAGCGGTTCGTTCGGTGAAGCGGCCGCGGAACTCGGCCGGCGATGCATCCTGGTGGACAACCATCCCGAGGCGCTGCGCGTGATGGAGCAACGGTTCGCGAAGCGGGACGTGCGATGGCATGACTGGCCTCCCGCGAAAGGAGGCGAGGGAAAACGCCGGAGCACCGGAAAACTCAGCGGCCGCGCGCGCCCTTGACCGGCCGGTTTCGCGCGTCCACTTTCACCACGCGCGCCTTGTGTTTCTTCGCGGCGGCATCGTCCATCTGGCAATAGGTGAGCACCATGACCGGATCCCCGACCTGTCCCAGTCGCGCCGCGGGCCCGTTCAGCATGCAGACGCCGGATCCGCGTTTCCCGCGGATCGCGTACGTGATGAACCGCGCGCCGCTGTTGATGTTGAGCACCTGCACCTGCTCGCCCGGCAGGATATCGGCCCGCTCAAGCAGATCTTCATCCAGGGTGATGCTGCCCTGGTAGTGCAGCTCCGTGCCGGTCAGCACGACCCGGTGAATCTTCGACTTCAACATGGTTCTCTGCATACAAATTCCTCATAGACTCGCGGCGTACGACAGGCCTGCATAATGCAGTCCCGCGGGGCGTTAGTCAAACACGGTTGAATCAGACCCTCCAAAGCGAGGGCATGGTGAACGGAAGCGGAAAGACCTGGTCCAGCCAGCGCGCCTCCGGGGGCAGGTCCAGCAGGAAGGACGGCGAGTGGGGGCCGAACAGGAACGACACCATGCGGAGCTGCGGCAGGCGCACCGTGAACGCCCCGCGCGGCGCGCGCGCCTGGGGCTTTCCATCGGTGATCCCCGCGCTCATCAGCGTCTTCTCACCGTCCGTGGCCACGAGATGCACGGCCTGGCTTCGCGGCCATGCCTCCGCAAAATGCGGTTTGTATGCCTTCAGCACGCCGAGCAGATCGAACACGGCCAGGTTCTCCACCGCCTTCCCGTACTGCTGCGCGACGGACTGCCACAAGGAAGCGTAACGGTCTCTCCGTCGAGGGATGGCGATATTCAGAAGAGGGACCTGCGTCATCACGTGGTTCAACAGCGCGCGAACGCCTTCGGGATCGCCGCCCCACTCCGCAAGCCATTGGAACTTGCGATTGACGACCACGTAAGCGAACGCGCTGCCGAGAGAAGCCTGCCACACCTGCATGTGCTTGCGCTGAAGCTTCAGGCGGAAAGTCTCGTCGTCGCAGAGCCCCTTGACTTCCAGCGCGTCGCGGGCCGCGAGGACGGCGTCCAGCGACTCGCGCGCCGGGTGCAGGTCCGCGACCTTCCAGTGCAGCGCCCGATCCTGCGGCCGCAGTTTCAGAAATTGCACAACGGTTTCCGATCCGGCTTTCTCCCAGCCGAAGCGCGCATAACGGTCGCGCTCGCCCGTCAACCACCCCAGCGCATAACCGTCGCCCCGGATGTGCTCGACAACCCGGTTCATCAACGCGGTCATGCCTCCCTTGCCCCGGTGCCGCGGGTCCGTGCAGACTCCGCCCACCCCCGCGATGGACAGCCGCGTGTCGCCGATGCGGACCGCCAGGGGAAAGACGCCCGCGACGGAAGCGATCTTCCCCTCGGTGCGAATGATGTAGTTGCAGCCCATGGACTCGGACGTGGGCTGATAAAGATCGGGATACAGTTCCTCGAACCGGTCGTGATCCACGCCGCCCGCGGAAAACGCGCGGTGCATCAGGTCCATCAGCTCCGCGAAATCCTGTTTGCGTGCCTTTTCGATCTTCACGAATTCATCCTCAGCGCAGCGCGACGTCGCGAAGCACAAACGGCAATTCCCGGGTCAGGTCGCCCGCCGTCAGCCCCATCTGGGATCGCCGCCACGCCACCAGGTCGCCCGCGCGGCCGTGCAGATAGACCGCGGCGCACGCGGCGTCGCAGGGTTCGATGCCCTGCGCGAGCAGCGACACGAGCAGTCCGCCGAGCACATCGCCGCTGCCGCCGGTGGCCATGCCCGGATTTCCCGTGAGATTGATCGCCGGGGGTTTCCCCTGCTGCGCCACGACCGTCCCGACGCCTTTCAGCACCACGGTACAGCGGGTCTCTTCGGCCGCGGCGCGCGCGGCGCCGCAGCGATCCTTCTGCACGTCTTCCACGCCGCGCGCGAACAGGGCGCCGAACTCGCCGGGATGGGGCGTGATCACCACCGGGCATTTCGCTTTCGACAATTCCCGCGCGCGCCCCGCGAGCACGCTGATCGCGTCCGCATCCACCACCAACGGCACACGGCAATCGCGAAGGACGGCCTGCACCAACCGCAGGCTTGAATCGCCCCGCGTCAATCCCGGACCGATGAGGATCGCGCTGAAATCGCGCGCCGCCTCCGCGCCCGTCCAGACCACCGCGTCGAGCGACCCCTGTTCCGTCTCCTCGCAGCCCTTGACCATGCTTTCCAGCGACGCGCCCGCGACGATCGGCACGATGCTGTTCGGGGTCCAGACCGTGACCAGCCCCGCGCCGGAATTCACGGCCGCCTGCGCCGCCATCGCCACCGCCCCGGCGTAGCCCCGCGCACCGCCGATGATCAGGACGCGCCCGTAATCGCCCTTGTGGGAATTTCGCGCCCGCCGCGGAAAACGATTCCGCAGATCGCTGATATGAATCAGTTCGTGCTCGTCGGTTTCGGCATGCGCCACGAGTTCGTCGGGAATGCCGATATCCGCCACCTCGACGGTCCCGACGTATTCCAGCGCAGCGGACCGGATCAGCCCGGTCTTCGGCAGGCCCAGGGTAACCGTCACATCCGCGCGGACGACCTCGCCCTCGGCTTCGCCCGTGTCGGCGTTGAGCCCGGAAGGCAGATCAATGGATACGACCAGCGACTCGGAAGAGCGGTCATTGATGAACTGGATGGCGCCTACGGCCGGGCCGCGCGCGGGCCCCGAACTCCCGGTGCCCAGCACTCCATCCACCATGACTTCACAGTGCGGCGCGAATCGCTGGGCGTCTTCCCAGTCTTCTTTGAGCGGCAACTCGCGCAGCTCGACGCCGGCCCGCTTCATCTGGCTCAGGTGCTTGAGCGCGTCGCCCTTCACCGCGTTGGCCGCCGCCGCGAGCCAGACTTCGACCATGTGGCCGGCTTCTTTCAGATGACGCGCGGCGGCGAAGGCGTCGCCGCCGTTGTTGCCGCGACCCGCGATGAAGCGAATCGCGGGACGCAGGAAACCCGTGGCATCAATCAACCGCTGCACGGCATCGCACACGCCCAGCCCCGCGCGGTCCATCAACACTTCGCCAGGCGTCTCGAATTCCTCGATCGTACGCCGATCCAGTTCCCGCATTTGCGCGGTGGAAACCACCTTCATGGCCTATTGCTCCCGCCCGGATGATTCGCCCACCAGCAACGCATGCGCGACCGCGTAGTGCCGCGTGTGGGAAAGGCTGGCCAGCACGCGATGCACGCCCCGCGAAGCCGCCAGCTTCCGCCCCTTCTCGCTCAGCCGGACCTCGGGCGCGCCGGTATCCGGATCCCGCAACACCTCGATGTCCAGCCAGCCGATATGTTCTCCCACGCCCGTGCCGAACGCCTTGCTGACCGCCTCTTTCACCGCAAACCGCCCGGCATAGTGGCGCCACGGCTCGGCTTTCGATTCACAGTAGCGCTGCTCGTCTTCGAGAAAAACCCGGTTCCTGAATCGCCCGGCCCACTCGGCGAGCGTTTCCTTCATCCGATCGTTCTCAACCAGGTCAATCCCGGTCCCGAGAACGCACGCGGCTTCCGGCGCCCGCTTCACGCTTCTCCTCCCGCGTACGCGGCCATGGCGTCGAGCATCTCGCGGACGGCCTGGCGCATCCCCACGAACACGGCGCGCGCGACGATGCTGTGCCCGATGTTCAACGTGTCGAGATGCGGGATATGCAGGACGCCGGCGATGTTGTCGATATGGATGCCGTGCCCCGCGTTGACCTTGAGTCCCAACCGATGGGCGCGCCGGGCCCCCTCGATCAGGCGGGCCTGTTCCCGATCCCTTGCCGACCCGGTCGCGTCGCAGAACGCGCCGGTGTGAAGTTCCACGTACGGCACGCCCAGTTCGGCAGCCGCGTCGAGTTGCTCCGGGTCCGCCTGCACGAAAAGGCTGACCGCAATGCCTTGCGCCTTCATCGCCTCGACCGCGGGCCGCAGAGCGCGCCTGTGGGCGACGACATCAAGACCGCCCTCCGTGGTCCGCTCCTCGCGCCGCTCGGGCACCATGCAGACCTCCTGCGGCCGGACCTCCAGCGCAATGCGCACGATGGGTTCGGCGCAGGCCATTTCAAGATTGAGCGGCACCGTCAATTCGCGGCGCATGGTCCGGACGTCCTCATCCTGGATGTGCCGCCGATCCTCGCGCAAGTGGATCGTAATGCCGTGCGCGCCGGCCTCCACGCAAAGGCGCGCCGCTTCCAGGGGACTCGGATACGACGTGCCCCGCGCCTGCCGCAACGTCGCCACATGATCCACATTGACGCCCAGTCTCAACATTCCGCAGTTCTCCCGCATGTTGTATTTCCGGAACCGGAATCAGTATTGCGCGCATCCCGGACGGACGAAAGAGAAATCAGAAGACATCGGCCGGCGCCGCCGGCGGGGGCGCGCCTCGCATGGACGGCTCGTACACGAGACACATGTTGTGTCCCCGGCTTTTCGCCTCGTTCATGGCCGCGTCGGCCCGGTCCAGCAGGTGGCGCGGATGCCCGCCGTGATCGGGATAGCCCGCGATCCCGCCGCTCACCGTGATCTTGAGCGTGCCGCGCCCCGCCGCGAACGCGGTGCGCTTGACCAGGCTGACGACGCGCTGCCCGGCGATCAGCGCCGACGCCGGCGAACAGGGCATCACCACGAGGAACTCCTCGCCGCCCAGCCTCGCCACCAGGTCTCCTTCCCGGAAAGCCGATTGCAGCAGGCCGCCCAACCCGTGAAGCAACGCGTCGCCTGCTTCCCGGCCATAGTGCTCGTTGTAGCGATCCAGGTGATCCACATCGAACAGGAGCAAGGACACGGGCTTCTCCTGGCGGCGATATCGCGCGACGTATTTCTGGACGGCGGGTCCGACTTTGTCCGGCCGCAACAACCCGGTCAGGGGATCCACCAGTCCTCCGGAGGCCGGCGCATGAACCGCCGCCGCGCCCTCCGTTTCCGCGGGCGCATCCGGCAGCACCACCGCCCCGGCCCCGTGGACCCGCGCTTCCTGCAGAGACGCATCCGCCCGCTCCAGCAGCATCGCCACGCGATCCCCGTGCTCGGGATGCGCGGCGCCGCCCACGCACGCGGAAAGCGGAATGCTCAATCCGGACGCGCATCGGAACGGCGCTTCGGCCACGCGATCCAGCACCCGGCGCACCACGGCATGGGCATGGCGATAGGACGCTTCGAGAATCACGCCGAGCCGGTCGCCGGGAAGCGGGATGACGATGTCCGAGGCGCGCAATGACGCGCGGACCCTCGCCTCGAACAACCGTTGCAGCTCGCCGGACACTTCGTGTCCGTATCGCTCCGCCAGTGCGGGAAAATCGTGCACGGCGACCAGGAACACGCTGAACGGTTCCGGCGCCACGTGCGCGGTGCCCAGCGCGTGGGCAATGGCCACCTGGAACGCGTCGTGCGGGTCCATCCCGTCGGCGGTGGACGCGATGGCCTGGCGCGCGAGGTTTTGAAACCGGATGTGGCTGGCCAGCAGGCACATCGCGGCAAAGGAAATCGTCACGACCAGGAAGAACTGCCAGGAAGCCGCGAGGATTTGCGAAAAGTCCATGTTGTCCAACCGCCCATGCACCCGCCGCGATGCCGGGAAGGAACGGGCCGCGGCAGGGAGCGAGCCCCCGGAACTATACGATGGTTTCGCCGCTCTGCTGATCGAAGAAATGCGTCTTCTTCATGTCCAGGACCATCGTCAGCTCCTGGTTCACGTCGGCGCTGTCGTGGGCGTCCAAGCGGGCGATGAACGTGTGCTTCCCCGTATTGAGATACAGGTACACTTCAGCGCCCATGGGTTCCACCACTTCAACCCGCGCCTTGACCTGGTGATCGGGATTGGGATTGGTCACGTACAGCACATCCTGCACGTCCTCGGGGCGCACGCCGAAGCTGACGCCCTGCCCCACCCGGTTGGCCAGCTTGGGCGCCTGGCTGTCCTCCACCCGCACCTGGAACGTCCCTTCGTTGAAATAGAGGCTCCCGCCCTTCTGCTCGATCTTGCCGGAGAAGAAGTTCATCGGCGGACTGCCAATGAATCCCGCGACGAACAGGTTGGCCGGATGGTTGTAGAGTTCCAGCGGCGTCGCGACCTGCTGAATGAAACCGTCTTTCATCACCACGATACGATCGCCCATGGTCATGGCTTCCACCTGATCGTGCGTCACGTAGATCATCGTGGACGAGAGCCGGGTGTGCAGCTTGCTGATCTCCGTGCGCATCTGCACGCGCATCTTCGCATCGAGGTTGGAGAGCGGTTCGTCGAACAGAAACGCCTTGGGTTTGCGGACGATCGCGCGGCCGACCGCCACGCGCTGCCGCTGACCGCCGGAGAGGGCTTTCGGTTTGCGTTCGAGGAGGGGCTGAATGCCGAGGATGTCCGCCGCCTCGCGCACGCGCGCGTCAATCTCTTTCTTCGGGTACTTGCGCAGAATCAGCCCGAACGCCATGTTCTTGTAGACGGTCATGTGCGGGTAAAGCGCGTAGTTCTGGAACACCATCGCGATGTCGCGATTCTTGGGCGGCACGTCGTTGACCTTCTTGCCGTCGATGTAGATGTTGCCCTTGCTGATTTCCTCGAGGCCGGCGACCATGCGCAGCGTGGTGGACTTCCCGCAGCCGGAGGGGCCGACCAGCACCACGAACTCACGATCCTCGATCTCAAGGTTGGCGTCGTTCACCGCGACGACATCGCCGGGATAAATCTTGTAAACGTTTTCAAGAACTACTTTCGCCATGAGCGTGCTCCTTGCTCAAACAGCCAATATTGCCCTCTTGAAATAGCACTCCGCGTCCGCGCCTGTCAAAGAGAATCACCCCGCAGCGGGTGGGACGCGGGCTCCGCATATCGGACGCGGATTCACCCCGAGGGATAGATCTGTCGAGTCGCATTGCCGAGTCCTTCAAAATCGCCGCCTCATCGCACACAGCGCCCTTCATCCTTTGCCCGCCCTGCTTTTTCGTCGGGTTCTTGTTACCAAACGTACGCGCAAAAAAACAGAGATTCGCCGGAACAAGGCTTCCCATGGGCAGATAATATCGGTAACATACGCCTATCTTTGGCGATTTGAGCTAAGGGAGGTTGGCTGTAAAGACGTGATTTCTTCGCCTCGCCCCCCCTGCCGAGATTTGCTGTTCTTCGGAAAAGACCGTCGTGGAACAATGGGCTGGGCGCACACAAGGCACACGCAATGGAAAGAGTCCAAAAAGGAGGGGTATTGTGGATAGGCAAAGTGCATTCATGAACACTCGTAACCTGCTCCATGAATCCCTCTTTGCTTGGGGCACCTTGCTTCTGCTTCTTCCCTTCTTTGTGCAGACATCCATAGCAACCACTTATACAAATTGGGGCAAAGTGCATGAGGACGCGGATTTCCAGGGCACAATCCATCCAATCGTACATTCCGGCTCGGCATTTGCAGGATTCGACGTGAATAATCGCGCACTATGGCGATCTACAGATGGCCTTGCATGGACCCACACAATTGGTGTCTGCACGGGGATTCAGAAGAATGCCGGCATATTTGCGGAAGGCAAAATGATTATGGTGGGGCGAAAAGGTATCAACGGATCCCGTGATCTGGGATCGTTACTGACAAGCACAGATGGCGAAATATGGACTGAGCATGCATTCAATTCACTTCCCGACGGGGCTGTGGACTATGACACGGGTGATGAATTCTATGCTGTTACTTATGCCAATGGGCGTTTTGTTGCCATCGGATTCGGGTGGCATAGCGGATATGCTTCACATGCTCTTGTTGTTGTGTCGGAAGACGGAACAACTTGGGACCAGCATGTGCTGTCGCTGGGGACAGATCAACCAAGCGCCATACCACGCGCCATAGCCTATGGCAATGGAACTTACGTTATGGCTGGGAGTTACATGTCACCGTGGATCTCAACAAATGGCACAAACTGGGTGCGATCCTCTGAAACAGACGGTACATACTTACCCAACATGTCGTCACCACGGTTGTTCTTCATGGATGGTTTTTTTGTTGCTCTTGGCTCTGACTTTGGAACCACAGACAACTTCGTTACTTGTTCTGCTGCTTGGTCAAGCGATGGTGAGACGTGGATCCAAAGTAAGGACAGATACAGTTACGGGGCAGGAGTTCTTACGGATGCCGGAATTCTCGTAGCGCGCCAACATATGGATGTGCCGGGTCCGATTGAACTTGTCTTGGGAACCGTAAGTGCCTCGGGTATCAACTGGACTCCTGTTGAGAAGCCGCCAATTCCAGAAGAGTGGTGGTTTGGATTGGCAATCGATCAAGCTGGTGAGCATGTCTATATCAGCACTTGGGACTCGACGATATGGCGTTCCGGAACTGGCACGCTGGAGGAGGACACCATCAACTTCTCAGCCATGGATATTGGCGCCGGCGAACTTGCCCTGACCCTGTCCTGCCCCTCCGGAACAGAGTATTACATCGAGAGCGCGCCCGCCGTGACCGGCACATGGACGACCGCAGCAGGGCCGAAAACGGCGCCCTCCAATTTTGTTATGGAAGCTATGTCGTTTGGACAGGAGGCTGCCCAGTTCTACAGGCTGGCCGATGGTCCAAACTTCCCAGCAACACCCGCTGGCATGGTCCTGATCCCGGCGGGGAGCTTCGTGATGGGCAACGCGACGAACGTGTTTTCGTCTAATGAAGGTTATGGCGATGAGTTGCCCCAGCACACGGTGTATGTAAGCGCGTTCTACATGGACATCTACGAGGTGACCAAAGCCCTGTGGGACGAGGTCAAGGCGTACAACGGAGGCAATGGGTATGAGTACACATTCAGCGGCCTCGGCAAAGCGACGAACCATCCGGTGTACATGGTCGAATGGTATGACATGGTTAAGTGGTGCAATGCCCGGAGCCAGCGCGATGGCTTGACGCCGGTGTACTACACGGATGAAAGCTTCACGACGCTTTATAAGTCGGGAAAGGTCGAACCTTTCGCAAACTGGTCGGCCAACGGGTATCGGCTACCGACGGAGGCGGAGTGGGAGAAGGCAGCGCGGGGCGGAGCGGCAAACACGCGCTTCCCATGGACGGACTACACGAACAAGATCTCGTGGGCGAAGGCGAACTACCCCGGAAATAGCAATGAGATCAGCTACGACCTGAGCGGTGGAGACCAAGCCTATCACCCGACCTTCGCCACGGGCGAATTTCCCTACACAAGTCCGGTTGGCTATTTCGCCCCGAACGGGTACGGTCTGCACGACATGGCGGGGAACATGTTGGAGTGGTGCTGGGACTGGTACTCGAGCACATATTACTCAAACTCACCCGCGACCGATCCTCGTGGACCTTCAAGCGGCGTGGCGCGGGTGATGCGGGGCGGATCGTGGTATTACGTCGGCGCGAACCTTGCACGGGTCGCGGATCGGACTGGCTATAGCCCGAACGCCGAGACGGTCAACTTCGGATTCCGTTGTGCGAGGGGGCTTTGACTTCGGGGCATTGGGGCGGTCATTGGCCGTTGTCCTTCAATCAGTCCCGGTCCCAACGGCGGATGAAATCGAGAACCAATGCTAAAAGCATGATCGGCGAGCTCGCGCCCGGCGTGAGCATGACCTGGCCCATGCGGATCCGCATGTCCGTGCCCGCCATCTTCCGGGATTCGCTGGCGCCGACATGATCCGCGATCGCTGACGCCAACCGGTCCAGTCTTGGATTGCCCTTCACGTACTGCGCCACCGCGGCGAGCTCGCCGCCGTCCATCCAGATGCCCCGGCACTCCGGGCACCGGTCGAGAAGGATGTTCGAGTCGTAACAGTAGTTGTAGTTGGCCATGACCACCGCGCATTTCGGGCATTTGCGCTGGGGATTGACGTGACTCCGGGCCGGCTTCTCGAAGATAATGCGGGCATCGAGATCCGGCACATTCGCGGCGCTCGACAACGCGGGCAGAAGCCGTGCCATCTCGCCGTCGTCAAACCAGAATCCGTTGCAGGCGTCGCATCGATCGAGCTCGACCCCGGCCACGGGCCTTCGATGCAACGGCGCTCCGCACGCGGGACAATGCATGGACAAAAGTCACTCCACTCCGGTTACACGCTTCAGCTCGGACGCGGGCCCGACCGCAACCGGCCCCTTCCAGACTCCGCCGCCGCCTTCCCAGTCGCTCACGCGAACGGCCAGCGTGTTCTTGTCCGATAACAGGGCGGAATCGAACTCGTACACCCGGGGGCGATCCCAGGCCGTGGTTTTCTCGGGAGGAAAGGTTCCCGATTGGCCGATGCGCTCACCGTTAAGAAAGGTCTCGTCCGCATCGTCCACCGCGCCGAACGCGACGGCCAGGGGTTGGTCGCCCCACCGCGCGCGCATGTCGTCGGGCACGGAAAACGAGATTCGATACCAGGCCGTGCCGTCATACCCCGGCAGGGCATCCGCCTCCCACCCGCCGGGCACAAGGGTTTCCGTCCACGCGCCGTCATCGAAGTCGGTGGCCGCCCACGCGGGCTCGTCGCCGTCCTTTATTTTCCATGAACCGGCGAGCGAAAGGTAGCTCGGGAACAGGATGCTGTGCTGCCACGAGTGCAGCAGCTTGTCCCCGCTGTACAGGCGGGTGTTCAGCGACCACATCTGGCCGTAATCCGCGCTTTCGGTGGGCAGTTCGATGCTCAGAATCTCACCGTCGCTTCCACCGGCGGGCCGGAACGTTTCCGCCCCCGAGGTGACATGTTGCCGCTTGCTGTCCGACAGGCGCCAGGCCACCCGGTATTCCTGATCGCTCTGCTGCGCGACAAAGCGGGGAATCAGGGACAGGCGCAGCGGCCGGCCGGGCAACGCGTCGCGGCCGTCGGCATGCTTCCAGTAGTAGCGCTGCTCGAACGGCTCGTCGTTGAACAACACCAGGCGGAAGACTCCGTTCGTCTCCTGGCGCAGATGCGTGACGGCGGCATTCGCCGGCGCGAACCGGCCCGCCGGCTTGATTCCCAACAGGGCCTCCATGATCCGGGATCCCGTGCACGAATGTGTGACGATCAGCACCGACTGGCCCGACTGCCCGAACCGTTTCAGGACTTCATCGCGCGCCTTGAAGATCTGGGCCACGCCTTCCGCGTCGTCGCCCGGAGCGTAGCGAATGGATCCATCTTCCCGTATGCGGAAATAGAGCGCCTCGTCTTCCTCGATGATAACCGGATCGCCCTGGGGGATCACGCGGGCCGGCGACGCGTTGCCGCGCAGGTCACAACAGCATTCTTCCACCTCGGGCCAGATTTCCGCCGTGAGGCCGTGCGCCTTCAAGTAGGGCAGGATGGTCTGGCGCGTCCGGTGCGTCGGACTCACCATGATATGATCGAAATGATGCGCCTTGAGCTTCTCCACGATGCCGGCGACTTGTTCGAGCCCCTTGGGCGAGAAGGTCCTCTGGTTTTCCTCGCTGTAGTCCCCCGTCACGTTGCCCATGCTTTCCGCGTGGCGGAGGAGATATACGTCTAATCCGCGAGGAGCGTCATCGGCGGCGCGGCCAACACCCGCTGCGAGAAGGATGCCGGACGCGGCGACAAATACAGAGGCCATGATTCGGAAACGACTGAGGGGCTGTGGGATTTTCATGCCCGGCATGATGCCGACTGAAGCGAGGGATGTAAAGGGTCCGGTGCCGCGAACAGGCGCTCGTCCCAGATGTCGCTGATCCGGTCCGGGTAGGTCAGGCTCACCCTGACATGCGGGCAACCCGCGTCGCGCAACTTATCCTCCGCGGCGCGCAGCGCAAGTTCGTGACGATTGCACTCCTCGCTGATGTGGGCAAGGAAGACGTGTTGCAGATCGGACCCCGCCACTTCCGCCATCACTTCCGCGGCGCGGGCATTGGACAGGTGGCCCTGCCGGCCCTTGATCCGCTGTTTCAGGTACCACGGCCGTTTCGAGTTCTCGAGCATGCGCTCGTCATGGTTGGATTCCATCACGACCACGCGGCAACGGCTCAACCGCTCCCGCAACAGCGTCGTGGCCATGCCGACATCGGTAACGATGCCGACGCGTGTCGCGCCGCAGCCGACCACGAAGCCGACGGGGTCCATCGCATCGTGTGGAACGGAAAAAGGCTCGATGGAAAGATCGCCGACCGAGAACGCGGATCCCGTGGAGAAAACCTGCCAGCTCACGCCCGCCGACCGCTCGTCGCGCTGCAGGGCCCGCACAGTGCCGGAATTCGCGAAGACGGGAATGCCATAGCGCTTGTGGAGCACCCGTATCCCCGCCGTGTGGTCGGCATGTTCATGGCTGATGCACACGGCATGAATCTGGTCCAGCCGGGCGCCGACCTGCTCCAGTCGGCGACCGACTTCCCGAGCGCTGAGCCCGGCGTCCAGCAGGATCGCGGCATGATCGCCGGCCACGTACGTGCAGTTGCCCGAACTGCCGCTTGCCAGCACACAGACCTTCATGGCCATGAGAACAGGACTCCTTTGCGATGGATAATCGATCCCTTGCGCCTCTGCCCCTTCATTGTCCGCCAGCAGGGACGCGCGGTCAACCATCGAGTGCGAAGCCGTGCTGGTCTCCTGAATTCCGGGTTTGGCAGTCTTACGAGGAGCAAAAGGCCTTTTACCCGCAAAACGCCCCTGATGGTACGATTTTTGCTTTGCCCTTGAGACCGCGCGTCCGCAGGGGTATCGTTTATGGTGGCCCGGAGGTTTGAACGTGCCCGGACAGTACCTTGCCCAGACGCAGCAGCAACGGCTCCAGATGGTGCTGGCGCCCCAGTTGCGCCAATCGCTGGAACTGCTGCAAGTCACTGCGCTGGAACTGCGTACGCTGGTCCAGGAGGAGCTGCAGCAGAATCCGACGATCGAGGAAGTCCCGCCCGCGACTGCCCAGGTCGAGGTGGAGCCCGGCAGCGGGGAGGCGGAAAGCAATGCCGAGCTGGATTTCAAGGAGCAGTTCGAGGTGCTCTCCCGCCTGGACGACGAGTGGCGCGAGTATTTCCGGCAGAGCCAGAGCTTCCAGCCCCACACGGCGGACGATGCCGCGAAAAGGCAATTCTTCTTCGACTCTCTCACCCAGCCCGAGTCGCTGCAGGAACATCTCCTCGACCAGCTCAAGCTGGCCGGGTTGAGCAGCGAGGAGCGCGTGATCGCCGAGTTGCTGATCGGCAGCATTAATGACGAAGGATTTCTTACCGTCAGTCTTGAAGAGTTGTCTCACTCGACCGGCGCGCAGCCTGCCCATCTCGAGAAGCTGCTCAAGCTGATCCAGGAGTTCGACCCGATCGGCGTGGGCGCCCGCGACCTCAAGGAGTGCCTGCTTCTGCAATTGCGCCGCCTCGGCAAGGAGGAATCGCTAGCCGCTTTGATCGTTCGGGGTCATCTTGAATCGCTCGGCGCGCGGAAGTATCCAGCCATCGCGAAGGCGCTCAAGATCGGCGTCGAGGAGGTGCAGCAGGCGGCGCAGTTCATTGCCACGCTGGAACCCCGGCCGGGACGGATGTTCACTCCGGAGCAACCCACGTACGTACTGCCCGAGGTGCAGGTGCAGAAAACCGGCGACAAATACATCGTCGTGATGAACCGGGAGCACATCCCGCACGTCTTCATCAGCAAGCACTATCGGACGCTCATGGAGGATCCCCACACGACGCCCGAAGTGAAGTCTTACATCCGCGACAAGATCCGGTCCGGGATGTTGTTGATCAAGAGCATTCAGCAGCGGCAGCAGACCATTCGCCGGATCGCGGAAGAGATTGTGCGCGTGCAGCGCGAGTTTCTCGAGCATGGTGTTTCGCATTTGAAACCTCTGACCATGGTCGAGATCGCGTCCATCCTCGGCATCCACGAGACGACGGTCAGTCGCGCGATCGCGAACAAGTACATGCAGACCCCGCGCGGCATGTTCGAGATGAAGTATTTCTTCACGCCGGGTCTCAAGACGTCCGACGGCAGCGAGGTGTCCAACAAGACCATTAAAGATGTCATCGCGCAGATGGTCGCCGAAGAGGATCCCGCGGCTCCCTTGTCGGACCAGGAGATGGTGGCCAAGCTGAAGGAGCGCGGGATCACCGTCGCGCGGCGAACGATCGCCAAGTACCGCGACGCGCTGCACATCCTGCCTTCGCACCTCCGGAAAACGTACTGACACGTGAAATCACGCGGGCGCGTGAAATCGCATCGGCACGCGGAAGCGCACTGAAACGCAGAATCGTACCGGCACTCGGAATCGTGCCGCATCCCTCCGCGCTCCAGCCATCCTCCCGTTTCATCCTCCGCTCCCGTCCTCCATCCCGCCGACTTGTGTGACGCTCAAAGTAACGGCCGCAACTTTGAGCGTCACAATATGTATCAATGTATTTCGCTGGTCTGCCGTGCATAGCCAGCGCCTGGGCCCGAGTTGTTTTCACCTGAAATCGCGGCGGCAACTTCACGGAACGGCGAAGAAAGGGGTGATACAGGGCCGCTGCATACATCCGATGACGACCGAGGTTCGCCTTTAGGCGCGCCCCCCGGCGTTGACGCTGGTGATCGGCAGCGGTACGTTGAACTCGGATGAACGACCCTCTGGGCGCGTTCCGTTTGGCGGAAAAAGACCAGCAACACCTGGCGGACAAATTCCGCGCGGGGGTGCCGTGCTATGTCCAATCGCTGCCCCTCTCCGCCCAGGGATGGATCGTCCTCTCCGTTCACGACACGTTCTCCGTCCCCGTCGTGTGGGTTACCGACAGCCCGCGTTCGCTCGGGCTTCTCCACCAGGACGTCGCCGCTCTCGCCCCCGACCGGCAATCCGACATATCCTTCTTCCCCGCGCGCGAAGCGTCCGCCGCGCGGGGCGGCGCACCCCATCCCGACCTGATCGGCGACCGATTGCTTACGCTGCAGCAGTGCATGAGCCCGGAAGGCCCCGCGATGATCGTCACTTGCGTGCAAGCATTGCTCCAAAGCACCCCCACTCCCCACTTGCTTGCAAGAGCACAGGAAACCGTCCGCGTGTCGCAGGAGATCGAGCCGGAACAACTGATCGAACGATTGGCCGCCGCCGGCTACGATTTCGAGGCCGAAGTCCAGGAGAAGGGCCAGGCGTCGCATCGAGGAGGCATCGTCGATCTCTGGCCGCCGACCGAGCCGTGGCCCGTCCGCATCGAGTTCTTCGGCCCGGTCGTGGAATCCATCCGCACGTTCGACCCCGTCGAGCAGCGCTCGCTCGACCGCTTGAACCTCGTGACGATTCCCCCGGCAGACGAGCTGTCCGAGAACGCGACCGAGGCCACCGCTTCGCTGTTCGATTATCTCCCGCCGCAAACGCTCTGGGGATGGTCGGAGCCGGAAAGCATCCACCATCACGCCGAAATGGTCCGCGCGCTCCTGCCCGCGGACGATCCGACACGGACCCACTCCGGCTTCACCGCCCTTCGACTGCGCGTGCAGAAGCAGTTCACGGGCGGGCAGCTCTTCGCGGGACTCGACGCCGCGCAATCAACCCCGACCTACGAGCTGGACTTCCATGCCATGGAAGGGGTGCCGTCGCTTGAAGGCCGCATCCCGCAGCCAGACGTCCTCGATACCGCCCGCCGGAAACTCGTGGAGCGGCTCGTGACGGACGCCAGGCAAGGCCACGTGGTTCACGTCTTCTTCAACACAGGGGGTTCGTGCGATCGCTTCACGGAAACCTGCAGCGCCCCATCCCTCCTGCATCTCCACGTGGCCCCCCTGAGCGAAGGGTTCGTCTGCCCCTCGCTCAACATGGTCGTGGTGGCGGAGTCCGACCTGTACGGCTTCCGCAAGATCCAGCCGGGCCGCTACGAGCTTCACGGCAAACGGCCGGGCCCGGACCGAACGGCCGGCGCGCGACTCGTGGACTGGACCGACATCCAGCCCGGAGAGCTCGTCGTTCACGTGGATCACGGGATTGGAAAATACCTGGGCTTGTACGAGATCGAATTCGATGGACAGACGCAGGAAGTGCTGGCGATCGAGTACGCGGACAAAGCGAAGCTGTATGTGCCCGTCTCGCAAACGCACCTGTTGAGCCGCTACGTGGGCGTCGGGCACCACCGCCCGCAACTGCACACGCTCGGCGGCCGCCGGTGGAACAAGGAGAAAGTCGCCGCCGAGCGCGCCGTTCAAGATCTCGCCGCCAGCCTCCTCGAAACCCAGGCGCGGCGCGACGCGATGGACGGACACGCGTTCCCGGAGGATACGCCCTGGCAGCACGAGTTCGAAACGGCGTTCCCCTACCAGGAAACCGCCGACCAGGCCCGCGCCATCGCCGATGTGAAGGCCGACATGCAGAGCCGGCGGCCCATGGACCGCCTCGTCTGCGGCGACGTGGGCTACGGCAAAACGGAAGTCGCAATGCGCGCCGCGTTCAAGGCCGTCATGGACGGACGGCAGGTCGCGGTGCTGGTCCCGACGACCATCCTCGCCCAGCAGCACTACGACACATTCAGCGAGCGGATGGCCGCCTACCCCGTCGCCATCGAAATGCTCAGCCGCTTCCGCACCCGCGCCCAGCAGGCCCACGTCGCGCGCCGGCTGGCCGAGGGCAGCGTGGACGTCGTGATCGGCACCCACCGCCTGTTGCAGCCGGACGTGAAATTCGCCGATCTCGGGCTTGTCATCGTGGATGAAGAGCAGCGCTTCGGCGTCGCGCACAAGGAACACCTCAAGCACATGAGGGAACTCGTGGATGTGCTGACGCTGACCGCCACGCCGATCCCGCGCACGCTCTACATGAGCCTGACCGGCGCGAAGGACATGAGCACCATCCAGACCCCGCCGCAGGACCGCCTGCCGGTGGAAACGCTGGTCGTCCAGTACTCCGAGGAGATCGCGCGGCAGGCGATCCTGAACGAGCTCAATCGCGGGGGACAGGTGTATTACCTGCACAACCGGGTGACGAGCATCTACGGCGTCCGCCAGCGGCTCGCGGAGCTTGTGCCCGAGGCACGCATCGCCGTCGCGCACGGGCAGATGAACGAGAGGGAGCTGGCCGACATCATGCACGCCTTCGTGCGCGGGGAATTCGACGTGCTCCTCTGCACCACCATCATCGAGAGCGGCGTGGACATCCCCAACGTGAACACCATCCTCATCGATCGCGCGGACCGCTTCGGCATGGCGGACCTGTACCAGCTTCGCGGCCGCGTCGGCCGCTACAAAAACAAGGCCTACGCCTACCTGCTGCTGCCGCGGCACGGGCACCTTTTCGACGACGCGAGAAAGCGGATCGGCGCGATCAAGCGCTACTCCAGCCTCGGCGCCGGCTTCAAACTGGCGCTGCGGGACCTGGAGATCCGCGGCGCGGGCAACATGCTGGGCGCGGAACAAAGCGGTCACATCGCCGCCGTCGGTTTCGATCTTTACTGCCAGCTCCTCAAGCGCACCGTCGCCCACCTGAAGAACGAACCCCTCCCGCCGATCGCCGAGGTGAAGCTCCGGCTGGATTTCCTGGACCTTTCCCCCGCGCCCGAGCACGAGGAACGCGCGGCGGCCATCCCCGCGAACCACATCGAAGACGAGAACCTGCGCGTGAGCATCTACCGCAAGATCGCGTCCGCTTCGCTGGCGGAGGAAGTGCAGGAACTCTACGGCGAAATCCGCGATCGCTTCGGGCCGATCCCCGCCCCGCTCGACCCGCCTGCGCATCGCGGCGGCCGCGAAGAACCTGCAATCCATCGAGGTCCGCGACGACAAGGTCATGATGATGCGCAGCAACGATTACCTGATGACGAACGGCCGGTTTCCGCGCCTGCGCGGAACCGCTGCCACGCCCCGTCTCGAGGAACTCATTCGCATCGTAACCGACTGGCAGGATTGATCCGCAACGCCCGCCCGGGGTGGTAATTCAGCGTGCCGCGTGCTACACTTCCGTCACTCATGACCACCGCGCATGCCACGGGAAGAAGAGAGCGCAAGCGGGTCCTTATTCTTTCCGCCAGCGCCGGGACCGGCCATCTCCGCGCCGCCGAGGCACTGGCCAAGACGTTCCAGGTTTCCGCCGAGGTCAGCGAGGTGCTGAACGACGACGCCCTCGAGTACTCCGCGACCGGCGTTTTCCGCGAACTCTATTCCACGCTCTACAACCGCCTCGTCCGGTCCGCGCCGTCATTCGTCGGCTGGTGGTACGATCGAAGCGACAAACCGTTCAACACGGCGCAGCTCCGCCTGATCTTCGACCGCCTGAACACCGGCCCGCTGGTGGCGTTCATCCGGCATTTCCAGCCCCACATTATCGTCTGCACGCATTTCATGCCCGCGAACGTCATCGCGCACCTGATCTCGCGGCGCCGGTTATCCGCCCACCTCTCCATCGTCGTCACCGACTACGACATTCACGCCATGTGGCTCTCGAAGGCGTTCCACCGCTATTTCGTTGCGCTGAACGAGACGAAGGTCCACCTGACGGCCCTGGGTCTTCCCGAGAAGAGAATCACCGTCTCGGGCATCCCGGTAGATCCCGTGTTCTCGGAGCCGGTGGATGCCGACGCCGTGCGCCAGGCATATCGTCTCGCGCCCGATCGCGCAACGCTGCTGGTTTCCGCGGGCGCGCTCGGCGTCAGCCCCACCGAATCCGTCGTGCGCCGCCTGTTGAGCATCCGGCACCGCGTGCAAACCGTCGTCATCTGCGGAAAGAACGAGGACCTTCGCGCGCGCGTGGAAGCCCTGACCGGCGGCGACACGGAGAGTTTCCGGATCCTCGGATACACCACGGAAATGCACCGGCTGATGCATATTTCGGATCTCTTCATCGGCAAGCCCGGCGGCTTGACCTCTTCCGAGTGCATGGTGTGCGGGCTTCCCATGGTCATCATCTCGCCGATCCCCGGCCAGGAGGACCGCAACAGCGACCACCTCCTCGAGAAGGGCTGCGCGATCAAGTGCAATGAGATCACCGTGCTTCCCTACAAGGTGGATCGGCTGCTCGACGATCAGGCCCGCATGCGCGCCATGCGCGAAAACTGCAGGCGGATGGCCCGTCCCGACGCCGCGCAATGCATTGTGAATAGCCTGCTCAAGGAGACGGACCTGCCGCCGATGAAAGTGACCCGCCAGCTCCGCAGGAAGATGGTCCGCGAGGCGAAGGATTCATGAACCGGCCTGCCGCGCCCGCCCGGGACTTTTTCACACCGCCGGCACAGTTTCTCTGGGGCGTCGCGACATCCGCCTACCAGTCCGAGGGCGGCTACAACGGCAAGAACCAGCCCCAGACCAACTGGGCCGCATGGGAAGTACTCGGCTACGTGATGCGAACGGGCGACGCCTCCGGGTTCTATTCCGGTTTTCTCCGGGACTTCGAGCTCTGCCGGCAAATGGGGCTGAACGCGTTCCGCCTGAGTGTGGAGTGGAGCCGCGTGCAGCCGACGCACGTCAACTACAGGAGCGCGCCGCCCGCGTTCGACCACCAGGCGCTCGAACGTTACGCGGAGATGCTCGCCGCGTGCCGGTACGCCGGGCTCGAGCCGCTCGTTACCCTGCATCACTTCGTCCACCCGGCGTGGCTGGGCACCGATGCGTGGCTGCGGGAGCAGACGCCCCACCTGTTCGCTTCCTACGCGCGCGAAACCGTACGCCGGCTCAACACCCTGCTCGCGGATCGCCACCGCCTTCCGCCGGTCACGCTGTACGTGACCCTCAACGAGCCGAACACGCTGCTGATCAACACCTACCTCTCGCGCCTGTTTCCCACGCGCACTCTCGGCGGGACCCGGCGCCTGCTCCGCGCGGCGGGAAACCTGCTGGCCGCGCACGTGCTCGCGTACAACGCCATACACGATGTGCACGCGGAGGAAGGCTGGCCCGCGCCGGCCGTGACGGTGAACAACTACTGCACCGATCTCTACTGGTCGGACTTCGTGCTGCTCGACCTCCTGGCGATGCGCGAGCGGGGCGTGAACGAACGCCGACTCCGGGAGTACATCCATCATGGCGCCGAGCACTTCGAGTCCTCGCTCAACCGCGCCCCGCGCCGGCTGGCGGCCGGCCTCCTGCCGCAGATCGGGGAACTGCTGCGGCGGTTCATGATGAAGCGCGGCTTCACGGCGTTCGACACGCAACCCCTCGGCCCGTTTCTGCGCGAGGTTGAACGGTCGCCCCGCGACCGCTTTCTCGATTACCTCGCGCTCGACTACTACGATCCGTTCACCGCCCACCTCATCCGCACGCCCTCGTTCGGCGACCTCGAGCTGGCCAACCGCTCCCTCAGCGCGAAGCTGATGAGCAGCGTCACGAGCAAGTGGTGGGACTGGCACGTGCTGCCCGAGGGGTTGGGCCTCTTCTGCCGCCACTACTCCGACGCTTTCGGAGGAAGGCCCGTGCTGATCGCGGAGAACGGCATGGCCCTGCGCAAGAAGCCGAACAACCAGCCGTCCCGGCGCCGCGATCGCGTCACGCGGAGCGAATTCCTGCGCGCGCACGTCGGGGAGGTGATCCACATGGCCGAATCCGGCGTGCCCGTTTTCGGCTACATGCACTGGTCGCTCTTCGACAACTACGAGTGGGGCACCTACACGCCGCGCTTCGGGCTTTTCACGCTGGATTACACGCGCGGCATGGACCGCATTCCCGAGGATCATCTCGGCGACCGGCCGTCGGAAACCTACGCGCAGCTCGTGGCTGACGCGAGGCGGCAAATGGGCCGGTGACCCAGATATTGCACGAGAACTCGTGCAATATCCGCCCTTCGGGCTTCGACCATTCGACAAGCTCAGGGACTGCGTCGCGCCAGTGGTGGGCTTGCCTGTCCCGAGCTTGTCGAGGGACTCAGGATTTGCCTTTCGGCGCGTCGAAGGGTGTATCTTGAGCAAGCTGCGAAGCAGCGCGCCGAAACCTTGGCGGCAGACGCCCCTGCCGCCAAGGCGCTTACTGCATGAGCGCATCCGCGCTCATGCAGTAAGCGGGCTGAGCGCGTTACGGCATCCGGACATCCGGCGCCGCGCGCTCGACCGCGCTCTGGATCTCGAAGAACTCTTCCTGCTTGAACCCGAACAGGCCGGCGACCAGGTTTGAGGGGAAGACTTCGCTCCGCGTGTTGAAGTCCCTGACATTCGCGTTGTAGAAGCGGCGCGCCGCCTGGATGCGGTCTTCCGTGTTCGACAGTTCCTTCTGCAACTCGAGGAAATGACGGTTGGCCTTGAGCTCGGGGTAATTCTCCACAACGAGCAGGAGCCGTTTCAGCGATTCCACCAACTGGTTCTCGTCGGACGCCTGGCTCCCGGGAGAACCCTCCGACGCGATCGCGCGCGTCCGCGCCTCCGTCACCCGCTCGAACAGGGAAGCCTCGTGGCGCGCATAGCCCTTGACCGTTTCCACGAGATTCGGGACGAGGTCGTACCGCCGCTTCAACTCGGTTTCGATGCCTGCCCACGCCTCGCGGCAATGATTCCGCAGCCGCACCAGCATGTTGAAAAGGGCCACGCCCCAGATCAGCAGCACCAAAAGGACTCCCACCATGATTTCCATATCAGGCACTCCTCTCCGGCCAGCCGCCCGGCAGCGGAGGCGGCGGCCGCGGCGGCGCGTTCCGCTCTCTCAACACATAGTCCGGCAAGCCATCCAGCAACCTCGCGACCAGCTCCGACGCCGCGTCGAAATCCGCCGGGGTGAAGCGCTTGCTCCGGCTCGCGATGATTTCACGCGGGCCGAACTCGATCGTGAATACGGGCATCTCCAGCATGTGCTGAATCGCGCGGGCATGCAGCACATCATACGCCCATTTGCGGTCGGGCGACGAGACGTGAAAACACCGGCTGAACTCGGCTGACTCGAAATCGATATCGTCCAGGCCGAAAAATTCCGCGACCTTGTCAAACATCCCCTCGGGACGGATCACGAGAGGCGTCAGCGGCACCGGGCTCGACAGGATCACGGCCGAGAAGTAGTGGTGATGCGTCGTCCGTCCATGCTTGCCGTAGCTGTATGTTTCGAAGTGGTAATCGAAACCCGTGAACTCGTGGGTCCCCCAGGAACCGGTGATCCTGTTGAATGCGTAGCGGTTGCTACCCCGCTGGAGCGCCCGAAACGATTCGTAACGCGTGCCGAACTGCGGCTCGCGCTCGGGGTTGAAGCGCAGGCCGCGGCCGGCAGCCCAAGCGGACAGTTCCTTCTCGCGGCGCCGCCGGCCCTGCCAGTCCAGCACCGCGACGAAAACCGCTACCAGGATCACGGCCAGGATGACGACAAAACCTTCCATGACGCGCCTCGAACGAAATTCACCATTCCTTCTTTAGGCGGATGCTCGTGGAAGACTCCTGCTCGCCCAGGGTTTCGTGGACGATCCAGAGGGATCTGCCGCCGAGCCCCACCTCGATGCGCCGCAGGAGATAGCCCTGCTCGTCGTTGGGATCAAAGCGGAGCAGAACATCCGTGCCGGACAGCGGTTTGTGGCGATCCTCGCGTCCGACCGCTTTGTCGTACAAATCGAGCGCCTGCCGGATGCGCGCGGTGCTCAGCGTGACCGGCCGTGCCTGGCCGTCGCCGGCTTGCAGCGGCAGCTTCACGCGATTCTCGTCCTCGACAAGGACCAGCGGCACGCCCACGCGCAGCACCGACTCCATGATGTTCCGGTCCGCCTGCCGCACGCTGGACTCATCCACGCTGCTGTAGAGCGCGACGGCGTCTTCGCCGTCCAGCAACGACAGACGTGTCGCAAGCGTGTTGGTGTCAATGCGCTCGCCGTCCCAGTAGATGTCGCCGCCTTCGTCCACGAACACGGTGACGACCTCGCCCTCTTCCACCTCTTTGTCCACGGGGGTGTCCGCACGGCAGGGCGAGAAATATGCTGCAGCGAGGCCGATCGCGGCCGTCAGCACTGCGATGCGAAAGAGAAGTTTCTTCATGCCGTTACGCGCTAACCGCCTTGCCGGGTATTCCAATACCTTTTAAGTAGAAGCGTTCTGGAGAACGCTTCTACTAGCGAATCCGGGGCGTGTCAAGGTTTGTGGCTTTTGCCGGCGCGGTGGATTGCAGTCACGCCGCGTTTTTAATGCCTGGACTTGTCCGCCGTGGCGGAAAAACACGGAGAGAAATTTCCAATGCCTGGAAAACTTCATAGACTGCACGAATGGTGCTGCGGATCTTCATATTGCTGATTCTCGTGTTCGTGCCCGTGCTTGCGGTCTGGTGGTCGAGGGCGCGGCGCGAAAAGCGCCGTCGCGCATGGCGCGAGCGCCCGTTCCCGGACGCATGGCGCTCGGTCCTGGAACGTAACGTCGCGCTCTATTCGCGCCTGCCTGAGTCTTTCCGGAACGAACTGCACGGCCTGATCCACATCTTTCTCGAAGAGAAGCATTTTGAAGGCGCCGGCGGGCTTGTCCTCACCGACGAAATCCGGCTGACGATCGCGGCGCAGGCCTGCATGCTGCTGCTGAACCGCCCGGCGACCCTGTACTCCCGCCTGCAATCCATCGTCGTCTATCCGCATCCGTTCGATGTCCAAACGCCGGTGGTCTTTTCGCCGGGTCACTACATGGAGGACACCGAGACCCGCCTGGGCGAGTCCTGGCACTCCGGCGCGGTGGTGCTCGCGTGGGATCACGTGCTTTCATCGTCCCGCGACCTGCGCGACGGACACAACGTCGTCTTCCACGAATTCGCGCACCAACTGGACCAGGAAAGCGGGGACGCCGACGGCGCGCCCGTACTGGATCGCGCCTCGCACTACGTCACGTGGGCCCGCATCCTGAACCGCGATTACAAGGACCTTTGCCGCCGCGTCGCGCAGGGGCGGCCCTCGTTCATGGATCAGTACGGCGCGAAAAGCGAGGCGGAGTTTTTCGCGGTGGCCACGGAGTTCTTCTTTGAACAACCGGCGCTCTTGCGGAGTCAGTATCCCGACCTCTACAATGAGCTGAAGCAGTTCTACAGGCAGGATCCGGAGCAGTACGAGGAACACGGATGAATCTTCGTTTTCGACCAGGCGCGGGCGCGGCGCGGCTCTTCCTCGCTCTCGGCGTCATCGCCGCGCTGACGGGTTGTCGCGCACGATCGCTTCTCCTGCGCGCGCCGCCCGGGCCGGACGCACACGAGTACGCGCGGAGGCTCGGCCGCGGCGTCAATCTCGGCAACGCCCTCGAGGCCCCGAACGAGGGCGAATGGAGCGTAACGATCCGAAGCGAGTATTTCGCCCTCATCCGGCAGGCCGGGTTCGATTCGGTGCGCATCCCGATCCGCTGGAGCGCGCACGCGGACGCGGCACCGCCGTACGCGATCGCCGAGCCCTTCTTGCAGCGCGTGGACGAGGTCGTCGCGGCGGCCCTCGCGGAGGGACTTGCCGTCGTCATCAACATCCACCATTACGAGGAGATCATGAAGGATCCGTCCTCGCATCTGCCGCGCTTCGTCGCGCTTTGGCGGCAGATCGCCGCGCGCTACCGGAACCAACCGGACACGCTCTCGTTCGAGCTGCTGAACGAGCCGACCGACCAGCTCACGGCGGCACGCTGGAACGATTTCCTCGCCCAGGGCATCCGCGCGATCCGGGAAACGAACCCCTACCGGGTGCTGATCGTGGGCACCGCGGAATGGGGCGGATTGCGCGCCCTGCCCGCGCTGGAGCTGCCGGAAGACGACCGCCACCTGGTGGTGACTTTTCATTATTATGAGCCGTTCGCGTTCACCCACCAGGGCGCGGAATGGGTGAACAACAGCGACCCGTGGCTGGGCACCACGTGGGAAGGAAGCCCCGTCCAGCAGCAGGCCGTGGCGGCCGATTTGGACCGCGCGGCCGAGTGGGCGGCCGTTCGCAACCGGCCTCTATACATGGGGGAGTTTGGGGCATATAGAAAAGCGGATATGGAATCCCGCGTTCGATGGACGGCGTTTGTGGCCCGCGCGGCCGAAGCCCGGTGGATTTCCTGGGCTTATTGGGAGTTCTGTTCCGGCTTCGGCGCATACGACGCGGACGGAGATTCCTGGAGGCAGCCGCTGCTCGACGCGTTGAACCCTCGATGAGACTTCTCGTATACAACATCCGCTACGGCGCCGGGACGGGCGGTGGATTTCATTTCCCGATTCCCTTCATGGGATATCTTCGCAACACCTCCGCCAATCTCTGGCGCATCACGGAGTTCATCAAGGGATACGAGCCCGACATCGTGGGGCTCATCGAAGTGGACAGCGGCTCGTTCCGCTCGGGCCGGAGCAACCAGGCCGAGCGGATCGCGGATGCGCTGGACCATTTCCACGTCTACCAGGGCAAGTACGGTTCGCACTCGTTCGTCGGGCGTCTGCCGCTCTTCAACAAGCAGGTCAACGCGTTCCTCACCAGCAACGAAATCAGGACGCCCCGCTTCCACTACTTCCGGGAAGGCATCAAGCGCCTCGTCATCGAGCTGGAGCTCAACGACCTGACCGTCTTTCTCGTTCACCTCTCCCTCAAGTTCCGTCACCGCCACCATCAGCTCCGCGACCTGTACACGCTCGTCAAGGGCGCCCGCCGGCCGGTGATCGTCGCCGGCGATTTCAACCCGCTGTGGGGCGACACCGAGATGGAGCTCTTTCTCGCCGCCACCGGGCTCCGGAATGCGAACGCGCGCGGCATTCCGTCGTTCCCAAGCTGGATGCCGCACCGGCAGCTCGACTTCGTCCTTCACAGCCCAGCCATCCGGGTGAACCGCTTCGAAGTGCCGCACATCACGTTGTCGGATCACCTTCCGCTGGTTTGCGATTTCGACGTGGAGCGCAAGCCGTGACGGAGGTCCTCCGTCATATCTGGCCCCACCTCGCCGCCGCCGCGATTATCCTGCTCGCCCTGGCCGCGGCGAGCCACGCCGTCATCTACAAGCGCAATCCGCGTTCCGCCGTGGCGTGGCTCGGGGTGATCCTGATGTTCCCGCTCGTCGGGGCGCTGCTCTATATCATGCTCGGCATCAACCGGATCCAGCGCCGCGCGTCCGACCTCCGCGCGCGCGCGGCGTCGATCAGCAGCCCCCTGCCCCGGCACGCGTGCAGCCTCCGCGACCTCGCGGCCCACCTGCCGTCCGACACCCGCCATCTCAACACGCTGGCCCAGGTGGTCAACCGCGTCACGGGCGTCCCGCTGCTCAAGGGCAACCGCGTCGAGCCGTTCCTGGACGGCGACGCCGCGTATCCCGCGATGCTTTCCGCGATCCGCGGCGCGACGCAGTCCCTGACGCTCTGCACCTATATTTTCGCCAACGACCGGGCGGGAAAGATGTTCACGGACGCGCTCGCGGAAGCGGTGCGCCGTGGCGTCGAGGTCCGCGTTCTCATTGACTACGCGGGCTCGCGCTACTCGTTTCCTCCGGTCGAGCACGTGCTCCGCCGTGCCGGGGTGCGCACCGCGTTGTTCATGCGTTCGATCAACCCGTGGCTCACCGCCTACTCGAACCTGCGCAGCCACCGGAAGATCCTCGTGGCGGACGGGCGAGTCGGGTTCACCGGCGGCATCAACATCCGCGCGGACAACCTGCAGGAGCCGAAGCCTTCCTTCCCGGTCCGCGATATACACTTCCGCATGGAAGGCCCGGTGGTGGGCCAGCTCCAGCAGGCGTTCGCGGAGGACTGGAACTTCGCCACCCGCGAAGCGCTGGCCGGCGAGCCGTGGTTCCCGCCGCTGGACACCGCGGGCGACGTGATCGCGCGCGGAATCACGGACGGACCCGACGAGGATTATGACAAGCTGCGCCAGGTGATCCTCGGCGCGCTCGCGTGCGCGCGCCGCCGCATCCGCATCGTAACGCCCTACTTCCTGCCCGACTCCGACCTGATCGCCGCGCTCAACACCGCGGCGCTGCGCGGCGTGGAAGTGGAGATCCTGATCCCGCAGAAGAACAACCTGCGGCTCGTGGGATGGGCCATCCGCGCGCACCTGTGGCAGGTCCTGGAGCGCGGCTGCAAGGTCTATTTCACCGCGCCGCCGTTCGAGCACACGAAGATCATGACGGTGGACGACGCGTGGGCTCTCGTGGGCTCGGCCAACTGGGACCCGCGCAGCCTCCGGCTGAATTTTGAATTCAACGTCGAAGCGTACGATCCGCAATTCGCGGCCGGGCTGGACAACATCATCAGCCGCAAGCGCGCGGCGGCGCACGCGGTGACGCTGGAGGAGATGGACGCGCGCAAGTTCCCCGCGCGATTGCGGGACGGCATGGCGCGCCTGTTCTTCCCCTACCTGTGATGAAGCGGCAACGAGAATGAAGATTGATTTGCATGTGCATGCGAAGGAGCGTTCCGGCTGCAGCGTGTCCGGAGAGCAGGAGATCATCGCCTCGGCACGGGCTCGCGGCCTCGACGCGCTCGCCTTCACCGATCATGAACGCCTGGTGCCCGCGTCGCGGCTCGCGGAATTGAACCGGCTGAACGCGCCCTTCCGGATCTTCTCGGGCATCGAACTTCACACCGCCGAGGAGGAGGACGTGCTGGTATTCGGCATACAGGATCCCCGCATCGAATCCATGCACTGGCCCTACGAGGACCTGTATCGCTTCGTCCGCGAGAGAAGCGGCTTCATGGCGCTCGCGCATCCGTTCCGGTACCGCGACACGATCAACGTGGATCTCCGCAAGTTCCGGCCGGACGCCATCGAGGCGCGCTCCACCAACGTGCCCGAGCACGCCGTGGCGCGCATCATCCGGACCGCCGGAGACCTGGGCTGCGCGATGCTGTACGCGTCCGACGCGCATCGGGCCGAGGACGTGGGATCCTTCCATGTCTGTCTCAGCAGCGCCGCCGACAGTGATTTTGCCCTTGTTTCGCTGCTCCGCTCCCGCACGTACGCGTGTTGCGCGCTCAGCGACTGAACACGCAACGCCTTTCTCGTCCATCCGCTTGCATGCCGCGCGTTCCTTGCTTATGATCCAAGCTTCTTTCGGCAATCATGGAGGCAGCATGGGCGGCTTTTTCGGCGTGGTTTCGAAACAGGACTGCGTGACGGACCTGTTCTACGGCACCGACTATCATTCCCACCTCGGGACCAAGCGGGGCGGGCTCGCGGTGCTTAACTCGACGGGCATCACACGATTCATACACGACATCTCCAGCACGCAGTTCCGCTCCAAGTTCGAGCACGATGTCGGCCGGCTGCACGGCCGCGCGGGCGTCGGCGTGATCAGCGATTACGAGGACCAGCCGCTGATCATCGGCTCGCATCTCGGCAACTACGCCATCGTCACGGTCGGCGTGATCCGGAATCTCGCCGAGCTCACGCGCAAGGCGTTCAGCAAGCGCACGACGCATTTCTCGGAGATGAGCGGCACCGAGATCAACCCGACGGAGATGATCGCCACGCTCATCAACCAGGAGGCCTCGTTCGAGGAAGGCATCCAGCGCGCGCAGGAAGCGATCGAGGGGTCCTGCTCGATCCTCCTGCTCACCGCCAAGGGAATCTACGCGGCGCGCGACCGCCTGGGCAGAACGCCCGTCGTGATCGGCCAGAAGGACGGCGCCGTCGCCGCCACGTTCGAGACTTGCGCGTTCCCCAACCTAGGCTACGAAGTGAAGCGGTACCTCGGGCCCGGCGAAATCGTGTTCTGCACCGCCGACGGCTTCGAAGTCCGCAAGCAACCCAATGCGCGCATGCAGATCTGCGCGTTCCTCTGGGTCTACTACGGCTATCCCGCGTCCTGCTACGAGGGCATCAACGTCGAGGAAGTGAGAAATCGCTGCGGAGCGGTCCTGGCCCGGAGCGAGAAGGCCGCGGTGGATGCCGTGGCGGGCATTCCCGATTCCGGCGTCGGCCACGCGCTGGGCTACGCCAGCGAAGCGGGGATTCCGTATCGCCGGCCGTTCGTAAAGTACACGCCCACGTGGCCCCGCAGTTTCATGCCGCAGGACCAGAGTATCCGCGACCTGGTCGCGCGGATGAAGCTGATCCCCGTTCGCGAGATCATTGACGGCAAGCGCCTTCTCTTCTGCGAGGATTCCATCGTGCGCGGCACGCAGTTGAGAGACACGATCCAGCGGCTTTTCGATTGCGGCGCGCGCGAAGTGCATATGCGCCCCGCGTGCCCCCCGCTCCTGTTCGGGTGCAAGTTTTTGAACTTCTCGCGGTCGCGCTCGGAACTGGACCTCGCCGGTCGCAAGGCGATTCATGAAATCGAGGGCGAGGACGGCAAGGACCTTCACGAGTACGCGCGGTCGGACAGCCAGAAGCACTGCGCGATGGTTGAACTCATCCGGAAGCAGCTCGGGTTGACGTCGCTGAAGTACCAGCGCATCGAAGACCTGATCCTCGCCATCGGACTTCCCGCGGACCAGGTGTGCACCTATTGCTGGACCGGCAAGGAATAGGAGCCGCGCCTCGCGCGGTCAGTCTTCCACCTGCCCGAAACTCAATCCCTGGGGCATGCGGTCGGGTTTCTCGCAGCGGCTGGCGACGTCCACATGGCGGCCCTGTTCGGCCGATTCATACAAAGCCTGCGTGACATCCAGCACGTGAAAAGCCATCTCGCCGGATGCCCGGTGCGGGCGGCCCGATTGGATCGCGCGCGCCATGTCGGCCAGTCCGACTCCGCGGCTGTTATCCTCATAACCATGCGTGGCGTTGAGACGCCGCCACGTCTTCCCCGTCGCCGGACGCATGCGCACCGCCCCGCCGAAGTTGTTGGGGTCCGGCAGGGACAGGGTGCCATCCACGCCGTAGACTTCGATCGGCGGCAACTGGTGGTCCCACACGTCGAAACTCATCGTGAACGTGCAGGTGGTCTCGCACGCGAACTGGAGCAGCGCGGCCACGTGCGTGGGAGTCTGAACGGCGATCTTCTCGCCCTTGCGCGCCTCGGTCGTGATCACCCGCTCGGGAAAGCTCGTCTGCGCCATCGCGGTCACGCGGCTGACCGGCCCCAGCAGAGACACCAGCGCGGCAAGATAGTACGGGCCCATGTCGAAGACGGGGCCGCCGCCGGCCTGGTAGAAGAAATCCGGGCTCGGATGCCAGCTTTCGTGCCCGCGGCAAAGCATGAACGCGGCCGCGGCCACCGGACGGCCGAGCTCCCCGGCGTCCAGCACGCGGCGCGCCGTCTGGAGCGCGGCGCCCATGAAGGTATCCGGCGCGCATCCGAGTCGCACGTTGCGCGAACGCGCGGCCTCCAGCAGCCGCCGGCCTTCGTCGCGATTGAGCGCGAGCGGCTTTTCGCTGTACACGTGCTTGCCCGCCTCGAGCGCGCGGAGGCTGACGTCGAAATGCGCCTGCGGCGGGGG
>JAKJGV010000002.1:62597-65818 GCA_022704185.1 Verrucomicrobiota bacterium
CCAGCAGTTCCTCCACGGAGCAACTCTTGGGGAGGTCGTACACTTCCGCCTTGCTCCGCGCGCGCTCCGCGTCAAGGTCCGCGCACGCCGCAACGGCCAGCATGTCAAAGCGCTTGATGTTCTTGATGTACACGTCGCTGATGTTTCCGCAGCCCACGAGTCCGATTCTCATCCGTCCTCCCGGCGATAGGTTCGCGTCACCGTAGAAGCCCATCGGCACTTGTGTCAAGCACAGGCGCGGAGTAGGCTTGGCCGCATGAAGGCCTTGGTGTTCGACGGTGCGTTGCGCTTCGATCCCGATTACCCGCCTCCGGTTGCGCCGCCGGGCTGGGCGGTTCTCCGCGTTCTCCGGGCCGGAATATGCGGCACGGACATCGAAATCACCCGCGGTTACATGAATTTCCGGGGCGTTCCGGGACACGAGTTCGTCGGCGTCGTTACCGAATGCGACGACACGGCATGGCTGGAGCAGCGCGTGGTCGGAGAGATCAACGCGGCGTGCGGGCACTGTGAATGGTGCCGTAGAGACCTCGGACGACACTGTCCGAATCGTTCCACCCTCGGCATCTCCGGGCTCGACGGGTGCATGGCGGAGTACTGCGTGCTGCCCGTGGTCAACCTGCATCGCGTCCCGGACACGATGCCGGATGACCATGCTGTTCTGATCGAGCTGCTTGCGGCGGCCTGCGAGATCCTGGAGCAGGTAACGCCTCCGCCCGGCGCGCGCTGCACGGTGCTCGGCGACGGCAAGCTGGGGATTCTGTGCGCATGGGTGCTTTCAACCGCCTGCGAATCCGTGACGCTGGTCGGCCGCCACGACGACAAGCTTCACCTCGCGGCCCGGGAGGGTCTTTCCGTCACGACCGACGCGGCATCCGTGCCCCCTGCCGACATCGTCGTGGAAGCCACCGGTCGCGCGGCGGGCTTCGAGCAGGCCATGCGACTCTGCAAACCGCGCGGGACGCTCGTGCTGAAGTCCACCATCGCCGAATCCGGCGCGATGAACCTGGCCCCGCTGGTAATCCACGAGATCACGCTGGTCGGATCGCGCTGCGGGCACTTCGCCAGGGCCCTCGAGCTGTACGCGGCGCATCACTTCCCGCTGGACCGGCTGATCAGCGGGCGCTTTCCCCTCGAACGCGGCGTGGAAGCCTTCGCCGCCGCTCAAGCCGGAGGCCTCAAGATTCTCCTGGATGTTGCCTGACCAAATCGCATTGCGCGGACCGGCGCGGTTTGGCATAGTCGAAAGAATGTAAATTGCGGGCTTTCCCTATGGCAACGCGCTTAAATCATATATTGGCGGCGATCCTGACGGCGGCCGCGCTTCTGCCGGTGAATCCGGCGGACGCGCGCGGCATCCCGGTGGACGGCTACGCCGCGGTGGTCAACAACCGCGTGATCACCGTGGGCGAAGTCCTTGCCCAGATACAGCCGGTGCGCATGCAGATCGAAACCGCGTACGAGGGCGAAGAGCTGGAGCAGAAACTCGCGGAGGCCTACGACGCGGCCCTGCGCTCCCTGATCGAGCGCGCCTTGATCATCGAGGCTTTCGCGCGCGCCGGAGGCTCGGTGCCCGACCGGCTCGTGGAAGACCAGGTCAGCTCGTTCATCAGCGAACGCTTCAACAACAACCGCGCCGCGTTTCTCGAAGCGCTGACGGAAGAGCGCATGACCATCGAGGACTGGCGGGAGGAAACGCGCAATCGCCTGATCGTCTCCATCATGCGCCGCCGCGAAGTGTCGGACCGCGTGGTCATTTCGCCCCGCGCCGTGCGGGACTTGTATGAACGAAACGAGGAGAAATACCGCACCCCCGAGCAGGTCAAGTTGCGCATGATCATGCTCCAGCGCGGCACGAGCGAAGAGGAGCAGACCGTCAAGCGCGCGGAAGCGCTCAAGATTCGCGAGCGGCTTCTCGCGGGCGACGATTTCGCAGAACTCGCGCGAACGGAATCCGAGGGAGCGCGCGCCACCCAGGGCGGTGATTTCGGATGGATCGAGCCCGGCTCGCTTCGCCCCGAACTTGCGGCCGTCGCGGCACAGATCGAAGCAGGGCGCGTGAGCGATATCATCGAAACGGAAAGCGAGCTCTACATCCTCAAGGTCGAGGCGCGAAAGAAAGCGGCCGTGATGCCCTTCGACGATGTACGGGGCGAAATCGAGGCCGACCTGCGGCGGCAGGAGGAAGACCGGCTGTACGCGGCATGGATGGACCGGCTGTACCGACGATTCTACGTGCGCATTCTTGAAGATGGCCAATACACGCTCTAGGTGCCCGCCGCGAATCGGCATCACGCTGGGCGACATCAACGGAGTCGGCCCCGAAGTGTCGCTGAAGGCGGCTTATCGCGTCGCCCGAAAATGCCCCTGCCGGATCGTGCTGATCGGTTCCTCGTCCGCCGTCCGGCAACAGGCCCGGGCCGCCAACCTTCCCGTTCCGCCTGCATGGTGCCCCTCGGACGGCGCTGCTCCAGGCTCGAAAGTCGTTTTGTGGGACCCCGCCCCCGGTCAACATCCCGCCTGGAAACCCGGAGCAATCCGCGCCGACGCATCCCGTGCCGCGGCCGCATGGATTCGCGAGGCCGTGCGCGCGTGCGTCGAGGGATCGCTCGACGCCATGGTCACCGCGCCGATCTGCAAGGAAGGCTTCCATGCCGCCGGCGTGAAATTCCCGGGCCACACCGAGATGCTCGCGGAGCTCACGCACACCCGGCGATTCGCCATGATGCTTTTCGGCGGCCCCCTGCGTGTAGTGCTTGTCACACGACACATCCCCCTCGCCAAGGTGGCCGCGTCTCTCACGCAGGCGAAAATCATCGAAGCCATCCGGCTGGCCGGCGAGGCCTTGCCGTGGATGGGATGGCGGCAATCCCGGATCGCCGTTTGCGGCCTCAACCCGCACGCGGGCGACGGCGGGAAGATCGGCCGCGAGGAACTCACCGTCATCGCGCCGGCCGTCCGGCGCGCGCGGCGCGAGGGTCTCGAAGTGACCGGCCCCGTGCCGTCCGACACCGTGTTCCACCAGGCTATTAAAGGAAGATACGACGTGGTCGTCGCCATGTACCACGACCAGGGGCTCGGTCCGCTGAAAATGCTGGCTTTCGATGTCGGCGTGAACGTAACGCTGGGATTGCCGATCGTGCGGACATCGCCCGATCACGGCACCGCTTTCGATATCGCGGGACGGAATCGGGCGAATCCGCAAAGCATGATCGAGGCGG
>JAKJGV010000002.1:65828-77559 GCA_022704185.1 Verrucomicrobiota bacterium
CCGCCGCAAGAACCCGTGGCGGTGATATGCTTCGCCTCTCCATCACTCCGAGCTCCCATGTCCCTCACGCATCCATCTGAAGTCAAAGCATTGCTTAACGAGCTCGGCATCCGGCCGAACCGCAAGCTGGGGCAGAACTTCCTGGTGGACGGAAACATCCTGCAAATCCTTCTGCGCGCGGCCGGGCTCCACGCGCGGGACGCAGTGCTCGAGATCGGTCCGGGCCTCGGCGTGCTCACGGAGTGGCTCGCCCGCTGGGCCGGACGCGTCGTGGCCGTCGAGAAGGACCGGCGCCTGGCCGCGTTCCTGACAAAGAAATTCGCGGACAAGCCCCATGTCGAGATCCTCGAAGGCGACATCCTCGACCAGGACCTCGAGGCGCTGCTGGCTTCGGGAGTGAACAAGGTGGTCGCCAATCTCCCGTACGCCATCAGCAGCCGCCTTCTGTTTTCCTTTGCCGATTCGGCGCGCGCGCCCGAACGAATCACCGTCACCGTGCAGAAGGAGGTCGCGGAGCGGATCGTTTCGCCTCCCGGCTCGCACGATTACGGTCTGCTCAGCGTGGTCATCCAGCTTCGGTACCACGCATCCATCAGCAAGGAAGTGAGTCCGACCTGCTTCCTGCCCCCGCCGGATGTGAAATCCGCAATCGTCAACATGGAGCGGCGGCCCGCGGCAATCGATCCCCGGGACCGCGAGTGGCTGCTCCGCCTGCTGAAGACGGCGTTTGCCCATCGGCGCAAGCAGCTCCAGGGGATCCTTGCGCGGCTCGACGGCCGGGGAGACAAGCGCGCGGAAGAACAGTTGGTGGCGGCCGGCATTCCGCCTCGCGCAAGACCTGAAACCGTGTCGCCCGATCAGTGGGTTCGTCTCGCGGATGCCTCGCGCCCGACCGCCTGATCGGCCAACCGCGTCGGTTCCGGCAGGCGATATCCCGCGCCGCAGGCCAAAACGATCCGCTCCGCGGTATCGAGATCCATCAGGTGACCCACGCTGATGTATACCGGCTTGACCCCGGCGCGAGTCCGAAGCACGGTCCCCACCCGTTCCCCGCGATCGATCAACGGCACCCGCGAGCCGCGTCGGACACCGGGCACCGCGTGTTCGCCCAACAACAGGCTTTTCGCGCAGCCGATGGAAGGCAGGCCTGCAAGCAAGCCCACATGGCAGGCAATGCCGAGCCGCCGCGGATGCGCAAGCCCCTGGCCATCGCACATCAACACATCCGGCGTCACAGCGAGTTTCCTCAGCGCGGCGAGGAGGGCCGGCGCCTCGCGAAACGACAGCAGCCCGGGGATATAAGGAAACCGTAGCGGCGCGAATGCGACGGCTCGTTCGACGACCTTTCTTTCTTCCTTATCCCAAACAACCACGGCGGCCACGCAGCGCTTCCCGCCGGGCGGGAAAGCCGCATCCAACCCCGCCACAAAACGAAGAGCCTTGCGGGGCGCACGGCGAACAATGCGCGACGCCAGCCGTTGTTGAATCTTCACAGCCTCTGCCGGACTTGCCGACCAGGAATGGATTTGCCTTGCGAGTTTCACGGCACCACCGATGCGCCCGGGCATCATAGCCATCCGCGCGCGTTCCTTCCAGCAGAAGAGGCTTGATCAACCGGGTGCAAAGCGTACAAAGAGTCTCGTGGCTGTTGAGAAGAATTTCCTGCGCGATGCCTGGCGGTGGAGCATCCGCGCAACCGCCGGGTGGATGGAGCGCATGCGGATGCACGAGCATCTGTTTCCGCTTCTCGTGGCCATCCTCATCGGGCTTCTCGGCGGACTGGCCGTCGTCCTTTTTCGACTGCTGATCAGCGCTTTCGCGGACCTGTTCTGGGGTTCCAGTCTCGCGTTCGCAGGACTGCTCCGGGGGCAGCCGTGGTGGCGCATCATCCTGGTCCCTGCTGTCGGCGGCCTCCTGGTTGGGGTCATCGCGCATCTGCTCAGCCGCGAAGCCAGCGGCCATGGCGTACCGGAAGTCATGGCGGCCATCGCGCTGCACAACGGCATCATCCGCGCCCGCGTCGCCGTGGTCAAAGCCGTCACTGCGGCGATCACGCTCGCGTCCGGCGGCTCCGCCGGCCCCGAGGGGCCCGTGATCCAGATCGGGGCCGCCATCGGTTCCGCCACCGGACAGTATCTCAAGATTTCGCGGCGGCGGCTCCGGACGTTCATCGGCTGCGGCGCCGCCGCCGGCATCGCGGCCACGTTCAACGCGCCGATCGCCGGCGCGCTTTTCTCCGCGGAAGTCATACTCAGCGAATTCGGTGTCGGCCAGTTCAGCCCCATCGTCATCTCTTCCGTTCTCGCCACGCTGGTCTCCCGGCAGTGTTTCGGCACGGGACCGGTATTCGCGGTGCCGCACTACCAACTGGCTCACGCGCTGGAGCTGATTCCCTACGCGCTGCTCGGCGTCGCGTGCGCATTCGTTTCGGCGTCCTTCATCCGGCTGATGGGCTTTTCGGAACAATTCTTCGACGAGCGCAAGCGGGTACCCCCGTGGTTGCGCCCCGCGCTCGGCGGGCTGGCCGTCGGCCTGATCGGTGTTCTCGTGCCGCACGTTCTGAGCGACGGGCATCACGTGATTGATCTCGCGCTCCTGAACCGGCTCGCGTGGTGGATGCTCCCGCTCCTGCTCGGGCTGAAGATCGTGGCCACATCCCTGTCGCTGGGCTCCGGCGGTTCCGGCGGGGTCTTCTCGCCCGCGCTCTTCATGGGCGCCATGACCGGCGCGTTCGTCGGCAAGATCATGGGATCCATACTCGGGGATCTCCCGGCCGAGGTCGGCAGCTATGCGCTCGCCGGCATGGGCGGTCTCGTCGCGGGCACGACCCACGCGCCGATCACGGCCATTCTCATCATCTTCGAAATCACCGGCAACTATACCGTCATCCTCCCCATCATGACGGTGGCGATCATCAGCACGCTGCTCGCGCGCAAGCTCTGCCCGCAGACCATCTACACCATCAAGCTCGCCCGCCAGGGCATTGACCTCTTCCGCGGCCAATCGCTGGACCTGCTGCGCCATGTCCCCGTCCAGCGGTGCATTCGAACCGCTTTCGAAACGGTCGCGCCGGGCTCCCCCGCGCACGACACGCTGCAGCGCCTGCTCCGCTCCCCGCACACCCAGATCTACCTTTCGGAACCGGGCGGCCCCTGCACCGGTCTTGTGACATTGACGGATGCGCGGCGGGCGCTCGCAGGCCACAGTTCGCTGGGCCGCGTGCTTCTGGTGGACGACATCGCGCGCACCGACACGCCTCGCTGCGCGTCGGACGAAAGCCTGAGCACCGCGCTTCCGAAGTTCGCACGCTCGGGCCTTCCCGAGCTTCCCGTGGTGGACGCATCGGGAAAGCTCATCGGGGTGATTCACTATTCCGACGTCATCCAGATCTACCAGGACGAGATCTTCAGGGCGGACACCACGGGACGCATGGCCGCGCACGTTGCGGAAGCACAAAGAGCGAACAAGGTCCGCGTCATGGAAGGGTTCTATCTCGCCGAGTGGGATCCCCCGTCATCCCTGTGGGGCCGAAGCCTGAAGGACATCCGGCTTCCCTCGCAGTACGGCATCCACGTGGTCCTCGTGAAAAGCACACGCGGGGGGGCGGATGCGGAAGTTCTGCCGGTCGTACCCGGGCCCGATTATGTCGTCTCCGAGAACGACGCCCTGATCGTATACGGCCGCGAAGCGGATATTGACCGCGTCCTCACCCTGTAGCGCGACGCCTATTTCCGCCGCGTTCGCGCCGCGATCGCCCGTTCCGCCTCGCGCTCTGCCGTCCGCCGCCGGATCGTTTCCCGCTTGTCTCCCACGTGCTTGCCCCGGCACAACCCCAGCTCCACCTTGACGCGGCCGCGATGGAAATAGAGCTTGAGCGGGATCAGGGCCATGCCTTTGACCGACGTTTCGCCGATCAACCGGTCTATCTCGCGCCGGTGCAGCAGGAGCTTCTTGGGCCGGACCGGGTCGTACCCGTCGGCGCGCGCGTGTTCATACGGCTGGATGTGGAAATCGCACAGGACGGCTTCTCCGTCGTCGATCCGGCTGAATGCTTCGTTGAGACTGAAACGGCCTTCGCGGATGGACTTCACTTCCGCGCCGCGCAGCACGACTCCCACCTCAATGCGCTCCAGCACGAAATAGTCGCGAAACGCCTTGCGGTTGGTGGCAACCGGCGGGCGCGAATCCTTGGAGGTCTTCTTTGCAGAGTCCATCCCGAGTCCCCGCCCCAAGGCCGGCTCTTCTTCGGATTACAGGGTCGGCAGAATGTCTTCCGCCGGCGTACGCGTGGGCGTGAACGAGATCTCGGCCGAGAGCTTGCCCTCGGCGATTTCCTTCAACGCCAGGTCCATGGCGGGCATCTGGGGGTGATCCGGCTTGACCATCGGGCGGTTGCCGGAGTTCAACTGTCGAACGCGGCGCGAGACCACGTTGATCAGGAGAGGAATATTCGAGATCTTCTGCTTCGCCAGCTCAAGATAGTTAGGACTTACCATTCCCGTCTCCTCCCATCGCTTTACAGAAATACGAGCGGGGCGCACTATAAGGCGCCCCGCTCGCCAGTGTCAACCGGCAATTCCGGCCGGTTCTATTAGTAATCCATCCCGCCCATGCCGCCGCCCGGAGGCATCGCCGGAGCCTTCTCCTTCTCGGGAAGCTCCGCCACCATGCACTCGGTCGTGAGCAGCAGGGACGCAATGCTCGCCGCGTTCTGCAACGCCGTGCGCGTAACCTTGGTCGGGTCGATAATGCCCGATTTCACCATGTCGCAGTACTCGTTCTTCGCCACGTCGTAGCCGTTGCTGCCCTTTTGTTTCTTGACTTCCTGGACAACAATCGCGCCCTCGACGCCCGCGTTGTTCACGAGCTGACGCAGCGGCGATTCGCACGCCCGGCGCACGATATCCACGCCGATCGCCTCGTCGCCGTCCGCCTTGATGGAGTTGAGCGAGTCCTGGCAACGGAGCAGCGCCACGCCGCCGCCGGCCACGATACCCTCTTCCACCGCCGCGCGGGTCGCGTGCAACGCGTCCTCGACGCGCGCCTTCTTCTCCTTCATCTCCGTCTCGGTCGCCGCGCCGACATTGATGACCGCCACGCCGCCGGCCAGCTTCGCCAGCCGTTCCTGCAGCTTCTCGCGGTCGTAGTCGGAGGTCGTCTCCTCGATCTGGCGGCGGATCTGCGCGATCCGGCCCTGGATGTCCGAGGCCTTGCCCGCGCCCTCGACGATCGTCGTGTTTTCCTTGTCGATCGTCACGCGCTTCGCCTTGCCGAGATCGGAAACCTGCACGCTCTCCAGCTTGATGCCGAGGTCTTCCGAAATGAACCGGCCGCCGGTCAGCACCGCGATGTCTTCCATCATCGCCTTGCGCCGGTCACCGAAGCCCGGGGACTTGACCGCGCAGCACTGCAGCGTGCCGCGCAGCTTGTTGACCACCAGCGTCGCCAGCGCCTCGCCTTCCACGTCCTCGGCGATGATCACGAGCGGGCGACCCGACTTCGCGATGTTCTGAAGCACCGGCAGAAGGTCCTGCAGGTTCGAGATCTTCTTCTCGAACAACAGGATGTAAGGATCCTCGAACGTCGCCTCCATGGCTTCCGCGTTGGTGACGAAGTACGGCGAGAGATAGCCCTTGTCGAACTGCATGCCTTCCACCACGTCCAGCGAGGTCTCGATGCTCTTCGCTTCCTCGACCGTGATCGTGCCGTCCTTGCCGACCTTGTCCATGGCGTCGGCGATGATCTCGCCGATCGTCGTATCGCCGTTGGCCGAGATGGTGCCGACCTGCGCGATTTCCGAGCGGTCCTTCACCTTCTTGGTCATCTTCTGCAGCGATTCCACCAGCACCTGCGTCGCCCGGTCAATGCCGCGCTTCAGGTCCATCGGGTTCGCGCCGGCGGTCACGTTCTTCAGGCCCTCGCGGTAGATCGCTTCGGCCAGCACGGTCGCCGTCGTCGTTCCGTCGCCCGCGACGTCGCTCGTCTTGCTCGCGACTTCGCGCACCATCTGCGCGCCCATGTTCTCGAACGCGTTCTCGAGCTCGATCTCCTTCGCCACCGTCACGCCGTCCTTGGTCACGGTCGGGGATCCGAACTTCTTGTCCAGCACCACGTTGCGGCCCCGCGGGCCCAGCGTCGCCTTGACGGCGCGGCTCAGCTTCTCGACACCGTCGAGGATGAGCTGGCGCGCTTCGTCTTCAAACACCAGTTGTTTTGCTGCCATCGGTCATTTCTCCTTATTCTTTCTCTTGTCGAATGCTTCCGTCACTCCGAGATGACGCCGAGGATGTCTTCCTCGCGCAGGATCAGGTATTCCCTGCCGTCCATCTTGATCTCGGTGCCGCCGTATTTCGGCATCAACACCTTGTCGCCCTTCTTCACGTTGAAGGGAATGGCCTTGCCGTTGTCGTCCAGCTTGCCGGTTCCGACCGCGATCACCTTGCCCTGCTGCGGCTTTTCCTTCGCCGTGTCGGGGATGATGATGCCGCCCTTTTTCTCTTCGCCTTCCTTCACCGGTTCAACCAGGACCCGGTCCGCCAATGGCTGAATCTTCATGCGTAGCGCTCCTCCTTCTTGCTTTTTCGGTTGCTGAGTTACCAGCCCGCGCGGCGCAACGTGGAACACCCACGCCGGGCACGGGCTGTTGTTTCCCTATCGAGAATCCCTTCAGTCCTTCTTCTTGTTGTCGTCCACCATCTCGAAATCGGCGTCAATCACGTCGCCCTCGGGCGCGCCCTTCGAGGCTCCGCCCGCGGAAGCGCCGCCACCCTGCGGCCCCTGCTCCGGCCCGCCGCCGCCCGGTTTCTTCGCCTGCGCGTACAGCTCCGCCGACAGCGCCTGCATCTCGGTGTTCACCGATTCCAGCGCCGACTTCATGCGACCGGCGTCGCCCGCCTTGATCGCTTCCTTGAGCACCCCGACCGCGGCTTCCACCTTCGCCTTCTTGTCCGCGGACACCTTGTCGCCGTGCTCCTTGATGAACTTCTCCGTCTCGTAAACCGTCGCGTCCGCGCGGTTGCGCGTCTCCGCTTCCTCGCGCCGCTGCGCGTCGTCGCTGGCGTGGGACTCGGCGTCGTGCCGCATCTTCTCGATCTCCTCCTTCGTCAGCCCGCTCGACGCCGTGATCGTGATCTTCTGCTCCCGGCCCGTGCCGAGGTCCTTCGCGCCGACGTGCAGGATGCCGTTCGCGTCAATGTCGAACGTCACCTCGATCTGCGGCACGCCGCGCGGCGCGGGCGGAATCCCGTCCAGGTGAAAGCGGCCGATCGTCTTGTTGTCGCCCGCCATCGCGCGCTCGCCCTGCAGCACGTGGATTTCGACCGTGGACTGGCTGTCCGCGGCGGTGCTGAAGATCTCGCTCTTCCGCGTGGGAATCGTCGTATTGCGCTCGATCAGCTTGGTGAAAACACCGCCGAGCGTTTCGATACCCAGCGTCAGCGGCGTCACGTCGAGCAACAGCACGTCCTTCACGTCGCCCTTCAGCACACCGCCCTGGATGCCGGCGCCGACCGCGACCACTTCGTCCGGGTTCACGCCCTTGTGCGGCTCCTTGGAGAACATCTTCTGCGTCAACTGCTGCACCTTCGGCATGCGCGTCATGCCGCCAACCAGCACCACTTCGTCCACTTTCGATGCGTCGGTCTTCGCGTCGCGCAGGCAGTTCTCCACCGGCCGCACCGTGCGCCCGACCAGGTCGTCCACGAGCTGCTCCAGTTTCGCGCGGGTCAGCGTCATCGCGAGATGCTTCGGCCCGCTGGCGTCCGCGGTGATGAACGGGAGATTGATTTCCGACTGCTGCTGGCTCGAAAGCTCGCACTTGGCCTTCTCCGCCGCTTCCTTCAGCCGCTGCACGGCCATCGGGTCTTTCGAGAGGTCAATGCCGTTGTCCTTCTTGAACTCCTGCGCCATCCAGTCCATGACGCGCTGGTCAAAGTCGTCGCCGCCGAGGTGCGTGTCGCCGTTCGTCGCCTTCACCTCGAAGACGCCTTCGCCGATTTCCAGCACGGAAATGTCGAACGTGCCGCCGCCGAGGTCGTACACCGCGATCCGCTCGTCCTTCTTTTTGTCGAGCCCGTAGGCCAGCGAGGCCGCGGTCGGCTCGTTGATGATGCGAAGCACTTCCAGTCCGGCGATCCGGCCGGCGTCCTTCGTCGCCTGCCGCTGGCTGTCGTTGAAGTAGGCCGGAACCGTGATGACGGCCTGCGTGATCTTCGTCCCGAGATACGCCTCCGCGTCCGCCTTCATCTTCTGGAGAATCATCGCCGAGATCTCCGGCGGGGAATAGGTCTTGTCGCCGATCTTCACATGCGCGTCGCCGTTCGAAGCGCGCACCACCTCGTACGGAACGAGGGAGATTTCGTGCGCCACTTCTTCGTACTTCCGCCCCATGAAACGCTTGATGGAGTAAACGGTGTTTCTTGGATTCGTAACGGCCTGGCGCTTCGCCGGCGTGCCCACCAACCGCTCGCCCGTCTTCGTGAACGCGACAACCGACGGAGTCGTCCGCCCGCCTTCCGCGTTCGGAATAACGACCGGCTGACCGCCCTCCATTACCGCCATACACGAGTTCGTCGTGCCCAAATCAACTCCAAGTACCTTTGACATTGTTTTCGCCTTTCAATTAGGTCCGATTTAAAGCCGTAGAATTTGTCCTCAATCGATTATTAGCAGATGGCATGCCACCTCACCGGAAACACGCCCACGACAAGTGGCATAACATGCTAATAACAAATATATTACGTATATTTCTGAATTCTGTGACCACCCTTGGCAAAGCGCGCAAACCGCGCCATTATGACACACTTCGGGCCGCTTTGCGCCCATGTGTCACACCGGGATTCAGCAGGTATATTCGGGCTGAGGAAACCCGCAGGGACGCAATCTGTTCGGCCCGGATTCAGAACACGAATGTCCGATTATGGTGCGCTGGTCAGTGCCCCCCCCATCACTCCAACACTCCATCTCTCCATTACTCCAACGCGTTCCGCCGCCGCCAGATGTGCAACCCCGCCCAGATCGCCACCAGCGCCGCCCAGTACGCCCAGACAAACCAACGATGCCTCCACCAGGCGATGCCGTGAATGCCCCAATCGCTGAGCGGAAAGAGGATCAGCGTCTGGAACTTGCCTTCCACGTGCGAGATCGCGTCCGACACGATATGCAGCGGCCACGCCAGCGAGGCCACGAAGAGCTTCCGCCTCCAGAAGAAGAGCGCCGCGGAGAACGCGAGCGCGATCACCAGGCTGTGCACCACGCGGTAGACCGTGAGCCAGCCGCCGTCGAAATAGCGGAAGAAATTCCCTTCCGCCCCCAACCCTTTATGAAGGAAATACGGGATCCACATCGAAGCCATGTCCGGCAGAAGCCCGAAGAACAGCGCCCACCACACCGAAGGCTCGCGCCACCAGCGCCTGCCTCGCGTCCCTTCGCGCCCGCCCGCAAGCCCCATGCGGCTGCAAACCGTCACGCCATATAGCCCGTGTGCAAGAATATCCATGGGAAACCAACTTAGCCCACACCGCCGGAAACTCAAGCCCCCACGCCCCTCACGGGGCTCACTACGAACACTCTGATCGCGCGTCGGTCGAGACTCAAGCCGCTCAGAACAATTCGCTCTGCTTCGAGCCCGGCTTCAATCCGAACTTCTCGTAGCAGCGTTCGGTCGCGACGCGCCCCTGCGGCGTGCGTTTTAGATAGCCTTCCTGGATCAGGAACGGCTCGTACACTTCCTCGATCGTGTCCGGTTCCTCGCCCACGGAAACGGCGAGGGAGCTGATCCCCACCGGACCCCCGGAGAACTTGTGCAGCACGGTCTCGAGAATGCGCTTGTCCATCTCGTCCAGCCCGTGCTCGTCGATATCCAGCATGGAAAGCGCCTTGTCCGCGACCTCTTCCGTGATCCGGTTGCCGGCCTTCACCTGCGCGTAATCGCGCACCCACCGCAGCAGGTTGTTCGCGATGCGCGGCGTTCCGCGCGCGCGCGACGCGATTTCCTCGGCGCCCGCCTCCTCGATATCCACATTCAGGATGCGCGCGGACCGCTTGATGATCTCGCGCAGATCGCCTGCCGCGTAGTAGTCTAGGCGCGCCGTCAGCCCGAACCGCGAACGCAACGGCGCCGTCAGCAAGCCGCTCCGTGTCGTCGCGCCGACCAACGTGAAGCGCGGCACGTTCAGCCGCACCGAGCGCGCGTGGGGCCCCTGGTCAATCATGATATCAATCACGAAATCTTCCATGGCGGAATAGAGATATTCCTCCACCGATTTCTGCAGGCGGTGGATTTCGTCAATGAACACAATGTCGCCGCGCTCGAGGTTCGTGAGCATGCCGGCCAAGTCGCCGGGCTTGTCAATGATCGGGCCCGACGTCGCCTTGATGTTCACTCCCATCGCGTCGGCCAGGATGTACGCCAGCGTCGTCTTGCCAAGCCCCGGCGGGCCGGACAACAAGACGTGATCCAGCACATCTTTCCGTCCGCGCGCGGCCTCGACGAAGAGTTCCAGCCGTTCGCGCACCTTGTGCTGGCCCACGAAATCCTGGAAGCGGCCGGGACGGAGGCTGATATCGAACTCGGTGTCCGACTTGCCCAGCGTGTCCGTTATGAAGCGTTCAGTCATGGTTCACTTTTTTCCAATGTCTGGAAAACCGCGCGAAAAAGTTTCCAATGCCTGGAAAAATCGCTATCGCGCCAGCGCCTTTCTTACCGTCTCTTCCACGGTCGCGTCCGGCCCCAACGTCTTCACCACATCCCTGACCAGTTTCTGCGCGTCCGCCTGCTTGTAGCCCAGCGATATCAGCGCGAGGATCGCGTCGCGCATGCGTGTGCTTTCCTCCGGCGACGCGCCCGCCGTGACGGATTCCATCGCCTCGCCTTCGCCGACCTTGTCGCGCAGCTCGAGAACGATCCGTTCCGCGGTCTTCTTGCCGATGCCCGAGACGGAACTCAACCGCGCCACGTCGCCGCGAACGATCGCGGCTTTCAGTTCGCGCACGGACAGGCCGCTCAACGCGGTGAGCGCGAGCCGCGGGCCGATTCCGCTGACACTCATGAGCCGCAGGAACATCACGCGCTCTTCGTCCATGAGGAATCCGTACAGCGCGTGCGTGTCCTCGCGCACGTGATCATAGGTCAGGACCCGGCAGGATTCGCCCGGCGCGGGCAGCTTGTCGTAACTGCTGAGCGGGATGAACACCTCGTAGCCGACGCCGGCGACATTCAAGACGATGCGCGTGGGATCCTTCTCAACCAGCGCGCCTTCCAGGAACGTGATCATGGAGGGGTTCTAGCACATCCCCGGGGCAAGGGCAATTGCGGGCGTTCATTCGCGGCACCATTGCCGCACGATGGGTGATTCAGGGAGGGCCCGTGGCTTGCCCGCCGCTTGCCCGAAGGAGGGCTCGCGGGCCGCTGCCTTATGGGTCGGCGCCAAGGCGGCGGCGCACCGGCTCGAGCACGTCGCCGCGTTTCGCGATGCCGCTTTCGATGACACCATGCGCGGACTCCGGGTTGACGCGGGTGATGCGGATCCGCCCGATGACCGCCCCGGGCGCGACGTCAATGACGTTTCCGGTCACGGGGTCCGTGACCTCCCGCGGATGCTCGCGCACATCGAAAACCTGGTCTTCGCGCACCCGCACATTATGCCCGCCGTTGATCACCACGTGATCCGTGCCCGCCTCGGCCACGCGGGGCTGCCAGTACTGGACCGGCAGGTCGCGGAGCACATGACGC
>JAKJGV010000002.1:77569-84737 GCA_022704185.1 Verrucomicrobiota bacterium
ATTCAGCAACCCGCGGCTGTCAGTAATTCGTCGGCAGCTCGCGCAGGATCTGGCGGAGGGCCGAGCGAATCGCGCTCTCGGTCGCCTTGCCGAGCGGCGTGCGGAAGAACGCGTCGCCGCCGAAGGCGATATCCTTGTAGCGCGCTTCGGCCCCCAGCCCGCCGGCCGAAACGGACGACGCGGCTTTCACGGATGAAACGATCTGCCCCGTTTCCACGTCCGACACGCGAACCACCACCGCGACGCGCGCGCGGTTGCCGCGGCCGAACAAGCGCAGCCACCGGATGCCCAGCCACCCGGAAACCTGCATGGACTCGGTGAAATCCGTCACGCTGCCGTGGATGATGTACTGCGCGTTCTTGAGACGGCCGCGCTGGACGCGCCCCTCCTTGCGGAACAGGTCGCGCCCCTGCAGCACGAGCTCGTCCACGACGCCCTTCAGGTTCTGACGCTCGAGGACCACGACACGCTCGCTGTCCATCAGTTCCGTCACCAGCAGGTCCGCCATGCCGTCCCCGAGATTCCAGCGGCCGGACGCGTTGGCCAGGTTTTCGAAAGACGTCACCGCGACCACCGGCCGCGCGGTGCGCCCGCGGTAATGGGTATTCACGGAGTGGACAGACCGGCAGCCGCTCACAAGGAGAAGAATGACCGCCGCAAAGCGAAGACGGGCCTGGATGCCGATCCGGGGGGTCGTGTTTGTTCGAAGTTCGGCGTTCACGCCGCAACCCTACTTCTTGCAGTACTCGCGTACCGCGCCAAGGACTTCTTCCGGGTAGAGAGGTTTGTGAAAGAGCTTTTTCACGTTCGGAAACTCCTTCATCTCCTCTTCATCGAAATCGGGGAAGCCGGCCATGACGATGACGGGAACGTTGATGCCTTCCGCGGCCATCAGCATGAGCAGTTCCGCGCCATTGATCCCCGGCATGCGGATGTCCAGCAGCATCCCCCTGCACTTGGGATCCTTGAGATGCTTGTACGCCTCTTCGCCGTCATAGGCCACGCGCACCTCGTACCCGGCCTCTTCGAGAAGCGTGCGAAGCAACTGCGTCAAGATCTTGTCATCGTCTACCACAAGGATCATAGAAGCCACCTTCTGGACCGCGATATTAGGCGCGCATCAGGATTCTGTCACGCATCAATTCGGAAGGGAGGGCCAAAAAAGAATGACCGGGCACGGGCCTGCGACCCTCCCGGAAAAAGAGGGATGAATCCAAGCCCCGCGGGAGTCGCCAACCCGGCGACGCGGGAAGTGCACGGTGAAGAAACCCGGACGGCCGGCGTGAATCAGGCCGAGGCCGTCTTCGCGACGGCAAGCTTCGCCCGCTGCTTCAGGCGTTTCTTGCGACGCAGGCGCGCTTTTCTTTTTACACGTGTTCTGAGTTGTTGTCCCATGGGCGCGGGTGTTTAGCAGAGCAACGCATCAACGTCAAGGGAATCCGGCGCGCCCAGCCTCAAGCCTCCAGCGTCAAGCGTCCGTCCTCTACAGCTTCTCGACGTTGAGCGACTCCTCGGTCACCGCCCCGGTCGCGTCCTCGATCGTTCGGAGGAACCGGCCGCCGAGTTCGCCGTCAATGATGCGGTGATCGAAGGAGAAGCTGAGATACAACTGGTCCCGCACAACCACCTTCCCGTCCAGGACCACCGGCGCCTTGTGCACCGCGCCCATGCCCAGGATCGCCACCTGCGGCTGGTTGATGATCGGCGTGCCCATCAGGCTGCCGAACGAGCCGAAGTTCGAGATCGTGAACGTGCCGCCCTCGGCGTCCTCGCGCTTCAGCGACTTGGTGCGCGCAAGTTCGATCAGCCGCACGAGGTCCTGCGCGATCTCGGGGAAACTCTTCTTGTCCGCATGCTTCACCACGGGCACGACGAGCGTTTCGTCGGCCAGCGCCACGGCACAACCTATGTTCACATCCTTCCGCAGCACGATGTTGGTGCCCTGGATGGACGCGTTCACCCTCGGGAAATCGCGCAGGACGCGCGACGTGACATACAGCAGCACGCCCGTGTAGGTCATGCGCGCGTGGAACTTCTTCTCGAAGTCGTCCTTGATTCGCCTGCGCAGATCCACCACGTGGGTGAGGTCGAGCGCATGGATCATCGTGACGTGCGCGCTGGTCCGGATGGATTGCACCATGTGGTCCGCGATCGTCCGCCGCAGCGAAGACATGGGCACCACCTCGCCGAGCGCGCTCAGATCCTCTTCGCCCGGTTCCTCGCTCGCGGCCAGCGCCTTGACCGTCGGCGACCCGATCGGCCGCCGCGAAAGATAATCCAGCACGTCGTTGCGCGTCACCCGGCCGTGCCGGCCGGTGCCGCGGATGGACTCCAGCTCGTGCAGCGGAATGTTGTTGAACATCGCCAGCCGCAGCACGTACGGCGAATACCGGTCGCGGTCGATCTCCGGAAGGGGCCCGCCGTTGTTGAAGCGCGCCTCTGTGCTCACCAGCAGCGGCTCGTTGGCCGCCGCGCCGTGCGGCTTCGCACCCGCAGGTGCCGCCGCCTGTTCACGGACCTCCGCCTCGATCGTCCCGATGGTCTCTCCCGCGGCGGCGATCTCGCCCGCCTGCTTGAGACACGACGCGAGCCGCCCGCTCACGGGGCTCTCCACCTCGACAGTGGTCTTGTCCGTCTCCACTTCGAGGAGCGCCTCGTCTTCCTTGATCTCCTCGCCGACCTTCTTGAGCCACTTCGTGATCGTGCCCTCGGCGACGCTCTGCCCCATTTGCGGCATGACGATCGGAATCTGTTTCTTCATAGCCACGTTCTTCCCCGGTAACGGAAATCCGGAGCCGCAGAGAGATGGAGTGATGGAGTACTGGAGTAATGGAGCAATGCGCAGAAGCAAGCGGATATCCTCGCCTCATCACTCCAGCTCTCCAACACTCCAGCACTCCACCTCTCCATTGCCCCATCCCTCTTAATACTCCATCAACTCGAGCAGCGCCGTCGCGATCTTGTCCGCGTTGGGCCGATACGCATTTTCCAGTTCGGGCGCGAACGGGACGGGCACATCCGGCGCCGCGACGCGCCGCACCGGCGCGTCCAGCAGGTGGAACGCGCGGTCCGCCACCAACGCGCTCAACTCCGCGCCGAACCCGTTGGTCCGCCACCCCTCGTGGGCAATCAGCACCCGGTTCGTCGCCGCGACGGCCGTCAGCACCGTGTCCGCGTCGTACGGCTTGAGCGTGCGCAGGTCCACGACCATCACCTCGTAGCCGCCGTCGGACGCCAGTTGCTCCGCGGCGCGAAGCGCCTCGTGCACCATCGCGCCGTACGTCAGCACCACCGCGTCGCGCCCCGCGCGACAGACCCGCGCGGCGCCGAGCGGCACCGGCTCGAACGACTGAGGCACGATCTCCTTCACGTGCCGGTACAGGTACTTGTTCTCGAGGAACACGACCGGGTTCGGATCCATCACCGAAGAGTAGATCAGGCCGCGCGCGTCCGACGGGAACGCCGGGTAGACCACCTTCAGCCCGGGCATCAGGCAGAACAGGCTTTCCAGTTCCTCGGAGTGGAACGGGCCGCCGCCGAAGCCGCCGCCGCACGGCGCGCGCACCGTCATCGGAACCGGGATCCCGGTGCGGTAGTGCGTCGTGGCCGCGTTGTTGAGCAGGTGATGCACGGCCGTCATGCCGAAATCCACGAACTGCAGCTCGACCACCGGCCGCAGCCCCTGCGTCGCCATGCCGACCGCGCTGCCGAGAATCGCGGACTCGCTGATCGGCGTGTCGAAAACGCGGTCCTTGCCGAATTCCTCCTGCAGGCCCAGCGTGACCTTGAACGCGCCGCCGAACGCGCCGACGTCCTCGCCGTAGAGGACGACCTCCGGGCGCTCCCGCATCAATCGCTGGAGCCCGAGGCGAATTCCTTCCAGATAGGTGATTTCAGGCATCGGCGTACACTCCGTCGAGCAGCGTCGCGGGATCGGGCGGCGGCTCGTTCAATGCCTGGTGATAAGCCCGGTCCACTTCCTCGCGGCACGCGCGCTCGAGCTGATCCAGCGCCTCGCGCGGCACCACGCCTTCCTTCATCAACCGTTCCCATGCGGCGCGGATCGGGTCGCGTTTCGCGTATTCCTCGACCAGTTCGCGCGGGACATACGAGGCATCGTCATGCTCGCCGTGTCCGCGCATCCGCAGCGTATCGCATTCCATCAACATCGCGCGGGGTTTGGCGCGCAGGCCGGCGACGAGTTCGCGCGTCAGCAGGTGCAGCCCGACCGCGTCGTTGCCGTCCGCGCAGACGCCCTCGATCCCGTAGCCCGCCGCGCGATCCGCGAGACGCTTGCAGCGGAACTGGTCGCTGTTCGGCGTGGAATAGGCGTACTTGTTGTTCTCGATCAGGAAGATCACCGGCACGTCGTTCACGGCGGCGAAGTTCACCGCCTCGTGGAAATCGCCCGTGCTCGTTGCGCCGTCGCCGATGTAGGCGATGCCGACCGTGTCCATCCCGCGCCGGCGCCGGGCCATGACGCCGCCGACCAGCACCGGCAGCATCGCGCCGAGGTGCGAAATCATCGCGTACACCCCGTTCTTCATGTTGCCGTAATGCACGTTGCCGTCGCGCCCCCGCGTGGGGCCCGTTGCGCGGCCGAGGTACTGGCGGAAGACATTCAGCACGCATTCGCCGCGCCCGAGATGGACGGTCATATTGCGGATGCAAGGCGTGAAGAGATCGTGCTCGCCGCACGCCGCGGTCGTGGCGGCACCGATCGCTTCCTGCCCGATGCCGGTATAGACGCCGCCGAAGATCTTGCCCTGGTGATAAAGGCGGACGAGCCGCTCCTCGGCAAGCCGCGCGAGCATCATGCTGCGCATGATCGCCAGCCACGCCGCCTTGCCGACCGCGCCGACTTCAGCCTTTGCCGCCTTCTTCGACATTCGCTCCCATTTCCCTTGAAAAAGTGACTTTACCCATGATCCGCGGCACATCCAAGCCCATTTGATTGAGAGTTGACGGGCAAGGGCTGAACCCCTATTCCCCCTCTTGCTGATCCAAGGCCCCCATCGTTCCGCCTTCGCCAAGGCTCCGGCGGACAGGCTAGAGGCCTGGGACGCCAGGTTCTCATCCTGGTAACATGGGCTTGCCCGCCGCAGGCGGGTTCGAATGCGGGGAGAAGTCCGCAGCAATCCCGTTGGGGGCAACCATCCAGACCACCGAAGTGAAATTTGTTTTGATTTTCTCCCGCATTTCGGGTTCTGTCCTACAGGTTTCAACTTGGGCCCCCATCGTCTAGAGGCCTAGGACGCTAGGTTCTCATCCTAGTAACATGGGTTCGAATCCCGTTGGGGGCGCCAGCCTTCGCCAAGGCTACGGCTGGCTTCGCCAGGCGGAGGCTTGGCAAGGCTGCGCGCCGAAGCCTTGGCGGAGGCGGGCTGTTCCAATCGAACATGATGCTCTTTGTTCGCTCCGAGCCTTGGATGGTTTCGCGGTGCGCTTCCTATGTACTCTGCGTATGGATACCAAGCTCTACTACGTGTACTTACTTAGAAGCCTGAAGTTCCCCGATCAGACCTATGCGGGGTTCAGTGCGGATGTGGAAGCACGGATCAAAGAGCACAACCGTGGTGGATCGATCCATGCAGCCAAGTATCGGCCTTGGGCACTGGTGTGCTATCACGCCTTCACCGACATCAGGAAGGCCAAGGAATTCGAAGCGTATCTGAAGAGTGGTTCCGGTCGCGCCTTCTCAAGGCACCACTTGTGGTAGTCGAGGGAACATGCCCCCCCCCACGAGAACCCATGGGCTTGCCCGCCTTCGGCGGATTCGATTGCGCTCAGCAAGGAAGGGCCGCGGAAGCTTTGCGCAGCCACAACGCACACGGAACGCCCATGCCTCATGCGATCAATCAGGCTGGAAGGGAGACACATCTATGCTCATAACAGACGCTGTCGCCGCGAATACGTGCATATCCGTCCAGATGGGAACTGCAGTCGAAATCCGCTGAATTCGACCCGCCCCGCCTATGGCATCATTTGACCATGTAACCAGGCCGTTTGGCTGGACGTCCAAAAACGCTGCAGGGGTGGAAGATATGATGCGAAAAATCCCGGCATCACCCTCCCAGATGCCGCTCGCCTGCGTCAACGCGCAAGACGGGCTCAGCCCGCCTCCCGTTATCACAATGGCACCCGTGCGGGCGAACGCGTTTGTGTTAGCCAGCACGCTGCACCCGACCACAGCATTCGTAGCGCCTGAATGCCCCTCCGTGATCACGATCCATGGCTGGTCTGCCTGCGCCGTCCATGAGACGTTCGCCGTCACAGCAACAGCCAGATGATGCATGGCCGTCGCGGGCACATTGGTTGCCGCAGGGCTGACGGCCAGGAACGGTGCTATCTGTGTCTTGAAAGACCACACAACTCCATCCACTGTGTCGGCATCATTTCTGGGATCCACTTTCCAGTAGTAAGTCGTGTTGGCCGTCAAAGGTCCCGGGTCGTAGCTCGTTTCGACCTGATTACCCTTGTGCTCTCCGCTGTCTGGTGACGAGTCCTTGCCGAAGTAGATGTCGTAGCTTGTCGCACCGCCGCCGTTCGACCACGAGAGGGTCGTGGTCTGCAGCTGATTCAGGGCTCCATGGGCAGGCTGTGGATCCGTAGCCCTGAACACAGAACTCGGCCCATACCGATAGAGCGTGCCGTTGGTGCCCGCTCCTCCCGCAGTTGTCATCCCATACAAGCCACCATCCGATCCCTGCAACAGTCCGTTGCGAGGATAGACTCCTACGCTCTCCTGGGATGCGAAGGCGAAGGAATAGAGCGTTGTGAAGACGCCCTCCGGCGAGATGCGGAAGATCGTCCCCCCGTATACACCACTGGGCCCGGGCGTTGTCCCATAGAAGTTGCCATCGCCCCCCCGCATCAGTCCCGAACACGAGATGGAGCGGAGCGTTGTCAAGACGCCTTCCGGCGTAATCTTGAATATGGTGGTATATGTGTTCCCGTAAAAATTCCCGTCCACCCCCGAGACAAGTCCGTTTTGCGGAGCCCGTCCATCGGCCCCATCGCTGAAAGAGTGGAGAATGGTAACAGCCCCTGCCGGAGTGATCTTGAAGACGGTCCCATCACCGCTGGAACCACCGCATTCCGTTGTCCCGTAGAAATTGCCGTCATCCCCAAGAACCAGCGGCGCATTCGGACGCGATCCATCCGTATC
>JAKJGV010000030.1 GCA_022704185.1 Verrucomicrobiota bacterium
GTACGGGCCCCAGAAGACGGACGTGCTTTACTGCGCGTTTGAGGTCGAGGATCCGACGCGTCCGCCGGAAACGCTTCACGTCTACGGCCCGGGGCTCGATCCCAAGCTGCAAAACCGGACCTTGAAGGCGACCCGTCGAACGATAGACAAACAACGGGTCAGCCGGTTTCGCGACATCCAGGTGGGATCCGCGTTCGGCGATGTCCGTTTTTCCGCGGACATCGAATTCCACTGCGGGCTTGCCGCGACCGCACCGCGAGTGTTTTCACGATCGGCGGATTCCTGAACGACGATGCGCAGTACGGGACGGGCTCCATCAAGGTCGTCCCCCTGCTCGCCGAACCCCGGGCCGCCGTCGTCGCGAAATTCTTCGGGGCCCCGGTAGTATACGGATCGTGCGCCATGAACCGGCTTTCCATCATTCCGAAGTCCGGCATGGAGACCGCGCTGAAGGCGAGCCTGGTGGATACGGAGACCGGGCAAAGCGTCGAAAGCGCATCCGTGAACATCGAAGAATACCGCCTCCTGAACGGGAAGCCGGACAAGACGATCAATCACCGGTTCGAGAACGCGCCGCAGGGCCGGCGTTATGAAGCGGAAGTGGCCATTGATCTCGGTCCGTTTCTCGGCCCCGTGAAGCAGCGCATCCGTTTCCGCTGAAGCCGTTGCTGCGCGGGAGCGATTGAGTGCATAGAACCATCGGCTCGCGGGACGCTCGCCCTCCAGAGCCACGAATAAGCACAGGCCCTTTCGATGGAGGGCGAGACTCTGTCGAGCCGCGAAGACGAGATGCCATGACGCGGGTATTGACATCCGAAACGGATGCATTATGGTTCCACTATGAGCACGATCACACTCAAGAACGTCCCGCCGGCTGTTCACAAGGCGCTGAAGTCCTGCGCGAAGGCCCATGGACGAAGCCTGAACAGGGAGATCATCCACACCTTGGAAGAACACTTCCATGCGGCGCCCATCAAGGCCGATACGACGGGCCAATCCGCCCGGGTCGTTCGTGAAACACTGGGGATCTACCTGACAGAGAAGGACCTGGCGGCGCTCAAGAAGGAGGGGCGCAAGTGATCGTGGTGGACGTCAACACGATCGCCTACCTTTGGATCCCCGGCGAACTGACGCACTTCGCGGAAGCCGCGCTTCGGAAGGACGCGCACTGGGTATCGTCCATTCTCTGGAAGTCCGAATTCCGCAACATTCTGGCCGGGTATCTTCGCCGGGGTCAGCTCGACACCCCCTCCGCCGACAGATGTCTTGAAGGCGCCGAGTCACAGATGGCGAGCCATGAGTACGCGATTCCCTCGTTGCTGGTGATGCAAAAGGTGGCGCAATCGAGTTGTTCCGCGTACGACTGTGAATACGTCGCGCTGGCACAGGACCTCGGGACGGTGCTGGTCACCTCGGACAAGAAGATCCTCGCGGAGTTCCCCCGGTTGGCGCTGAGCCTGCGGACCTTCGCGCGGCGGGAATAGACTTCTTTTTTTTGCCCCACAGGCTTGACATCAACGCACACGTGTGCGTTGATAGGCCCTGAACGCTGAAAAAACCGGACCGGGAGGATGACATGACCGCATCGTGGACCCGCAGAAAACCGTGCGTGACCGGAGCCCTGCTGCTCGCCCTGTCGCTGGGCACGCATGCCGGAGCGGCAAACGTGGACCTGGGAGAGCCGGGTTCGTGGACGAAGTTTCATTCCCAGCAGGCGGCCATCGAGGTCCGCGCGGCGCAGAAAGACGACGCCCCGGCCCTCCACCTGCGCTACAACCTGCCCGCGCCCAACCAGTTTGTCGTCGCCGGGCGGGACCTTCAATTGTCCCTCCCCTCCTATTACGAGTTCCGGTTCATGATCAAGGGCACGGGCAAGCGCAACAACTTCGAGTTCAAACTGAACGACTCCGCAGGCAATACGTTCATGAAAGCGTGGCGCAATTTCCGGTTTCCCGAGGACTGGCAGGAAATGGTCATCCCGAGCCGGGATATCCGTTACGCGTGGGGCCCGAATCCAAAAGCCCGGCTCGAAGCCGCGTCGCGCGTCGAGTTCGCCATCGTCTCTGGCCTCGGCGGCGAAGGCGAGGTGTTCATCGGCCCGATCGCGATTCACGAAACGGACCCGCAGGACGAACCGCCCGTTCCCCAGGCGCGCGCGTCATCCACCGCCAATGAAGAGAATCACTCGGCCGCGCGCGCGGTGGACGGCAGCTACTCCACGTGGTGGTCCAGCCGCCCGTTCGACCCGCAGTGGATCGAGGTGGACTACGGAACGCCGCGCGAAATCGCGGGCTTGCGCCTGTACTGGGGCGCCAACTACGGCGATTACGATGTCCTGCTCTCGCCGGACGGCGAGACGTGGAGCCCGGTGTACTCGCGGACGCACGCCGACGGCGGCCTCGACGAGATCCACTTCCAGCCGGCCGCGGCGCGCGGGGTGCGCATCGTCACCCGCAAGCAGGCGCGGCGCGACGGATACAACCTGATCGAAATCGAAACGATGAACGCGCACGAAAAACCCATTGCGGACGCATCGTCCGCGCAGGCGGAGCACCCCGCGGCCCACGCCCTGGACGGAGATATGAACACGAAATGGCAATGCGAAGGAAACGGCAAACAATGGCTGCAGCTCGATCCGCGCGGCCAGAAAGCATGGGGCGGACTCGTCATCCACTGGGAGGACGACCGCACCCGGACGTACGACATCGAGGCCTCGCGCAACGGCATGAACTGGTGGACGGTTTACACGGCGTCCGATCAGCCCGGCGCGCGACACAACATCTTCCTCGAAGAAACCGAATCGCGCTTCCTCCGGATCGCGTGCACCCCCGGAACCGACACCGCGGGTTACGCCGTCCGGCAGATCGAGCTGAAGCAGCCGGAAGAGGCGATGACGGAAACCTCGTTCTACCGCCTCGCCGCGGCAAAGCATCCGGGCTGCTATCCGCGCTGGCTCTCGAACGAGCAGGCGTACTGGACGCTCACCGGGACGCCGGAGGACGTCCTCGAAGTGTCGCTGTGCGAGGACGGCACGCTGGAGCCCTTCAAGCGCGGCTTCACGATCATGCCGCTGCTGCGGGTGAAGGATGAGCTCGTCACGCGCGAAAACGCGACGCTGACACAGGGACTGCTGGACGACTGTCTCCCCATTCCCAACGTCCAGTGGGCCTATCGCGATCTCGTGCTCGACATCACCGCGCTGGCCCACGGCGGCGGCCTGTCCAGCGCGTACGCGCGATACACGCTGACCAACAACGGGATCGGCAGCCAGACGGGGAGCCTCTTCCTCGTGATCCACCCCATCCAGGTGTATCCGCCCTGGCAGGAAGGCCATGACGGGTTCGCGCGAATCAAGAGCATCGCGGCGTCCAACTCGCATCGCGTGGTGACGATCAACGACAACCGCAAGATCTTCTTCCTGACGTCCCCGGACCAGTTCGCGGCGAAGGGCGGCACGTTCCAGACGGGCCGTCCCGTCGAAGGCGACATGGCCGACAACGTTGCGCGCGGCGAGATTCCGCCGGAGACCGCCGCGCAAGACTCGGCCGGCTTCGCGTCCGGCGTTGCGGTATATCACTTCACCCTGGCGCCCGGCGAGTCGCGCAACCTGTATCTCACGATCCCGCTGCATTCCGTGCAGCCGCATCTCAATCCCGAGATGCGCGCGGAGGCCATCGAGGAGGGCTTCAACCGCATGCTCTCGGAAAATGCGGCGTTCTGGTCCGAGGCCGTCAACCGCGTGACGTTCGACGTGCCGGACCGCGACCTCGCGAACACGCTGAAGGCGAACATCGCCTACAACCTCATCACCCAGGACGGCCCGGGATTCCAGCCGGGCTCGCGCAGCTACGACAAGGCGTGGATGCGCGACGGCAGCGCGGCGGCGATCGCGCTCCTGAAAATGGGCTACACCACGGAGGTCCGCGACTTCATCGAGTGGTTCGCGGCCTACCAGTTCGACAACGGGGAGATCCCCCCGATCATTGACAACAAGCATGACGATCCGCTGTGGGAAGAGAAGCAGGACCTGCACGAGTTCGACAGCCAGGGGCAGTTCGTGCACCTCGTGTACGAGTACTACTGCTACTCGGGGGATCGCGCGTTCCTGGACCGGATGTATCCGCAGGTCCGCGCCGCGCTGGCGTTCCTGCAGGAGCTTCGCGAGCGCCGGGACACTCCCGAATACCGCGACGATCCCGAGAAACAGGTCTTCCACAACATCCTGCCCGAGTCCCGCAGCCACGAAGGCTACTGGCTCGCGCATTCCTACTGGGACAGCTTCTGGGCGCTCAAGGGCTGGAAGGACGGCGTGGCGATCGCGAAGGAAATGGAGAAGAGCGAGGACGCCGGGTGGATGCAGCGCGAGTACGAAACCCTGAAGGGCGGGGTTTACGGGACCATCGCGCGCGTGATGAAGAAGTACGGGATAGACTATATCCCCGGCTGCGCGGAACTCGGCGATTTCGACGCCACGTCCACCGCCGCCGCGCTCGTCTTCTGCGACGAGCTGCCGAACATGCCGCAGCCCCAGACGAGCAACACGTTCGAGCGCTACTACCGGGAGCTGGCGTCGCGCTTCCAGCCGGACGCGCAGTATGTCTTCACGCCGTACGAGGTCCGCAACACGCTCGCGCTGCTGTTCCTCGGCCAGAAACAGCGGGCGCTCGACCTCGTGCACTTCCTGCTCGACTGCCGCCGCCCGCCCGGCTGGCAGCACCTCGCGGAAGTCGTGCACAGCGGCTACCGATTCCCCTGCTACATCGGCGACATGCCGCACACCTGGGTCGGCGCATGCTTCATCAACGCCATCCGCGGGCTGTTCATCTACGAAGACGCCGACACCCTGGTGCTCGGCGCAGGGATTGACCCCGCGTGGGTCGAGGAAGGAAAGCGCATAAGAATCCAAAACGCCCCGACGCGCTTCGGGCGGATGAATTTCGTCGTGGAGCGCTCCGGCGAAAGCGTGCAGGTCGAAGTGTCGGGCGACGCGAAACCCTCCGCCGGGTTCGTGCTCAAATCGCCGCTGGACCGCCCGATCAAGAGCGCGACATTGGACGGGAAAACGGCTTCGGTGGGATCAGACAACTCCCTCCGCATCCAGACCCTGCCGGCAAAAATCGCGTTGGAGTACTGATCAAGGACACGCTTTATTCAAGGATTAGAACGGATTCTTCTGGGCGGCTGAAGAAGTCATCGATTGCATCGCGTTCCTTCAACAGCACTTCGCGAATGCGACTTGTCGTGCAGTTGCCAAGGCATAGCTGGATGACCTTCGGGGGATGCCACTTGAGCAGGCTGCGATTCAAAAAATCAGCATCCTTGGATACGATGGCGAATCCATTCTTGGCGGCGAAATCCCACACGGTATCGTCATCGGCTCTGGATAATTGAAGATCCCGCACATGTCGTGACCCGGGATACTCCGATTCAAGGATGGCAATCAGTTTGTGGGAAAGATTCTGATCCAGGAGCAGCTTCATGCCACGGCCACGGAAAGCTTCTTCTCACGATCTGCAGCAAAGGCCAGACATGCGCGAATGTCTTCCTGGGTCAGGTCGGGGAAATCTCGCAAGATGTCTGCTTCTGTCATCCCTGACGCAAGATACTCCAAGACATCGGAAACCGTGATGCGTAAACCCCGGACACACGGCTTCCCGCTGCGTTTCCCTGCCTCAATAGTGATGATCTTTGAGTAGTCCATCTGCCTTCAAATATACCCCTTCAGATCGGAGATGACAACCCTGCAAAGATATCCCGTAATGCCGGCGTCGCCACGGTTCTTCACAAGGTGCACGGGAAATGCCGCGTTTTTTCTGTCACGCGCGGCCGCGGGCGGGACCGGTGGATTCGCGGATCACCAGTTTCGCCTGGAGCGCAAGCTGCTCGGGTTTGCCTTTCGGGTCCTCGATGCGGCGAACCAGCAGGTCTATCGCCTTCCCGCCGATATCCCTGAGCGGCGGAGACAGCGTGGAGAGCGCGGGCTGGAACCACTGCGCGGCCTCAATATCGTCGAATCCGACGAACGACATGTCCTGCGGCACCCTCACGCCTTTCGCCTGCGCCGCGCGGATGGCCCCCATCGCCATCAGGTCGTTCGCGCAGAACACCGCGGTCGGCGACCGCGGCAATCCCAGCATGCGTCTCATCTGCTCCGCGGCCTCGCGATCCGAGAAATTCGCGTCACCAACACACCGCTTGTCGAAGGGCAGCCGCGCCTTCTGAAGCGCGGCCTGGAACGCTTCGAAGCGCTCGACGCCGTCCACCGACATCAGGCCGCCGTTGAGAATGCCGAAACGTCTGTGGCCCAGGCCCGCCAGGTGCTCCACGGCCTGCCCCACCGCCTCGAAGTTGTCCACCGAGACCGTGTCCACCGTTTTCCAGCGCAGGTACTTGTTGATGAACACGAACGGCACGCCCTCCGCGCTTAGCGGTTTGACCTCCTTCGCCGGGCGCGCGTGGTGCACCACGTTGTAGATCAGCACGCCGTCCACCGGCCAATGAGTGACCACCCGCGCATAGGTGTCCGCCTCCTCGCTCCAGTAGTCGGTGGAGAAGAGCATGAGCCCGTAGTCGCGACGGCGGCACTCGTCGATGATGCCGCGCACAATCGGCTGCACGTGCGGGTTGAAGTCGGGAACCACCAGGGCGAGGACTTTTGTGCGCCGCCGCACAAGGCTGCGGGCGACGAGGTTGGGGCGATAACCGAGCTTCGCCATGATCTCCCGAACGCGGCGCTTGGTCGCTTCGCCGATCTGCGGATCGTCGTTGATGACGCGGGAAACCGTGGGATGCGAAACGCCGGCTTCCGCAGCGATATCCTTGATCGTAACCCGTCGCTTCATGCCCGTTTCATACCATTTGGCACGGTTCAACGCAATCGTGTGCGTCACTTGCGGACTTGCCCCGCGGCCCACGCGTCGTATGATTTTTCCAGACATTGGAAAAACTGGAGGCGCTTTTTCCAATCATTGGAAGAATGGGGAGGATGCCATGATGGCTGAACTGACGGTCATCAGCGCGGCGTTCGCGATGGGCGCGGCGATTCCCGCCGAATTCTGCTGCAGCCGGATCTCGCCGCCGCTTTCGTGGGGTCAGGTTCCGGAAGGCACGCAGAGCATTGCCGTGCTGTGCGACGACCCGGACGCGCCTGGAGGCGATTGGGTTCACTGGGTGCTGTTCAACCTTCCGCCGGACACCACCGAACTGCCCAAGGGCATACCGACAACCCCCACCCTGCCAAACGGCGCGGTACAGGGCACAACGGACTACGGCCGCAGCGGATATGACGGGCCTTGCCCACCGCCGGGCCGCGCGCACCGCTATTTCTTCAAAGTCTACGCGCTCGACACGAAACTCGCGCTCACGCCGAAAGCTCGGAAGAGCGATCTGCTCAAGGCGATGCAGGGCCACATCCTCGCGCAGGGCGAACTGGCGGGGAAGTTCGGCCGGTAGAGCCGTTCGCTCAGTGCGCAAGGGCTTTGAGCATCGGCGGAACCAGGAACCCGATCAGGAACAGCGCGAGAACGGGCCGCATGAGGTTCACCGGTTTGAAGTTGCGTTGCACAATCGCGGTCAGCAGGTGATTCACCCCGGAAAACGAAAAGAACAAGAGCATCACGACCACCACGGTCGCGTCCGCGTAGCGCCCCCAGTTCAGCACCCACACCAGCAGGGCCGTGACGCCGATGGCCAGCACAGCCAATCCCGACTGAACCTGGTATGCGCGATCCGGCTTGTATCCGATCTTCTCGGAGCCCGCCTCGCCGATCACCAGCGCTTCAAAGGCCACGGTGCCGCACATGATGATGACCACCGCGGGCCCCATGATATGAAACACCGCCACGGGGTCCTGCCCGTAACTCATCGCCAGCCAATAGACCAGCACGATGCCGACCGGACGAATCCATTCCATCATCGCAGACAGTTTCTTCATTGGTTCCCCCATTCAACGCCCGCAGGCTTGCCGACCCCATCACCCTTCATACCGTGTTATCCGGCGCGCCGCCGGGTCCTCCGGCACCACCCGCGCCTTCATCGCCGAGCAGATCTCCCATCTCCGCTTCGATCTTCTCCGGGTCCTCGCCCGACTCGAGCCGGCGGCACATCTCGTCCATTTCCGCCGGCATGTCCTCCCCGGTCTCCGCCGCCATCTGACGCATCATCCGGCCGAGTGACTTCGGATCGTTCTCGTCCAATCCGTCCAACCCCGGCGGCAGGCCGTCGCCCGCCTCGGCACCGGCCGCGCCGCGGCGCGCCACGGCGGCAAAGCGGGAGATCACCTTCGACATCTTCGTGTGCCCGCACTTCGGACACTTCGGCGGCTGGTGCGTGCTCACACTGCGGACGAGGAAGTTGAACACCTTCCTGCATTTTTCGCACTGGTACTCGTAGATCGGCATACGCTCACCTGATCTTGATCATGTTCACATTAATCCTAATCATAACGTTCTTGCTTCGGCCATTAAATAGTGGGTCGGGTGTCGGGGTTCAGGTGTCGCATGAGCCGATGATTCCATTTATGCGCCCCGCCATTTTTGGCGGCCACTGAAACCTGAATACCGACACATGGGACTTCCTCGGAACTACAACAACGATATCGCATCCACGTCCACGGCGCAGGTAATTCCCTTGGGCCACCGGAAGCTCTGCAGGACCTTCCGCAACGGCTCCGTCATGACTCGCGTCGTCGGCGCGCGCAGCATGATCTGGTATCGGTACAAGCCCTTCGCGCGGGCAAGCGGCGCGGGAGCCGGCCCCGCCGCGACGACGGACGGAGGCAAGTTCGGCGCGAGTTCCTTCATGAATGCCCCGCCGGAAAACGCGACCTTCTCCTCGCCCGGCCCGCGCAGGGTAAGACACACGAGATGCCCGAACGGCGGATAGCCGAGCTCCTTGCGGAACTCGATCTCCTGGTCATAGAAACCTTCAAAGTCCAATCGCCGCGCGGCCTGGATGGCGGGGTGAAACGGGGTGTACGTCTGCACGATCACGCCGCCGACCACGTCGCCGCGCCCCGCGCGTCCGGCCACCTGCGTGAGCAGCTGGAAGGTCCGCTCCGCCGCCCGGAAATCGGGCATGTGCAGGCTCATGTCGGCGAATATCACACCGACGAGAGTCACATTCGGAAAGTGGAGGCCCTTCGCGATCATCTGCGTGCCGACCAGAATATCTATCTTCCCGGACCGGAACTCGCCCAGGATCTGCCGGTGCGAGTCGCGTCCCGTCGTCGTGTCCGAGTCCATGCGCCGCACGCGCGCTTTCGGGAACAGCTTCGCCAGCACGGATTCCACGCGCTGCGTGCCGAAGCCCGACATGCGAAACGAGGGGTCCCCGCATTCCGCGTTGGGGCATCTCGACGGCACCTTCCGGCGCGCCGCGCAGATGTGGCAGATCAGTTCCTCGCTCTGGCGGTGATAGGTCAGGGATACGCTGCATTGATCGCACTCCGCGACGTACCCGCACTTGGGACAGATCAGCGACGTCGCGAACCCGCGGCGGTTCAGGAACAGCATCGTCTGTTCCGCGCGATCCAGCCGCCGCTGGATCCCTTCGATCAGTTCGCGTGAAAACACGTTCGGGTGCCCTTCCCGCTCCGCCTCGACGCGCATGTCCACGACCGTCACCACCGGCATCTGGCGATGGTCCACGCGATGCGGAAGCCCCGCGATGCCGTATTTGCCCTTCAACGCGTTCGCGTAGGATTCCAGGGACGGCGTGGCGGTGCCGAGGACCACCGCGCACTTCTCCATCTTGCCGCGCATGACCGCGACGTCGCGCGCGTTGTAGCGGGGGGCTTCCTCCTGCTTGTAGCTCGGTTCGTGCTCCTCATCCACGACGATCAGCCCGAGATCCTTCACCGGGGCGAAGAGCGCGGAGCGCGCGCCGATGACGATGCGCGCCTTCCCCTCGTGCACGCGATGCCACTCGTCGTGCCGTTCGCCTTCTCCGAGGCTGCTGTGCAGGACGGCAATGCAATCGCCGAACCGCCCGCGAAAGCGTTCCAGTGTCTGCGGGGTGAGCGAGATTTCCGGCACGAGCACCACCGCCCCCTTGCCCTTGTCCATCGCATACTGGATCGCCTGAAGGTAAACCTCCGTCTTTCCGCTGCCGGTCACGCCGTAGAGCAGCACCACGGGCGGGGTAAGCGTGTCGACGGACTGCTTGACCCGCTTCAGCGCCTCTTCCTGCTGCGGCATCAGCTTGAGCGGCTCCGTGTGAAGCACTTCCTGGTCCGCCAGTGGATCGCGGCGCACGGCGCTGCGGCCGATCTGGATGAACCCCTTTTCCTCCAGCGTGCGCAGGGTGGCGGTCGTCGTCCCCGCCGCGCGGGCGAGATGCGCGAGAAACATCTGCTTGCCGGTCAGCAGGATGTCGAGCGCCTTCGCCTGCTTCGGAGCTTTCTTCCGGAGCTGTTCGACGGACAACTCATCCGTCGCGCTTTCCGTGGGGAACACCATGAGCCGCTCCTTGAAGCCCGAGCCTTTCCGGCGGACCGCGCCGGGGAGAACGGTCCTGACCGCCTTCTCGACGGGACTGAGGTAGTAGTCTGCAATCCACCGCGCAAGATCAAGGATGTTCTGTTCCACCAGGGCCTTCTTGCCCACCCGGTCCCGGATTTCCTTGAGCTTGGCGGCGTGCGGCGAAGAATCCGCGAGGCTCACCACGTATCCGCGCGCTTCCGAGTGGCCGAACGGGACGACCACCTGTGTTCCGACCTTGATTTCGTCCTGCAGGCGGTCGGGGATCAGGTAATCGAACTCCTTATCCACGGCGATTTCGACAACCACTCTGGCGATCCGGGGCATGGCGTCTATTCTCGACACGGCCGCGTTGCATGCAAGCCCTGAAGCAGAGGCGCTTCAGGGCGAGCCCGCACATGGACACCGTTGAAATGATCCTGTGCAGGGCCTATTCTACTGTTCATGCAACGCCATACGACATGCACAGCCCGGGGCCTCGTTCTGTTTTTTGCCGTACTCGGGACCACGCTGCGCGCGGCCGACACGAACGCCCCTCCCGCGACCGGCCGGATCCAGGCGGCAAACGAGCTGGTGGATCGCTATCACAGCGACATTTCGGAGCAGGTCCGCATGTCCACCTTGCGGCTCGACGCGTGGCTGGGCAGCAGCGAAGATGCGGAACACGAGAACAAAGAGGATAACGATTCCGTGTTGCGCGTGAGGCTGTCCCTGAAGCTGAGCCAGGCCAAGCGCATCCAGTTCAGCCCGTCCGTCAGCGGGCACATTTCCCTGCCCCGTTTTCAGAAGAGGGTTCACCTCTTCGCCGACAACCTTGCGCGGGGCGTGCTCCCCGGCGAGGAAGAGGATCGCATACAGCAGAACGAGCTTCGCGCCGGTGTGCGCCTGCAGCTCTACAAGCATCTGCGCTCACTCCTGAGCTGGGATGCGGGCTTGAAGTTCGGTCCGTTTCCGCAGCCGTTCACCACGCTCACCGCCAGCTACAAGAGGCCGTTGGGAGCATGGACGCTTGAACTGCTTGAACAAGGCTACTGGCAGGCGGGCGACGGGTTCGGGGAAGTTACCGAAATGGACTGGGACTACCCGCTCCGGACCAACGTCATCTTCCGTTCCATCACGGCCGCCACATGGGCCGAAAAGACGAAAGGCGTCGAATTCGAGCAAACGGCACGGACCACGTGGATCATCGAGAAGGGCCGTCGTTCCCTGATGGGGAGCGTCAGCGCGTTCGCCTACAAGAGCGGGCCGTTCGCGATGAGCAATTACCGCCTGCTCACCAGCTACACCACGCGGCTGCACCGCCCGTGGCTATTCCTGGAGGTTGCGCCGCAGATGGATTTCCCGGCCGAGGATGATTTCGAGGCCACGCCGTCCATTCGCCTGGCGCTGAACGCGTATTTCGGCGACGTGGACTGAAAAGCTACTTCTTCGCGATTTTCGCAGGCCTCTTCAGCAGGGTCCGAACCACGCTTGGATCCAGCTTCTCCACCTGCTCCGCAGGAAGCCCGAGGGCGACGAGTCGCTTCTTCTGGACTTTCAGGCGCTTGCGTCTCTCGGCGTCGCTTTTCTTCGGGCGGTTGGAAGGTTTGTGTCTGTCCGCTTTGCAGGTCATGTCGTGCTCCTCATTCCTTGGTCAAATTCAGGGGCGGGAGCATACCGGGGTTGAACTGGAGAATCAACTGCTTTCATCCCTCGCGCGGAACTCGCCCAGAAGCCGTACTTCCCGCGCGAGTTCGATGGAGAACATGCGACGCACCGCGTCCGCCATCAGCCGGGACAATTCGAGGACATCGCGCGCGGTCGCACCCGCGTCGGCGACGATGATATTGGCGTGTTTTTCATACACGCGCGCGCCGCCGACGCGCATGGCTTTGGCGCCGGCGCGTTCCAGGAACCAGCCGGCCGCCTGGCGACGTTCGGCCGCGGAGGTCGGTTCGATGTTGCGGAAGAAACTTCCGGCGGTGGGCTGGGTCCGCCAATCCGGGTGCCGCTCCCTCCGGAGCTGCAGGATCCGCTCGCGCTCGACGCGCAGCGAATCCGCATTTCCCGGCTCGAGCTGCAGCCGCGCCGACACCAGCACTTCCCCGGAACCGGAAAGCCTCGAATGCCGGTATGAGAACTCCAGCGTTCCCGGCTTCACCTCCGACAATCGCCCCGCGGCATCCATCAGCGTCGCGGATACAAGCCGGTCGCCGATCTGGTTGCCGAAAGCGCCGGCATTGCCCGCCACGGCTCCGCCCACCGTCCCCGGAATACCGCTTGCGAAAACCAGGCCGTCGAGGCCCTGCTCCGCCGTGAAGGCAGCCAGATCGTCCAGTCCCGTACTGCCATCCACATCAATAATGCTCCCCGAGCGCGTCACGCGGCGTGTCTCGCTGGCATAGCGAACGATCACGGAATCCAGACCCGCATCCGCGACCAGGAGGTTCGAGCCGCCGCCGATCAGCTGGTATTTGCGCCCGGACGCCGAAAGGAATCGCACGGCAGCCGCAAGCGCGGCGGGCTCGCGGCAGTTCACAATCGCGGGACAAGCGCCGCCCAACCGGAAGGTGGTGTAATCTCGAAGGGGAACCCGCTCGCGCACATCGCAGCCGGCCTCACGCAGGACGCTCCAGTCCATGGCTATTCCCTGACCGGGGTGGAGGTCCCCTCTTCGATGCGGGCCATCAGCCAGAGGTAATCGGAAAGGCGGTTTATCCAAGCCAGGATGTGCTCGTTGCGCAGTTGTCCGGCGGTATGCAAGCTGACCAGTCTCCGCTCGCAACGCCTCGCTACGGCGCGCGCATGATCCAGGAACGCCGCCCCGGCGTTCCCGCCCGGAACCACAAAACCATCCGGCATTTTTATCCGCTGTTCAGCCGCCGCACATCGGCGGTCCAACTCCGTCACGGCCGCCTCATCCAACCTCTCGGGAAGCAGGGAAAGTTTCGCGGCCATCGTCGCGGCTTCGGAGCCGATGCGGAAGAGCATGCGTTGCAGGTGAAGCAGCGTTTCGCGGTCGGCTTCGCAGGACACATGCGCGCGCGCAAGGCCCAGAACGCTGACCAGTTCATCCACCTCGCCGCAAGCGCGCATGCGCGGGGAATCCTTCGACACTTCCTCGCCCGAATAGAGCCGGGTGGTCCCGCGATCGCCCGCGCGGGTCGTAATGCCTTGGGGTGTGCTCATGACAGATTAAGGCTGCCCCATTCGGAGCGGAAAGTCAAAGACAAGCAGGCAGGACCTGCCTGCCGGCAGGCAAGAGCCGCTTCCGCCGAGTAGACGCGCTCTTCCGCCTTCGCCAAGAGGCTTCGGCGAGACAAGCCAGAGCGCGTGCATTCCGGTGTAACAGCAGGCGCGCTACTCGGAAAATCACTTCCCGACAAACGACCACACGATCTCGAACGCGATCAAAAGTATGATGATCCATTCGAGTATCTCGAGGCGGCGGTTCGCGTTGCGGTCGCTGATTTTCTCGTACAGGTTGTCCACCGCCTCCAGCTTCCGCAGGATGCCGGCGTTCCATTCGGACAGGTGAAACCGTTGCGAGGCAAGCCGGTACACGCGCGCGAGGTACTGGTCTCCCAGCAGCTTGATCGCATTGCTGACGCGCTCGAAGAGAATCGCGCCGTCCACCTGGAACTGGCCGATCTGCCGCAATCCCGATCCGCGCGAAAGGCCCAGCATCTCCAGCGGCGTGCGTCGAAGGATGCGCTCATAGGACCGATCGAGCGACGCGTCGAGCTGGTGGTCCAGGAACCGCAGTTCCAGGAGTTCGACCGTGGCGTATTCCAGCACCGCGCGCACGTCGTCCATGTCGCGGTCGAACGCCAGCGCCGCGTTCCAGTCAATCAGCGCGACGTCGTCCGGGCCGAATCCGATCCGGCATGAAATGGCGTCGGCAATCTCCCCGTCCGAAAGCGCCTGGGTTTCGGCGCGCAACACCTGCGCCATCTCGGCGGCATATCGTTCGTTAAGCTGCGAAACCGGGCACGCCGCGTCGAATTCCTCGATCTGGAAAATGAGGTAGTCTTCGACGAAATCCGAAACGCCCGGTTTCTTCACCGCCGGGCGAATGGATTCCAGCAGTTCAGTCACGCGGCGCAGCGAATCGGTCTTCAATTCCTCCGCCTCGCAGAGCGCGGCGCTCAGCGTCCGCAGGTCCGCCCACCCCCCCTGAAACGGGACGGCATATGTAACCGAAACACCTCCGAAATCATACAGGACGATTTCCACGGGATCCGACGTGGTCGAAGCGCCGACCGTAATCGGGGAAATAGCCTGCGTCATTCGCAACGGCGCGGGGCGATAGTCGAAATACCTGGGCGCACGGCGATTCGTCTTCAGATCCCCGTTGAGGCTGCCCGCGCTGATGCTCCGGCGACATTGATCGAGGTCCACCTCCAGGCCCAAGTCGTAGACATAGAGCATGAAGCAGACGCCCTTGCGAACCTGGAATTCCACGTATCGTTTCGTTTCCACGATCGTTGCCCTCCACCCCCTCCATGTTACCCTTTCCGCGAGCCAGGGTAAACCGGGTACGGAGAGTACGCTCCCCACCCCCTTGCGGGGTGGGAACGAGAAGCTTGAAGTGCGGGGGCATACGGGTCAAACAGGGGTCAGCCCTTGAATTAGTATTTAACTACCGAGTTGGCGGTTCTCGCCGCAGCTCTATCCGTTTTTCGAATTCCCGGGTCAAGTGTCGCAGCCGCCTGTCATCGGCAAGCATTCCCTCCAGTTTCCGTAATTGGTGGCTGATCGCCGCGCCACTCCCCACTTTCAGAATCTTGGCCGCCTCCCGCTGGGTAAGTCCTGCGTAGCGGCACAGATACTTTGCTCCAACCCCGCGCAATACAGAATCGCGGCGGCGTTCCCGGAAAGATTCTACAGGGACAGAAAACACGCGAGATAGTTCTTCCAGAACGGTCTCCGAAGTCACTCGCGTGGATATCTTCCTGAACGAAACATCTTCCGGCTGTTTACGCATTTTCCTCAATTGATCTATCTTTTCTCCAACCCATGCCGTGAAGTTTTCTCCTCCGATACAATACGGAGAACTCTTGAGCGCCTCCTGGAATTCCTCGTCGTTTTCGGCCAACCCGCTTTCCACATACTTCCGATAGTTCCTCGCCCACTCCTTCCGCTTTCCGGGCATTTCGGCAAGGACGGGGCCACACTCCACAAAGTCCAAGGGCTTGGCCAACCCAATATAGCTTCGATAACTGCTCCATGGATACGAACGGAGAATACGAATTCTTTCCTTTATGGGGAGCTTCTTGCTCCCTTTGACATAGACAGGATTCAAATGTACGTATCGCGTCAGCTTCAGTAGATACTCATCGCCCTCCACCAATTTGGCTTTATAGCGTCCGTCCAGAAGATGCCCGTGCCGGTCGTGACGCAAATTGAAGTAGACCGTATAAGCGGTGCTCAGCGCATGCATGAACCTGCCGCAGTTACCTTTGGGGGTCTCCAGAACCAAATGAACGTGGTTCGACATCAGGACAAACAGGTATAACCGGATCTCGTACTGCTCAACACGCTCGCCAAGGGCCGCCAAAAAGCGCTGTCGGTCATTATCATCTTCGAACAGATGATTCTCCTCGCGCTTCCAGTCCCCCAGCATCCGCACCGTTATGTGGTATATCGCTCCCGGATATTCGACTCGTAAAGGTCTCGCCATACCCCCAGCGTCGCACAATTCCACACCCTTGGCTATCTTTTATTTCAAGGGCTGACCCCTTCCGCCCCCGCGAGGAAGATCGGCACCGACGCGAACGTCCCGTAGATCGCGTTGTACCGTGCAACGCCCAGTTGCAGGGTGATGAACGCGCGCTGCCAGATCACCCAGACGATCGCGCCGGCGAGGCTGCTGATGATCGCCGGAAGCACGCGCACGCGCGTGTTCGGAAGAAACATGTAGAGGCAGAAGAACGCCAGCCACGTCGTGAACAGGGTGGTCAGCCTCATGATGCTGCGGACGGCCGAACCGACGGCCTGCGGCATGAAGGGCACTGCGCCGTGAAGCGTCGTCTCGAGCGTCCCCGCGATGCCGATCAACACGGGAACCAGGACGAGAATGCTGACATAGTTGGCCACCTTCCGCACCACGTTGCGCGACCGCGTCACGCCCCAGATGCGGTCGAACGTGATCTCCACGCTTCCCAGCACGAGGATCGCCGTGAAGATCACGAATCCCAGACCCACCCACCCCATCGCCGCGAAGTTCGTCGTGCTTACGATATCGAGCACCTGCTGGATGAAGGCCTGGAACTCCGCCGGCATCGCCTCGGTCCACCCCAGCAGGACCTGAACCCGCTCCTGCCCGAACCCGAAACCCTTCAACAGCGCGAAAGCCACCGCGAGCATCGGGACCAGCGACATCAACGTGACAAACGTCAACGCGGAAGCGTGCACCGGCAGGTCATCTTCCTGGAACCCACGGAACACGATCTGGCCGACGCGCAGGAGCCGGATCGGCAGGCTGCGCCGCGCGGAAAGAGACGTGACATCGATCTCCCACACGTCCTCCGTGACGAACTGCTTGAATCGCTGCCAGGATTGGTTGGCCTTCACGATGCCCCCCTCGTTCCTTGCGCCGCGGCCCCGGTCTCGACGATCGTCACGAACTGGGTCCAGGCCGCCAGCGTCTTGGAATCGTTGATCTCGTTCCTCCCGATCTTCTCGACAATCGAATTCCGGTCAAGCAACACGACCTCCAGGTGCTCGTCCTCGTCCGGATTGATGCCTCCGGCATCGGGTCCCGTCTCCGCATAGTAGAGGTCTATCCGTTCATCCACGTAGCCGGGCGAAGGAAAGGTGAAACCCAGCGGAACGAGACGGCGCACGGAATAGCCCGTTTCCTCTTTCAGCTCCCGCCGCGCGCAGACCTCCGGGTCCTCCCCCGCCTCGCGGTTCCCGGCAACCACCTCCAGCATCTCGCGCTCGACCGGCTTGCGGAACTGGCGGACCAACACGAACTTCCCGTCGGGCCGGCGCGCGAGGACCGCGACCGCGCCTCGGTGCCGCACGATCTCGCGCAACGCCTTCTTCCCGTTGGCGAGTTGCACGTCCTGGACCTCCAGACCCAGGATGCGACCGGTGTAAAGCATTTTGGAGCTGATCGTCTTCTCGTGCATGTTGTGTCCGTTCCCCGGCCACTCTATGATACTGCCCATGATCCATTCCAGAGAAGAAAGAGAGAAACTCGAAAGCGCAAACCTGGCGCCTTACGCGGCGCGAAGCGGAACCAGCGCGGGGCGCCGGTATCCCGACCCGCCCCACGACTACCGTTCCGAGTTCCAGCGCGACCGGGACCGCATCCTGCACTGCAAGGCGTTCCGGCGGCTGGAATACAAAACGCAGGTCTTCGTCAACGGCACCGCCGACCACTATCGCACCCGGCTGACCCACACGATGGAGATGGCCGCCGTCGCCCGCACCCTCGCGCGGGCACTCAACGCGAACGAGGACCTTGCCGAGGCGATCGCCCTCGCACACGATATCGGCCACAGCCCGTTCGGACACGTCGGCGAAGACGCGCTCGATGATCTCATGCGCAAGCACGGCGGGTTCGACCACAACGTGCAAAGCTGCCGCGCGGTGGAACTCATCGAACATCGCTATCCCGGTTTCCCCGGCCTGAATCTGACCTGGGAGGTCCGCGCCGGACTTCGCAAGCACCAGGCCTCGGTGCCGGGCGCGGAGCTTGACGGCCTGCCGCTCGGCCCGTTTCAACAGGTGGAAGCACAGATCGCGGACGTCGCGGACGATCTGACCTACCACGCGCACGACGTGGACGACGCGCTCGAGGCCGGGCTGATCACCGACCTCCAATTGGGCGCGCTCGAACTGTGGCGTCGCGCGGCCGAACGCGCGCACGCGCGCTATCCGGGCCTTCCATCGGAGCGCGAGGCGGACGTGACCATCCGCTGCCTGCTCGACATGCAGGTCGAGGACGTCATCCGCACCAGCGCGGCGCGGCTGGACCAATACCGTCCGGGGTCGCCGGCCGACGTGATGAAGCTGCCCGTTCGCGCGATCACCTACAGCGCCGCGCTCCGCGACATGCTGGAACCGTTCCGCGCGTTTCTCTATCGCGACGTGTACTATCACTCCGCCGTCAGCGACGACAGCCATGAGGCCGTCGGCATGATGCGAAAGCTCTTCCTGTATTACGTGGATCATCCCGAAGTGATGGGCCGCAAAGCCCGCGCACGGTTGGAAGCCGAGGGCCTCTGGCGAACCGTCTGCGACTATATCGCCGGCATGACCGACCGGTACGCGATCGAGGAGTATCAGCGTTTCGGACTGGACCAGGAAAGTTGAGGCGAATCTCCCGCACAGTAATTCGGTTACCCATGAAAGGTGAGGGCAGGAGATCCTCGAACTCGCAACCCTTGCCTCCCTCCACCATGGCCTAGAAGCTCTTCCTTGGGCCCAAAAGCGCCTGTAGCAACCCCTAACGGGCGTGGTTCGCGTATGTATCTCGTTGTTGCTCTAGACAAACCTGCGACCCCGAACTCTTACCAAGGGACAGGCTATTGTGAGAGAGCCTTCTCGCCGTGCGGGACAACGGGATCAAGGGATTCAGACCGTTGAAGTCCTTCGAGCAGTCCTTGGCATTCGTCGTCAGAAAATCTCGGATCGTGTTTCAATGTCTCTACCGCCGAGTGCGGGAGCACTGCGTTAAGGTGAATTTCTCCTGCTCGCCGCAACACCACTCGGGCAACATCCGCGATGTAGTTCGTATTCGTCAGTACCTGGGCCAATGTTTCTCTTGCATTGTGAGTTGCTCGCCTAGATTGAGTACATATCTCCGGGACAGAAGATGAGGCGCTTGGATACCAAGTTAGATAGTCGGTCAACGCCGTCACTGCATAGCTAATCGGGCGGTCGCGCCCCTCAGATTTCCCCGCAGCACCTGCAATCATGCTGGCCAGAAGATCAATCACGCGAATCGTGCGTAAGTGCAGTTCATGAACCTGTTCCCTATCCGACGGAATGGCCCCCTCTGCCGGACACGACATGATCTTACTTTTGAGATACCACATCAGACGTTCTGGAATAGCCGTCTTCGCCCCATCGTTTATCGCCTGGTCATCCAAGATACTCAGAACAACATCAACGAATCTCAAGGCATCCTCGGCTTTCCATTGCCGGGCATACTTCAGGCCAGATGCAGCCATGTTAGCGCGTAGCCGACAATGGAAATTCGTGCTCGTGATTATAGCAGCAAGCTGGGATTCTGACGGCGGGGTTTCTGCCCATCGGTCTCCAAAGTACAATTCCACAATTCCTGCTCCAACGGCGTAATCCGACCACCCTTTGGCGTAGGCTTGATTTGCCATAGCCCAAACGGATTTCTCATCCAGAGAGCGAACGAACGAAACACGATCTTGTTCGTTCGTTAGCTTGAAGACCTCGTCCACGTAATTGAGTTCGCATGAAGCACGTCCGGCAAAACAGACACCGGCAAGAAATGCTAAAATGTAGGTTCTGCGTTTCATGGTCCTGTCTCCGGTCAAGGTTTGTACAATTCGTCTTCCGTGTTCGCGGTAAGGTCGGGCTCATGGCGTTGCTTGCTGGGAGTCATGCTGTCACCTCCGCTGTTGTGGTTCACGACGTTGGTCGAACCACTCTGCATGATGTTCCACCAAGTATCAGCACCGTAAAGCCGGACAGGAATAGCTTCATACACTGCCTCAACGAATCCGTCGCAACGAAGTCGCTCAATATCGCCAAAGGTTCCATCCCATGTGGAGTCCTTCCAGTGCAGCGCATCATCATAAGGCCAAGGGACGTACGGAATCGTTAGTTGAATGAGGTCGTAACAGTTTTCAAGAATCGCTTGGCGAAGCGCCCTTCGTGTGCTGCCCTTCAGAACAGGAGGGCAATAGGCTCCCTCACCACCGACCCATGTAGTCCAATCGCCGTAGACGTGAGTCGTCGTATCGCCGCCGGTTCCTTCGTGCTCAGCTACGATGTATTTACTCCCGTCTTGCAGGTCGGCAATCTTGTTCCCACCTTTGTATTCGTACAAAATAGCAGCATGCTCATCCACCGTTATTTCTCGATAGAGGCAATTCCCTTGACGAATCTCAAAGATGGCGAAAACCTTCTCACCTGAACATGGCATCGCGTCCTTGGTTACAACGATTTCCGCCTCGTAGGTGTTGAGGCCGTGCTCGGGAAATTCCCCGGAATCATCCTTCCCATCCCAAGTGGTTTCCTGTTCGCCTATTCCGGATCCCAAGGTTTGCGTCCTGATTACAGCATCGGACGAGTCTCTGATCTTGAGTACAACACTGTCCGGCGTCCAACCCGTGTCCGGCAGGATTTTGTAATAGAGCTGCATCGGGATCGCCGTGTAGGTGAAGGTCCCGTCAAGGTTGTTCGTGAAGTACTGGACTTGGAGGTCGTCACTGTCCCTTGATCCCGCTTCCTCGAATTCTACAGACAGGACAATGTTGCTGACGCCTTCGTGAAAGAGGCGATGGATACTGCTGACAAGAGTACCTGGGAATAACCAATCCGGACCATAGTA
>JAKJGV010000031.1 GCA_022704185.1 Verrucomicrobiota bacterium
CGATGAGTTCCGTGGACGCCTTGAAAGGCAGGACCGCGATCTTCTCCACCGCGACCGGCTGCGGCAGGATGTACACGTTCGCCTCGGAACGCGTTCGCGTGAAATACGGGTCACCGGTTGCACACCCCGATGTCAACACCAGCCCCGCGACAAGACCGGAAAACAAGGGCAGAAGCACGCGTATGCGCTTGAACATGGATGCACGTCCTCCTGCATGGGATATAGCATATCGGCGGACGAATGGGAACAAACTCTTGGGCGGGGGGGGGGCCTTGGTGCCGAAGCGGATCATCCAATCCACCGCCGCGCGCTCCCAGCCGATGTCATGTCCGGCCTTTTCGCTTTCATACCATTTGTGGCGCTGGATTTCGCGTTTCGTTTCTTCCCACTGCCGGAAGAGCCGCGTATTCCGCACCCACTGGTCGGCCGAACACTCGCCTGAACCATTCACGTCTTCACTGCTCATAAGAACAACGATCCGGAATGCCGGATATGTAACATGCTGCGCGTCAAAGCGCCACACTTTTCGGAACCATCAGTAGGCAAACCTGCGAAATCCCTTCTCGACGGCTTCCGGGTTTTCGAAACCGTAGTGCCTCGAGAACGCATCCATGACATCCGCCCCCTTCAACAGCTCCTCCATGAAAGGAATGCACTTGGCGCGATCCTGGTCGAGCAGAAGGAACCCCACCATGTACTTGGACGTCTCGTAGAAGCGGCGGACCATTTCGGGATCGGCGGGATACGCCGTGGCGCGGAAGAGCTCGGCAAGAGGATATTCGAATCGCAACCGCTGGAACTGGGCGCGCTTGCTCTTCTTGATGCCCTTCATCGCGGAATAAGCGAACTCCTCGAAGTATTCCGCGAGTCCCTCGCTCAGCCAGATCGGGAGGCGGCCTGTGAAGAACCGGTTGACGACTAGGTGCGTCATCTCATGGGCGAGAATATCGCCGCTGCGCGTGGTGTCATCGGCCTGCTGCAAGAGCATCGTCGTCCCCTGCACCAGCGAGAACGTCCATTCGGGGGTGTCTTCGAACGCCTTCCTCATCTCATCCCAGCGCTTCGGATTCCGGAAGATGAAGATATGCGAGCGTCCGTCCACGCGATCCTGCGCGCCCTGAAGGTCCTCCGCGATGTACGAGTAGAAGAAATCCGCCATGCGCGCGACCTTGCGCGCGAAGATCGCCTGCTCATAGTGCAGCACGAAGTGTTCCGTCTGCGCGTGTTTCCAGCCGATGCCCGGAAGGGCGAGCGCCTTCCGGCCGCGGTCGTTCAGCGCGCGGGTGTCCATGTCGGCTTCTTCGACCTCCGACCACACGGCGTCCTCGCCGCGCGCGGCGGCGCGCGCCGGCAACGACGCGGCGGAGCACAACAACAAGAGCCCGGCGGCGAACGCCGCATTCATGCGACCACGCATATCAACCCCTTGAGATACTCGCTTTCAGGAAAGGTGGAGAGAACGGGGTGATCCGGCGGCTGTCCGAGCTGCTCGACGATCCGGACGGTGCGCCCGGCATCCACGGAAGACCAGCCGATCATGCGCTTGAAGTGCTCCATTGAAACGAGACCCGAACATGAGAATGTCGCAAGCACGCCGCCCGGCGACAGCAGCTTCAACGCGAGGAGATTGACATCCTTGTAACCCCGCAACCCCTTCTCCATCTGCACGCGGCTGGCCACAAAACGCGGCGGATCGAGGATGATCAGATCGAAGGTCCGCCCCTCGTCGCGAAAACGGCGAAGCACCGCGGCAACGTCTCCCTGCCGGTAGTCCAGCGGCACGGAGGTTCCATTGAGCTCGTGGTGCCGGCGGGCGCGCTCGAGCGCCGGCTCCGAACGGTCAATACCGAGGATCTCGACGGCGCCGGCAGACGCGGCATGCACCTCAAACGAACCGGTGTAGCAGTACGCGCTGAGGACGCGCCGTCCGCGGGCATAGGAGGCCACCCGGCAACGATTCTCACGTTGATCGAGGAAGTAACCCGTCTTTTGCCCGCCGCCGACATCCACGTCGAACAGTTTCCCGCGCTCGCGGATGCGCACCGCGGCCGGGACGTCGCCCGCCGGGCCGGGCAGTTGGACGCCCTCCCGCGTGACCGCATCCGGCTCCGGTCTGACCCATACTCGATCCAGCCCCGTTCGCTCTTTCAGCGCGCGAAGGATCCCGTCCAGATACGGGACCAGTGCGCAGGCTCCAACCTGCACCGAAAGAAAGTCCGCGTAACGATCCACGATGAGTCCCGACAATCCGTCCGCCTCCGAGAAGATCAACCGGTACGCATCCGTGTCTCCTGTCGCGTTGCCGAACAGCCCCTCGCGAAATGAGATCGCGGCATGAACGCGCGACGCAAAGAAGGAATCGTCCAGTGGCTCGGACGGGTCGCGCGTGTAAATCCGGACACGCAATGCGGCGGATGGATGGATCAATCCTCTCGCCAGCCATTCACCGGATGCCGACAGGACTTCCGCGATGGTGCCGGGCTCCGCCGGGCCATCTTCTTCAGCGATCGCGCCCGCGAAGATCCACGGATGTCCGTGCAAAACCGGCTTTTCACGGCCAGGCTTCAGCTTGACTGAGATGTTGTTCGACATGGATGGGAACCAAGCTTTGTCCCTTATTGCACAGCATCGGCTTGAACTGCAATCAAAAGGCATGCCTGTGGGAACGTTCACGCGTACACACAGCCTCTGTTGTAGGGATTGAGGAAGCGCGACCCCGGTGATTTGACACACGTCGGCTGCATGCCTATGATAATCTACCGAGAGAGAGGCAACGCATTCGTGCCGCGGGTTGGCGCGGGGGGGGAACCGGCAATGACTGCCTCTAAAGCGGGGATCGCATGGCCTGGGAAGGGCCGGCTGCCTTCCGATGGGACTCCTGCAATATTCGATTCGTTTCTGAATCAGTTGCCCCACGGCGTGATGTTCACCGATCGGGGCTCGGTCATAGAGTACGTCAACCCCGCGTTCGAGCAACTCACCGGGTATGCCTCAAGCGAGATCGTGGGCCTCACGCCGCGCGTCTTGAAGAGCGGGCATCACTCTCCCGATTTCTACGCCCGCTTCTGGTCCACGCTTTCGCAGGGGCAGCCCTGGCGCGGACGGTTGACGGACAGAAGAAAGGACGGGCGACTGATCGGGCTTGAGACGACCGTCACACCGATCCTCTCGAAGTCGAAAGACATCCTGGGCTACGCCTCGATTCAGTGGCCGTCCGCTGAAACCGAGGTCGCCACCGATGCCGCGTCGGAGGCGATGCTGGCGAGAAGCATGAACCGCGTGGTCGGGCATGTCATGCACGACATCAGCAACGCGATGACCGTGATTCTCGGCTTCTCTTCCATTCTGAAAGACGGCGTGTCGAATGATCCATCCGCTCTCAGGTCCGGGTTCATTCAGATTCTCCGCGCGGCGGAGCAGGCGGCCGATTTGACGCGCGAGCTCATCGGGTTCAGCCACAACCACGTCCTGAACCTTCGTTCCATGGACGTCCGCGCCACGCTCGCGGGGCTCCGGAACCTGCTGCATCACGTTCTCGGGGCGAATATCGCCCTCGATCTGCGGCTGTCGGATGAGCGCATCTGCGTGCGCGCGGACGATGCGTTGCTGCGACACCTGCTGGTGAACCTCGCGGCCGACGCCAGGGACGTCATGCCGGAGGGTGGACGGCTGACCATCCTTACGGACAGCACCCGCGAGATTCCCGAGTCCGAAAGAAGCGGGGGGACAATGGCTGCCGGGCCCTACTGCCACCTGCACGTGAAGGGCGCCACCCTCGCGCCGTCGGCCACGCGATGCGCCGAGCACGGCCTCGGGTTCGCCGTATCGGCCGGTATCGTGAAGAGTTTCGGCGGGGTAATCCGGCAGAATCTCAACGAAGACTGCGTCCCCGATATCGAGGTCTGGCTCCCCCAGGTCACGGCTCCCGAGGAAGAGCTTTGCGTGGAAGTTGAAGAGCCGGTTCCGCGTCGCGGCACCGAGACCATCCTGTACGTGGAAGACGACGAAATGGTGCGCACGGCCACGTCCGCCATCCTGCGCCTGCTGGGATATCGCGTCATCGAAACCGGAAGCGGCGGGCGCGCCCTCCAGTTGCTTCATCGCTACAAGGGAGAGCTCGACCTCATCATCTCCGACCTCGTCATGCCGGGGATCAACGGCCCTGAAATGGTGGGCAACGTGCCCGACCGTTTCCGCTCAACACCGGTCATCTACACGTCTTCCTACACCGACAATTTCACCCTGTCACGCGACGAGATGGTGAACATGGCGGCCTTCCTGGAGAAACCCTTCCGCTACGAGGCCCTCTCCGGGGTGATCCGCGACGTGCTGGAACAGAAACGCGCAAAGAAGAAGGAAGCGCAAAGCCCGGACAGCACGTAAGGGAACGGCCCTTACGCCCGTATCTGCAGCAACAGAACTCCGACCCCCACGACGCCCACTCCCGCCCACTGCCACAAAGACAAGGGCTGGCGGAACAGATGGAACGTGGCGACCTGGAGCGCGCAGAAGCCGCCCCCGTAGCAGATCGCGTAAACGATGTTCGCGTTCGTGCCCTTGAGCGCGAACATCAGGCAGACGGGCGCCCACACCCCGGCGAAGTTGCCCAACAGGAAGTAGCGGAACGCCGTCCAACCGGAAGCATCGGCCGCAACCTTGAACAAGAGGCTCGCACCGGTGCTGGAGATCACGAAGCCCAGGATGAACAGCCACACGAAGAACGGGCTCATCGCAATACCCCCTCTATCTCCGCGATATCCGCCGCGGACAGCTCCACGTCCATGGCCGTCGCGGTCCCGTGAATCTGTTCCGGCGTGCGGCCGCCGACGATCGCCGCCGTCAGCTCGCTCCGCCGAAGCACCCACGCGATGGCCAGCTGCGCCGGCGTGATCCCGCAACGCGCCGCGATGGGTCGAAGCGCCTCGACCTTTCGCAGGATCGCGGACAACTCGGGATCGCGAAACATCGGGTCGAGCTTCACGCGATGGTCCTCCCGGGCCAGCGACGCCACGTATTCGCGGGTGACCTTCCCCGTCAACAAGCCCTTCTGCAGGGGGCTGTACGCGATCACGCCGATGCGATGCTGCGCGCAATACGGCAGGATGTCCTTCTCGATCTCCCTCTTCAGCATGCTGTACGGCGGCTGCAGCGAAGCCACCGGATGAATCGCCCGCACGCGCTCCATGTGCGCCACGGAGAAATTGGAGACCCCGCCGTAGCGAACCTTGCCCTCGCGGACCAGGTCAGCCACCGCGCCCCATCCTTCTTCGATCTGTGCATCCGGCATCGGCCAGTGAACCTGGTACAGGTCTATCCTGTCCACGCCCAGTCTTCGCAGGCTCGCCTCGCACTCCGCCTTGACGCTGTCAGCCTTCAGGTTGCTGCTGACGTTTCTCCTCTCGTCCCACACCAGGCTGCACTTTGTGGCGACAAACGGTTTCTGCTTCAACTCCCTGAGCGCGCGCCCCAGCACCTCCTCCGCATGACCGAGCCCATAGACCGCCGCGCAATCCACCCAATTGATGCCTGCATCGAGCGCGGCGCAGATGGTCTTAACCGACAGCTCGTCATCCTGCGGCCCCCACCCGAACCGCCAGTCCGCGCCGCCATGCGCCCACGTGCCCAGCCCCACCGTGGTCAGCTCCACCCCGGTCCATCCCAGTTTTCTTGTTTTCATGTAGCCTCTGAGGTTTCAGGTGTCAGGGGACGTGATACGGGATACGAGATGACAATTCTCCCCGCATCCCGCATCGCGTATCTCGTTCCTGACGCCTGACACCTGTTTCTCATCCTCCCACACCTGCACCTTCCTTTTCACAAGATACGCCCTCAACCGCTCCACCGCCAACTCTTTGGCCTTCGCTTCGACTTCGATCGTGGCATCCAGGGTCAGCCAGCACCGCGGAAAATCTCGGGGGTTGATGAAATCGTGATGCCGCGACGGGTCCCGGCCGTTCCACCCTTCGATCGGACTTGAAAGATGAAACAACGGCTCGCGATCCCATGTCTTCAACGCCTCGTGGGTCGCCTTCTCCACGGTCATGCCGTCCGGCAGGCATCGATGATGATGCACGTCGTAACAGAGCGGGATTCCCTCCGCCCGGCAAACCGGGAACAAATCGGCGGGTGAGTAGATGCGGTCGTCGTTCTCCAAAGTCAGCCGCTTGCGCGCACGCTTCGAAAGCAAGCCGAGGTTGTCGCGCAATCGTGCAAGCGCAGACTTCTTGTCGCCGTACGCGCCGCCGCCATGAATGTTGATGACGTCGGCCCCCACCCACTCGGCCACTTCAGCCTGGTACTCCAACTCGGCGACCGACGAAGCCACCACTTCCGGGCGCGGGGAATTGAGGAGCACGAACTGGTCCGGATGAAAGGACATCCTGATCTTGTGTTTACGGGCAAATGCTCCGCATTGCCTGAAGGCGCGGATGATCCCGTCTCCGTCCGGGAGGTCTTCCAGATCATATCTGATCTCGGGATGCGTTTTCAGCGGCAGTATCTGGCTGTTGATCCGGAACGCTCCGACGCCATGCTTCGCGCAGTACTCGAGCGAGGCGCGCAAGGCTTCCGCGTTCGCCGCGCACAACGCCACCAACCTGGCGCGCCGGGCAGCCGGGCTGAGGCGCAAAACAGCCGTGGCCGTCGCCTGCCGGAACCGGATCGGTTGCTCGCGGAATATGCAGCATAGCCCGAGACGAATCATATGGGCACGATACAACGACCCAATGTGAACGGCAACAGGAGGGAAGAAGGTGTCAGGTTTCACGGGACGTGATACGGAGTACGAGACCGGATTTGTCCTCATCCCGCACCTCGTATCCCGTATCTCTCATCCACTTCTCCCTCGCCCTCTCCTGTAGCTAGTGCTAATGTTTGCCTGTGCAGCACGTGGTTCAGATCGCAGGTGTCCATGATCTCGCCGAGGCGGAGCTCCTCGTGGAAGAAGGGGTGGATTGGATCGGATTCCCCCTGCGGCTGCCCGTGCATCGCGAGGACATCAGCGAGGACGACGCCGCGCGCGTGATCCGATCCATTCAATCCCGGGCGCAATGCGTGCTCATCACCTATCTTCACACGGCCGACGCCATTCTCACGCTCTGCAGGAAGCTCAACGTCACCACGGTGCAGCTGCACGGCGACATTCCGATTCGCGAGATCGAACGGATCCGGATGTTCTGCCCGGAAATGGTCTTCATCAAGAGCCTCGTCGTCCGGGCGGGCAACCTGGAGGCGCTCAAGCAACTCGTCCGGCACTTCGCTCCGCACGTGGAAGGGTTCATCACCGACACGTACGATCCCGTCACGGGCGCTTGCGGGGCCACCGGCAAGACGCACGACTGGTCGGTGAGCCGCCAACTGGTTTCGCTCTCGCCGAAGCCGGTGATCCTCGCGGGCGGGTTGACGCCCATGAACGTCGCTTCCGGCATCCGCGAGGTGCAGCCCGCCGGAGTGGATGCCCACACGGGCATCGAGGGCCCCGACGGCCGGAAGGACCGCGCAAAAGTCCGCGCCTTCGTCGCCGAATCCCGCGCCGCCTTTGCGGCGGGATAGAAACCGTCATCGCGAAACCAAGCTTCCCCCGTGCCGAGCAATCAGCAAGCCCATACGACGTTATTGCATTTCAAACGCTTTGTAGCACAATACCGCGCTCATGGAATGCCGGCTACAGCTTCGAATGCAGGCCCAACCGACCGATACAACGTGCGGGCCCACGTGCCTTCACGCCGTGTATGACTATTTCGGCGACTCGATCTCGCTCCAGCAGGTGATCGACGAAGTACCCGTCCTGGAGAGCGGCGGGACCCTCGCCGTTCTCCTCGCAAACCACGCGCTTCAGCGCGGCTATTTCGCCACCATCTACACGTACAACGTCCGACTGTTCGATCCCACGTGGTTCGCGCCCGGCGGACCGGACCTGCGCCAGCGTCTCGAGGCCCAGCTCCGGGTGAAGGATAATCCCCGGTTGCGCATTTCGACGGATGCCTACCTTCGATTTCTAGACATGGGCGGACGCGTGCGATTCGAGGACCTTACGCGCGGCCTGATCCGCAAGTACCTCAATCGCGGCGAACCCATCCTCACCGGGCTGAGCGCGACCTACCTGCACCGGGCCGCGCGGGAGACCGGGGACGACAGGCCGGACGACATTCGCGGCGAACCCGCGGGCCATTTCGTGGTCCTCAGCGGTTACGATCGCGAAAGCAAGACCGTCAACGTGGCCGACCCCCTCGCCCCGAGTCCGCTGGCCGAGGGACACTATTACGACATCAACATCAATCGCGTGGTATGTGCGGTGTTGCTGGGCATCGTGACATACGACTCCAACCTTCTCATCGTGACTCCATCCCCCGCCGGCAGAAGAGACGTTTCCCGATGAACATCCTGATCGTAGTCAACAATCCCGAGGATTGGCCGCTCGGCGTCCCCAACATCCGGGTCGTGCCCGCGCAGCGGTACCTCACGGATCACCAGTACACCGAGATGCAGAACACCCGCGTGTTCAACCTCTGCCGGTCCTACCGCTACCAGAGCACGGGGTACTACGTCTCCCTGCTCGCCGCGGCCCGGGGCCACAAGCCGATCCCCAGCGTGAACACCATCCAGGACGTCAAATCGCGCACGATCATCCGCACCGTGTCGGACGACCTGAACGAGATCATCCGGCAGAGCCTGGCCCCGATCACGAGCGACACGTTCACCCTGAGCATCTACTTCGGCCACAACATGGCCCAGCGTTACGAGAGGCTCAGCATCGAGCTCTTCAACCTTTTCCAGGCCCCCTTCCTGCGCGCAGAATTCCGCAAGGAGGCCGGGGAGTGGGAGCTGACGGGAATCCGCCCGATTTCGGCAAGCGAGATCCCCGACTCGCACCGGGAGTTCGCCGTGACCCAGGCGTCGCGCTTCTTCGAAGGACACCGCACCCACGTAAAACGCCGGGCCCAACCCCGCTACACGCTCGCCATCCTCTGGGACCCGCGGCAACACCAGGATTGCTCGTCCGATGAGCCCGCGATTGAGAAGTTCGAGCGGGCCGCGGAAAAACTGGGCATGGAAGTCGAAATCATCAACCGCGACGACTTCGCGAGGCTCGCGGAATACGACGCGCTGTTCATCCGCGAAACCACCAGCGTCATGCACCACACTTTCCGGTTCGCGCGGCGGGCGGAGGCCGAGGGCCTGATCGTCATGGACGACTCCACCTCGATCCTCCGTTGCACGAACAAGGTATACCTGGCCGAACTGCTCGACCGCCACGACATCCCCATCCCCCGGACGATCATCGTCCACAAGGAGAACCTGAACCGGATCGGCCCCGAGCTCGGGTTCCCCTGCGTGCTGAAGCAGCCCGACAGCGCATTCTCCAAGGGCGTCATCAAGGTGGAGAACGAGCTGGGCCTGCGGGAAGAGGCGTCGAAGCTGCTGGAGGATTCGGATCTTCTGATTGCGCAGGAGTTCATCTCCACGCCCTTCGACTGGCGCATCGGGATCGTGGACCGGAAGCCGCTGTACGCGTGCAAGTACTTCATGGCCCGGCGGCACTGGCAGATCATCAACCCGAGCGACAACGGCACCGCGCGCGAGGGCCGCGTGGAAACCCTGCCGGTCGAACTCGCGCCGCGGAACGTCGTGCGCACCGCGCTGAGGGCCGCCAACCTGATCGGGAACAGCTTCTACGGAGTGGACGTGAAGCAGGTGGGCCGCAAGGCCTACGTCATCGAGGTGAACGACAATCCGAGCATCGAAGCCGGTTACGAGGACCGGGTGCTGAAGGATGAGCTCTATTTCCGGGTCATGGAGGTCTTCTTGGAGCGCATCGAGAAATCCAAGGCTCCATGGGTGGCGTCATGAGCGGGGCCAGGCGCATCGGCCTGTTCCAGGCGTACGGCGTCGAGCTGGAATACATGATCGTCCGGCGGGACGACCTCTCCGTGCTGCCCGTGGCGGATGAAGCGCTGAAAGCCGTCGCCGGGTCCTACGTGGCGGAGGCGGATCGCGGCGCGCTGCAGTGGTCCAACGAGCTCGCCCTCCACCTGATCGAACTCAAGACGAACGGACCGGCGGCTTCGCTGTCCGGCCTGGATGCCCTGTTCCATTCCGACATCGCGACCCTGAACACCCTCCTCGCCCCGCTCGGCGGACGCCTGATGCCCACGGCCGCGCACCCGTGGATGGATCCGCACGCCGAGATGAAGCTCTGGCCCCACGAAAGCAGCCCGATCTACGAGGCCTTCCACCGCATATTCAACTGCCGCGGACACGGCTGGGCCAACCTCCAGTCCTGCCACCTGAATCTGCCTTTCGCCTCGGAGGAGGAATTCGGGCGCCTGCATGCCGCGATACGCCTCGTGCTCCCGCTGCTTCCCGCGCTCGCGGCGTCATCCCCCATTCTCGACGGACAGCCGACCGGCCTGGTGGACGCGCGGCTGCGCGAATACCGCAACAACTGCCGGATCATTCCCTCCGTCACGGGCGCCGTCATTCCCGAACCCGTGTTCTCTCCCGCGGAATACGAGGAACGAATCCTGCAGCCGATGTACCGCGATATCTCGCGGCTCGATCCGGAAGGGACCCTGCAGGAGGAATGGCTCAACGCGCGCGGCGCCATCGCCCGCTTCGATCGCAATACCATCGAGATCCGCCTGCTCGACGTCCAGGAGTGCCCGCTGGCGGACATGGCCGTCCTCGCGCTGGTCACGCGGACCCTGCGCGCCCTGACGGAGGAACGGTGGATGCGTTCCGCCGCGCAGAAGGAGTTCGAAACCGGCCGGCTGTCCGCCATCCTGGAGACCGCCGTGGCGGAAGGCGGCGACACCATGATCTCCGACACGCGCTACCTCTCCGCGTTCGGGCTCCCCGGAATGCCCTGCCGGGCGGCCGACGTCTGGACCCATGCCATGAAGCACGTCGCGGGAGACATGCCGGCGGAGCACACCGGCGCCCTGGCCCGGATCCTGTCCTCGGGGACCCTTGCCCAGCGCATTCTCCGCAGCCTGAACGGCGATTTCAGCCGTCCGGCCCTGCATGCCGCTTACGCCCGGCTCTGCGACTGCCTGGCCGCGAACCGGCTCTTCGAGTAGCGGATTGCCACCCCTTGTTTCTTGCCTCGCGGCCTCGAACATGATACAGTTTCACAATCATGGTTGAGATGCCCGCCACAATTCGTAACGCGAACGGCATTCACTGCCGCCCGTCCGCCATCATCGCCAAGGAGGCCATGCACTACCGCGGCGAGATCCAGGTGGTGACGGATGCCGGCGTGTGCGATCCTCGTTCCGTCATGGCGTTGATCACGATGGGGCTGCATGAAGGGGCGAAAGTGCTGATCCGCGTGACGGGTCCGGGCGAGCGCGAGTGCTGCAAGAAGTTCGTGGAGATCTTCCAGCGCCACTTCGATTTCCCGCCGCTCGACGAGAGCGAGAAGAAAGATCTTCCGAAGGTTGTGGCCGCCAGCCTCCAGCAGACTTCGCTGCAGGCCCAGGCGCCGGATTGATCCGCGCGGTCACACGCCCAGCTTGCCCAACGCCTTCTCCGCCGCGTGCCACGCCATTGTCGCGCATTTCACGCGCATCGGATACTGCTTCACGCCCTCCAGCGCCGCCAGGTCCCCGAAGTCCGCCGGCGCCGACTCCTTCTCCCCGCGAATCAACCCGATGAATTCGCCGATCAGCTTCCGCGCTTCCGCGACGGGCATCCCGATCAGCCGCTCGGCCATCATGGACGCGGACGCCGTGCTGATCGCGCATCCCTTGCCGTCATAGCGCACATCCTGGATCCGCCCGTTCTCCACCCGGGCGGTGAGCCGGATGTGATCGCCGCACGTCGGGTTCTCCTCGTCCACCAGCACCTCGCCGTCCGACAGCTCCTGCCGGTGGCGCGGGTGCTTGAAGTGGTCGAGGATCAGATCCTGGTACAGCTCATCGAGTTCCATGGGCGAAGAACTCCTTTGCCTTGCGCACCGCGTGAACCAGTCTCTCGATTTCCTCCGGGAGGTTGTAGAAATACAGGCTCGCGCGCGCCACGGCCGGCAGCCCGAACTTTCGCAACAGGGGCTGCGCGCACATGTGCCCCGCCCGTATCGCCACGCCCTCGCGGTCCGCGAACTGCGCCAGATCGTGGGGGTGCACCCCTTCCACCTCGAAGGAAACCGCGCCGCTCCGCTCCGGCGCCCGGCCGAAGATCCGCACGCCCGGCACCGCCGAAAGCGCCTCGATGGTGATCTTCGTCAGCTCCTGCTCCCGCGCGTGAACCTTGTCCATGCCCAGCTCGGTCAGGTAATCCGTCGCCGCTCCCAGCCCCACCGCGCCCGAGATATGCGGGGTACCGGCCTCGAACTTCTGCGGGACATCCGCCCACGTGGATTCCTCCAGGGTCACGCGACTGATCATCTCGCCGCCGCCCATGAACGGGTCCATGGATTCCAGCAGCGTGTCGCGCCCGAAGAGCACGCCGATCCCCGTCGGCCCGAGCATCTTGTGCCCGGAGAACGCCAGGAAATCACAGCCGAGGTCCTCGACGCTCACCGGCTGGTGCGGCACGCTCTGCGCCCCGTCCACCAGCGTCACGGCCCCGATGGCGCGCGCCGCGGCGACCATCTCTTTCGCCGGGTTGACCGTGCCGAGCACGTTCGAGACGTGCACGAACGCCACCAGCTTCACCTTCGGCGTCAGCAACTTTCGATAGGCATCCTGATCCAGCGTCCCATCCTCGAGGACGGGCACGAACCTCAGCACCGCGCCCTTCTCCTTCGCGAGCAACTGCCACGGCACCAGGTTGCTGTGGTGCTCCATTTCGGTCAGCACGATCTCATCGCCCGGGCGGATGAATTTCCGCCCCCAGGAATGCGCCACGAGATTGATGCTCTCCGTCGTGCCGCGGGTGAAAACGATGTTCCGAACACCCGGCGCCTGGATGAACGCCGCCACGCGTTCGCGCCCGCGCTCAAACGCGCGCGTCGCCTGCTCCGCAAGGTAATGCAGCGAACGATGCACGTTCGCGTTGCAGAACTGGTAGTAATCGCACAACGCGCAGACCACCGAGGACGATTTCTGAGTCGTGGCCGCGTTGTCGAGATACGCCAGCGGCTTGCCGTCGTGCACCTGGACGTTGAGGATCGGAAAATCGCCGCGGATCTTCATCGGATCCATCGCGCGCGAACCGGGCAGAACGATCCGGTCGCCGCACGCGCTGCATCCGATGGTTTTGCACCCAGCCGGGTCTGTCGTCATGATCCGTCGCCTCACACTCTAATGAAGATCGCGTCGCCTTCCACCTTGACCGGGTAGCTGGCAATCGGACGGACCGCGGGCAGGCTCAAATGCCGGCCCGTCCTCAAGTCGAACCGCGCTCCGTGCACGGGACACACAACCTCGTGGTCTTCCACGTCGCCGTGCAGCAGGGAGGCCTTCTCGTGACTGCACCACCCGTTCACCGCAAAGAACTCTTCCCCCACCTTGAAGACGCCGATCATCTCGCCGTCTCCCAAGTCCACCAGCTTCCGGTCGCTGGCTGCGAATTCCGACACCTTGGCCACTTCCTTCCAGTCCGCCATGCCTCTTCGCCTCCCGGGCTCGCGCCTCAGCCGATCTTCGCGTCCACCTGGCTGTGCACGACCTCCCTCACACACTCGTGCGGGATACGCCCCGCCACATCCTCAAAGAACCCTCGTATCAACGCCTTTCGCGCGGACGCCTCGTCAATGCCGCGGCACCGCAGGTAGAACAGTTCGTCCTCGTCCAGGTTCCCCACCGTGGACCCGTGGCTGCACTTCAGGTCGTCGGCGTCAATCTGCAGGCCCGGCATCGAGTCCGCCCGCGCCCCGTCGTTCAGCACCAGGTTGTTGTTCCTCTGGTAGGCGTCCACGCGGATCGCGCCGGGCCGCGCGACGATCTGGCCCTGGTACACGGAGTGCGCCTTGTCCTTCGCGACGCCCTTGTACAGCAAGCGGCTATAAGTATCCGGAGACGAGTGAACCTGCAAGGTCTTCTGATCCACGTGCTGTTCGCCGGAAGCGAAGTACAGCCCGTCCAGTTCCGCGTTCGCGCCCGGCTCCGCGCCGTCGCTGCCGAACCGCACCTTGGTCAGCCGCCCGCCGAAGTTCAGCGTGATCCACTCCAGCCGCGCGTCGCGCGACAACCGCGCCCAGTCGCCCGCGAGATGGACCGTCCGGTCGCCCCACGCGCGCAACGTCGTGGACTGCAGCTTCGCGCCCTCGGCCACGTGGAACTCCCGCGAGACCACCGACATCAGCTCGACCCCGTCCGGCGACTCCATGGACTCCACCAGCACCGCGCGGCTCCGCTCGCCCACCGCGACGATGACCCGCGGGATCAGGATGCCGCCGGCCCCGGACTGGCGGTAGCGGAGGAGGACGCCCCGCTCCAGTTCAACGCCCGGCGCGACGTGAATGAAAAAGCCCGCGTTCCAGAACGCATCGCCCAGCGCCTCGAACTTGTCGGGCGCCTCCGCGCGCGCGCGTTTCTCGAGAAACGGCTTCACCCGGTCGGCATGCTCGCGAAGCGCCTGCTCCAGCGGGGCCACCAGCACCTGCCCGCCTTCCAGCACCCCGCTTCGATCGCGGATGTCGAACGCCCCGTCTTCAACCGAAACGATCACGTCGAACAAGTCGTCCCACGCGTGCGGCGCGCACGCGCCGCGCGGGATCGTCGGCAGCCGTTTCATGCGCTCGAACGGGAAACGCGCGGGATCCGTCCGCCGCCATTCCTCCATGCGCCGCGTCGGCAGCGGAACGGCCCGGTACTCGGCGAAGCGGACCTCCCGCAGCTCGCGCAGGGCCGGCACCGCCGACTCGCCCGCGAGGGCGCGCGACGCCGCCTCGTCGAACCCGGCGACGAACGCTTCGTTTTTGACTTCCTGCTCAAGCCCGACAGCCATGAATCGCTCCCGTTACCCGACGCTCTTGTCCAGCTTCATCTCCAGCAACTTGATCGCCTCGACCGCGAATTCCAGCGGCAACTGCTTCAGCACTTCCTTGCAGAACCCGTTCACCACCAGCGATACCGCGTCCTCTTCCTTGATCCCGCGGCATTTCAGGTAGAACAACTGCTCCTCGCTGATCCGCGAGGTCGTCGCCTCGTGCTCCAGCACGGCGCTGCCATTCTCGGCTTCGATATTGGGAAACGTGTTCGCCTTGCACAGCGGGCCGATCAACATCGAATCGCATTGCGTGTGATTCCGGCAGTGCTTCGCATCCGGCAGGATCTGCAGGAGGCTGCGGTACGTGTTGTTCGATTCGCCCGCCGAGATGCCTTTTGAAACGATCGTGCTGCGCGTGTGGTTCCCGATATGGATCATCTTCGTGCCGGTATCCGCCTGCATTTTGTTGTTCGTCAGCGCGACGGAATAGAACTCGCCGACCGAATGATCGCCTTCCAGCACGCAGCCCGGATATTTCCAGGTGATCGCCGAACCCGCCTCCACCTGGGTCCACGAGATCTTCGAATGGCGGCCGCGGCAATGCCCGCGTTTCGTCACGAAGTTGTAAATGCCGCCCTTCCCTTCCTTGTCGCCGGCATACCAGTTCTGGACGGTCGCGTACTTGATCTGGGCGTTGTCCATCGCGATCAGCTCCACCACCGCCGCGTGAAGCTGGTTGCGGTCGCGCAGCGGGGCGGTGCAGCCTTCGAGGTACGACACGTAGCTGTCGTCCTCGGCCACGATCAGCGTGCGCTCGAACTGGCCGGTCTCCATCGCGTTGATGCGGAAATACGTCGAAAGCTCGATCGGGCACCGCACGCCCTTCGGGATGTAGCAGAACGAGCCGTCGCTGAAGACCGCCGCGTTCAGCGCCGCGTAGAAGTTGTCCGTGTACGGGACCACCGTGCCCATGTACTTCTTCACGAGGTCGGGGTGCTCGCGGATCGCCTCGGAAAAAGAGCAGAAGATCACGCCCTTTTCCTTGAGCATCTCCTTGTGGGTCGTCGCGACGGACACGCTGTCGAAGACGGCGTCCACCGCCACGCCTTCCAGCCGGTTGCGCTCGTGAAGCGGGATGCCGAGCCGCTCGAACGTCTTTTGCAGCTCGGGGTCGATCTCCGCTTCGGCGCGCTTCTTCGGCGCGGAGTAGTAGCGGAGCGCCTGGAAATCAATCGGCGGGAAATCGAGGTTCGCCCAACGCGGCTCCTTCATCTTGAGCCACCGGCGGTAGGCCTTGAGACGCCACTCCAGCATCCACTCCGGCTCGCCCTTCTTTTCGGAGAGCATCCGGATGATGTCTTCGTTCAAGCCCATCGGGATCGTGTCGGCCTCGACATCCGTCACGAAGCCGTACTTGTACTCCGAATCCGCCAGGACCTGCTCTGCGCTTTTTTCGCTCATGGCCTCACACCACCAGCACTTCCTCGCCGAACTTCTCGCGCACCCAGTCGTAGCCCTTCTGCTCCAGCTCCTTGACCAGCTCCGGCCCGCCCGAGAGCACCACCCGCCCCTGCATGAGGATGTGGAGATGATCGGGTTTGATGTAGTTCAGGATGCGTTCGTAGTGCGTGATCACCAGCAGCCCGAAAGCCGGGCCGACCAGCCGGTTCACGCCCTTCGACACGATCTTCAGCGCGTCGATATCCAGGCCCGAGTCCGTTTCGTCCATGATCGCGATGCCGGGCTTGAGCATCAGCATCTGCAGGATCTCCATGCGCTTCTTCTCGCCGCCCGAGAAACCGTCGTTCATGAAACGGTTGAGGAACGCCTTGTCCACTTCCAGGTATTCCGAGTTCTCGCGCAGCTCCTTCATGAACTCCGCCGGCTTGACGTTCTGCACGCCGCGGACCGCGTCCACCGCCGTCTTCAGGAACTTCGCGACCGTCACGCCGGGAATCGCCACCGGGTACTGGAACGCAAGGAACAAGCCCAGCCGCGCCCGCTCTTCCGGCTCCAGTTCCACGATGTTCTGCCCGTGAAACAGGATATCTCCGCCGGTCACCTCGTAGGCCGGGTGCCCCATGATGACGTTCGCGAGCGTGCTCTTGCCCGAGCCGTTCGGGCCCATCAAAGCATGGTTCTCGCCCTTGTTGATCTTCAGGCTCACCCCCTGGAGGATCGGTTTCCCCTCCACCGATGCGCACAGGTTCCTGATTTCGAAGTCCGCCGTTTTCGCACTCATCTCGTTTCCTCTTGCTTCAGATATCCAGCCCCAACGCCAGCCGCCCTTCCTCGGTCAACCGGTCCGTCCCCCACGGCGGGTCCCAAACAAGGTCCACCTGCACGCCGGCCACGCCGCGCACCATCATCAGCATCGCTTTCACTTCCGCGATCAGCGCCGGTCCGTAGGGGCAATGCGGCGTCGTCAGCGTCATTTTCACCGCGACGCGGCCGTCGTCGAGGTGCTCCACTTCGTACACGAGCCCGAGATCCACGATGTTCATCTGGAGATCCGGGTCAATGACATTGCGCAGGACGTCCAGCATGTCCTCGCGCGTCAGTTTGCTCGACGCCGCCGGATCCTGGTCTGATTCATCATGCTTCTGGTTCATCTTCAACCCGCTTCCATCGCGATCTTGTCACCGACCACATGCTTGCGGAAACTCGCCAGCGGCAGGCTGTGCATGTAATCCACCAGTTGCTTCTGCATTTCAAGCACCGGCTTCTTGATGTTGCACGTGTCGAACTGACCGCAATTCGCCGGATCGTCCTGGCAACACGACAGGTGAACCGGCCCGTCCACGATCTCCACGACCTCGCCCACCGTGATCCGCTCCAGCGTACGTATCAGCCGGTACCCGCCCTTCACCCCCTGCACGGACGCCACCAGGTCCGCCCGCACCAGCGCCTGCAGGATCTTGCCCAGCAACTCCGCCGGGATGCTGTACCGCTCGGACATCTCGCGCGCCGTCGCCAGTTCACCGGGCGGCAACCCGTCCATGTGAATCATGGCCATCAACCCGTATTCGACTTTCTTTGTCAGCTTCAGCATGTTCAAACCCCGACCATAAAAGTCGGATTTCAGTCCAAAAAAAAGCGCCCACCACCCCGAATATCCTCCCACGCCCGCAGGTAATGTAGCCCGGGATTTCCCGCTGTCAACCAACGCCGTGCGTTTTCCAATCCCTGGAAAAAACGACAAAAAAAGTTCCAATGTTTGGAAAACCGTCGGCTCGCGAGACGATGCCTTGGGAAGACGGCTGGGGCGAGGGGTTATCTGCGCCTTCCCCCCGGCCGGCCGCCGGGGCGGCGGCCGCGCGGCGGTCCTCTGTTCGGACGGCGCGGCGTGGGCGCGAACGAGTGCCGCGCCTCGGGAACCGGCTTCAGAAGTTCGTCCTCGGGAAACGTACACGGGATGGGAATGCCGATGAACTTCTCGATTTCCGGGATGAAGAATGAATCCTCCTCGCAGGCGAAACTCACCGCGGTTCCCGTCGCGCCGGCCCGGCCCGTCCGGCCGATGCGATGCACGTAGTCCTCGGGATCGTGAGGCAGGTGGTAGTTCACCACGTACCCGATGCCCTCGACGTGAATCCCGCGCCCGGCCACATCCGTCGCGACCACGACGCGCACGCGGCCCTCGCGAAAAGCCTGCAGCGTCTTCAGGCGCTTCTCCTGGGGCACCGCTCCGGAAAGCAGCGCGCAGGTGAGCCCGTGCGCCGCGAGTTTCCTCATCAGGTCGTGCGCCTCGTCGCGCCGGTTGGCGAAAACGAGCAACGGCTGATGCTGCTCGCGAGATAACAAGTTGTACAGCACCGTGAACTTCTCTTCGCCGGACACGATGTAGATTACCTGCCGGACGGTGTCCACGGCCACCTTCTCCGGCTCCACCTCGACCTTGATCGGATCATGCGTCCAGCGCGCCGCGAGCTGCATGACCTCCGGCGTGAGCGTCGCGCTGAACAACATCGTCTGGCGCTCGCCCGCCGGCGGCAGGCTGTGAATAATGTTGCGCACGTCGGGGATGAACCCCATATCGAGCATCCGGTCCGCTTCGTCAATCACCAGCATCTCCACCTTGCCCAGGTGAAGCCGGCGCTGCTGCTTGAAATCGAGCAGGCGGCCGGGCGTCGCGACCATGATATCCAGCGGCCCGCGCGACAGTTCCTCCATCTGCTTCTTGTAGTCCATGCCGCCGAACACGGCCATGACGCGGAACGGGCAGTACCGGCCGATCTCCTCCGCCTCCTTCGCGATCTGGATGACCAGCTCGCGCGTGGGCGCGAGGATCAGCGCGCGCGGCGTGCCCGGGGACCGAGCCGCGCCGCCCTCGCGCATCAGGCGCGTGAAAATGGACACCAGGAAGGCGGCGGTTTTGCCTGTGCCGGTCTGCGCCCGTCCGGCGGCATCCCGCCGCGCGAGCAGGTGCGGGAGGATGGAAGCCTGGATCGGCGTGCAGTACTGGAACTCCAGATCACCGACCGCGCGCAGGATCTCCAGAGGAAGGTCCAGATCGTGAAACCGCATTTTCCCTTCCTGCGGTTCCACCTGGAATTCGGCAAGGCTCCAGGCGGACATCGGCGCGCGCGGCGCGGGCGCGGGCGCCGTAGGCGGACTCTGCGGATTCTGTGGCCGCCCGCCCCGGGGCCGGCGGCGGCGCCGGCGGCTCCGTCCTCCCTGTTCGCCGCCTTCGTTGCGCGGTGCCGAACCGGGACGGTACACTTCCGCGGGCGGCTTTGCGACCGGCTTCGTTTCCACCACCACGTGTGGCGGCTTTTCGCCGCTGCGCGCGCGACCCGCCACGCTGGCCAACGCCGCCCCGCCGATCCGGCGAAGCTGCGCACGAACCTTTCTTATGAGACGTCTGACCATGACACGAGCTATCGAACCTTTCGTTCCGGTAATCTGACCTGCTTCAACACCCGCTCCAGCGGCCGGATTCGCGGCCACTTCAACTCATTCCCCGATGATCTTCACCAGCACGCGCTTGCGGCGCTTGCCGTCGAACTCGCCGTAGAAGATTTGTTCCCACGGCCCGAAATCCAGGCGGCCCTCGCTGACGGCCACCACCACCTCGCGCCCCATGATCGTGCGCTTGAGATGGGCGTCCGCATTGTCCTCGTATCCGTTGTGGGCATACTGGGAGTACGGTTTCTCCGGGGCCAGCTTCTCCAGCCACTTCTCGAAATCCGAGTGAAGACCGGATTCGTTGTCATTGATGAACACGCTGGCCGTGATATGCATCGCGTTGACCAGCACCAGCCCCTCGCGCACGCCGCTCTCCTCGAGGCAGGCTTGCACCGGGTCCGTGATGTTGATGAACGCCCGGCGCGTCGGCGCGCTGAACCACAGCTCCTTGCGATATGACTTCATAGGAACGCGCGGACCCTAGCATGATCCGGCCCGCAAACACAATCCCGCCGCGCAGCCGGAGCCCCGGCCGTTCTTTTTTCTGTCGCGCGGCCGCCTTTCATGCGGCATATTGGCGCACATGAACGAAACGCATGCCGCCGCGGATGTACACATGAGGGCGCATCGCTATCACGTGCGGAGAAGGCGCCTCCGGAACATGGTTCTGTTGACCACCATTCTCGGCCTGCTCAGCCTGGCCATCAGCTTCTTCATCTTCTCCTACGCCATGCTGGCGCAGCACGGCAATTCCGACCGGATCCTCTTCCTCTCGCTGGTGTACCTCGGGTGTGGTGGCGCGCTGCTGGTCGTCCGCGGAATCGCCGCGTTCTTCCACAACCGAATGTCCCCCGGCAGCAGTTCGTCGTCCGCCCCAAAGGAAGATTTCT
>JAKJGV010000032.1 GCA_022704185.1 Verrucomicrobiota bacterium
TTTGCACCGTAGGCGCACACTCGGGGCGAATTGCCCGGCGGCTCACTAAGCAAGCGGCGCGTTCGTCCAGAACGCGTGGCTTGCGCTCTTTCTTGGCTGGCTGTGCCGCGTAGCGGCATTGGGTGGTTGGTGAGTGGAGCCCGTCAATCCGCAGCCTCTTCCTCTTCGCGCGCGCCCCCGAAGAACGAAGACGAGAAGACGGGCGGAACGAACCGGGCGGCGGAAGCCGCCGTGGACGTGACAGCGGCCACCGGGCAGCCAGCCTCGGCCCGACGTTCAGGAGGGCCGACCGGCGACCGCGCCCACGCGGGCGACGGAAGCTGAGCGAGCGGCCAGCGAGCGAAGCACAACCGGCGCGGCCCAGCGCCGTCCTTGCTCCGAGCCGCGTCCAGCGGCGAGGAGTAGAAGCAAGGCGAGCGGCGCGAGCCTTGCGAGGGCGGCGATCCCGCAACGGCGGGAGAGCCGGGGGCACGTCCCGAGCGGCGCGTCAGCGCCGCGAGGTATCCCGTTACCAACTACCTCGACACGGACGGTCTATCGCTGGTAGTACTTTCGTGCGGCGTCCAAGAAGGACGACCACTTTTTAGCCGCCCGGAGGGCCGAAGTGCCCCTCCGGGCGGTTTACTGCTTTTGGGCGAGGGCAGCCCGCGGCATAGCCCGGAGCAGCGCGACGGCCCCGCAGGGCGAGGCGCACGGGAGTGCGCCGAAGCCAATCTCCTCGCCCCGACCCTGCTCTCAAGCACCACCCGGCCATCAGCAATCTTGCGCCGCCAATCCTTCACCCGTGAACTCCTGCCGGGGACGCGGAAAGGCTCCTGCCATTCCAAACCGGTTTCTTCCGGGGGCGCGACGTTTTGTTACGGACGCGGGAATGCCGCCGCAGTAACTATAAATTAGTCAAAAAAAGAGTTGCACATCCGCGCGGTCGTAGTATAACTAATAATTAGTCAATGCGTCCGGGGAGTTCCGGGGCCGGTCTGAATCCATTGTCGTTGGGAAGATCGGCGTTCTGGGGCTCGCTGTGAGAGCGCTTGCAGAAACAGAAGGGGCGGCGCGGGAGGCGCGGCCCAAACGTGAGGAGGAGGGAAGGAGATGCAGATGAAGGTGATGCGAGTGATCGCGGTGTTCATGGCGGTGATGTGCGGGATCGCCAGTGCCAACCTGTTGACGAATCCCGGGTTCGAGACCGGCGATACGAGCAGCTGGGATGCCGGCGGCTGGTACATCGGCTCGGGTGGCGATGCGCAGAGCGGGTCGTATGGACTGGCCTACTATGTGCCGCCGTCAACCGGGGGCGATTCCTGGTTCGTGGCGTATCAACTGGCTCCGGTGACGGAGGGGTTGACCTACGACGCGAGTTGCTGGATGCGCTACGCGGGAACGGCCAATAACTCGGAGCAGTTCCTGGAAATCCAGTGGCTCAACGGGCTGGGTGAAATCATGTGGGGCAATGGCGTGGGCTCAACGCCCGTGTCGGGTCCGCAAGAGTACACTTTCTACGAGCTCGATGACCTGGTGGCTCCGGCAGGCGCCGTCCAGGCCAGCGTGCGCGCGGTGGTGCACACGACGGGCGTGACGACGGACAATGCGTGGCACACGTTTGACAACTTCTCGTTCCAGCAGGCGATTCCGGAGCCGAGCACAATGGCTCTCATCGGGATTGCCGTGGGCGTGCTTGGGCTGACGCGCCGGCGCAAGTAACAGGTTCAGTACAGGGCGGGGCAGGGACTCTCTCTCTCCGGGCATACGCTCGACTTCCCTCCCCGCCCTTTCTCTTTCCTCTTCCGGTCGGGCCCGGCCCGCAGATTGTCCGGCGCAGCCAAGAGCGTGGCGGCTGTCCAACAAGCCGGATAGATGCATCGGCTCGCGGGACGCTCGCCCTCCAGTAGACACAAAAAGCGCACGATCCCCGATGGAGGGCTCGCCCGCCGCGGCGGAGGGGCTCAGTACCGATAGTGATCCGGCTTGAACGGTCCCTGCACCGGAACCCCGATATACTTCGACTGCTTCCCGGACAGCCGCTCCAGCTTGACGCCAAGCTGATGGAGATGCAGCCGCGCCACCTGCTCGTCGAGAAGTTTCGGCAAGGTATACACGCCCACCGGGTACTTGCCCGGGTTCGTGTACAACTCCAACTGCGCAAGGGTCTGGTTCGTGAAGCTGTTGGACATCACGAAGCTCGGGTGTCCCGTGGCGCAGCCCAGGTTCACCAGGCGCCCCTCCGCGAGAAGAATGATGCTTCGCTTGGTCGGGAAGGTGATCCGATGCACCTGGGGCTTGATCTCCTCCCACTTGTATTTCCGAACCGCGTCCACCTGGATCTCATGGTCGAAATGACCGATGTTGCACACGATCGCCAGGTGCTTCATCTGCTTCATGTGCTTCTCGGTGATCACGTCGCAACAGCCGGTCGCGGTGACGAAGATATCGCCGAGCTTGCAGGCCTCGTCCATCGTCATCACCTCGTAGCCTTCCATGGCCGCCTGCAGCGCGCAAATCGGATCGATCTCCGTGATGATCACTCGCGCGCACTGGCTGCGGAGCGATTGGGCGCTCCCCTTGCCCACATCGCCGTACCCCGCGACCACGGCGACCTTGCCGGAAAGCAGCACGTCCGTCGCCCGCATGAGGCCGTCGCACAACGAGTGCCGGCAGCCGTAGATGTTGTCGAACTTGGACTTGGTCACGGAATCGTTCACGTTGAACGCCGGGAAGAGAAGCTCGCGCCTCTTGTGCATCTGGTACAGGCGATTCACCCCGGTCGTCGTCTCCTCACTCACGCCGCGGATCTGTTTCGCCATGCGATGGAAGCGATCCGGATCGCGCCGGAGCGATTTGCGAAGCTGCTTCAGGAGCACCGACTCCTCGTGGCTTTCCGGCTTCCGATCGAGCACGCTCGCGTCCTCTTCCGCCTTGTGGCCGAGGTGGATGAAAAGCGTCGCGTCGCCGCCGTCGTCCACGATCATGTTGGGCCCGCGTCCCTGTCCCCAGTCGAGCATGCGATCGGTGAACGCCCAGTATTCCTCCAGCGTTTCGCCCTTGTAGGCGAAGACCGGGGTGCCCGTCGCGGCAATGGCCGCGGCGGCATGATCCTGCGTCGAGAAGATGTTGCAACTGGCCCACTGGACCTGGGCCCCAAGTTTCTTCAGGGTCTCGATCAGCACGGCGGTCTGGATGGTCATGTGCAGCGAGCCCGAAACGCGCGCGCCCTTGAGCGGCTTGGCTTTCTCGTACTGCTTGCGAACCGCCATGAGGCCCGGCATCTCGTGCTCGGCCAATTCGATTTCTCTGCGGCCAAAAGCCGCCAACCGCATGTCCTTGACATGGTAATCTGCGGACGGTCTTGTTTTCCGGGACATATTCAGGTCCTTTCGTGTATCTCGATGGCGCGTACAAGGTATGCGAACACGCGCTTTTTTTCAAGGGGAGACGCGACATTCCCGGCGGGCACACGGCTAGCCTGAACCAGACGGAACGTCGGTTCGGGGCTGCCCCGAAGCGTGGCGCAAAGCGCTTCTGCTTCGCCCCCTCCCGCCTGCAGCGCTGTGCGCAGCAATGCGGGCAGGTCGGGGACATGTAGCACAAGCGCTCGTACTACTATCCGTCCAAAGCTTCTTTTTTCTGAGAAGGTTTTTACCACCCGCTCGCGTTGCTCGCTGGAGTTCACGGAGACTCTTGCAGGATCGACGCTGCGATCACTTCATCGCTGACTCACGGTCACGAACGTTTGCCGCCGTCTTTCCGAACGGCTACCGCGTGGCGGCTGAGGTCGGGCGAGTCTTCGAGCCTCCGCGTGGGAATGCGCCAGACTGGCCCGAATTCAAGGCGGAGCGTGGGACGCTGGACTCTTGTCCGCGCCCCACGCGACAACGCTGAAGGCGGGCCGGTATCGCGCATGATCCACGCGGCCTCAGCCGCCACGCTCTTTGGTTGCGGCTCGTCGCGAGTGCTCCTCGCCACGAGCGGCCAACAGGCTGCGCTGGGCAACATGCGGATCAGAACCGGTGCGCGGCGTCCTTGATGAATCCGGCGTCGTCGCCCTCCTCCATCTCCCCGGCTTGCCGCGCGATGTTCACCAGGATGCCGATCATCAGGAGCGAGATCAGCATGCTCGTCCCGCCGAAGCTGATGAACGGGAGGGGCAGGCCTTTCGTCGGCATGGAGCCGGTCACCACCGCGATATTGATCATCGCCTGCACGGAAAGCATCAGCGTGATGCCGAACGCCAGGAGCTTGCCGAACTGGTCCGGCGCGCGGAACGTGATGCGGATTCCGCAGAGGAATATCCCGAGGAACGCGAGCACGACCCCGAGCGATGCGGCCAGGCCCAGCTCTTCGCCGACGATGGCGAAGATGAAATCGGTGTGCGCCTCCGGAAGGTAGAAATGTTTCTGGAGGCCCTGCCCGAGGCCGACTCCGCGCCCGCCGCCCGCGACAAAGGCGTAGATCGCATTCAGCAACTGGAACGCCTCGTCCTCGGCGTATTTCTCCGGGTTGAGGAAAGCGGTGATGCGCCTCATGCGCTCGGCATTCTGCATCACCGCGAGCGTGAATCCCGCGAGGCCCAGTGCGCCCGAGACCATGAGATAACCCGGCCTCGTGCCTCCGACGAACATCATCAGCATGCCCACCACGGCAATGAGGATCGTGGTTCCGAAGTCCGGCTCGATGAAAATCAATCCCAGGAACACGCCGAGGGCGAACAACGGCGCGATCAGCCCGAGCTTGAACTCGTGGGCGTGCCGCTGCACGCGCGCCATCCACCACGCAAGCAAAACGATCGTCGCCAGCTTGGCTGTTTCCGAAGGTTGGAAACTGACGGGCCCGAGACGCAGCCAGCGGCTGCTGCCCTTGATCGTCAGCCCCACGCCCGGAACCAGCACCAGCACCAGCAGGACGACGGACGCCGCCGCGAGCGGCACGGCCAACGGACGCCAATAGCGGTAGTCCACCCAAGACGCCAGGATCGCGCAGATGCCGCCCAGGATGAGGGCCACCACCTGCCGCTTCACGAAGAAGTTCGGGTCATGATGCTGAAGGCGCCCCTGGATTCCGCTGGTGCTCGCCAACATGACGACGCCCAGCGTAACCAGAACCAGGACAATGCTGACTAGAATGGTGGCGGTTTTCCACATCGGCCCTGCACCCGCATCGCAATGGTGCGACGGTCAATCCGCCTTCGATCAAGACGCGCCTTAGAGTTCCGTCGGCGGGATCTTGAGTTTCTGGCCGACCTTCAGGGGGGCCTTCGGATCCGATATGCCGTTCAACGTTGCGATATCCTCGACTTTGACGATGAAAAGGCTGGCAATGGTATCGAGCGTATCGCCGTCCTGCACGGTGTAATCCAGCGGCGCATACTGCGATTCCGGCTTCGCCTGGGCTGCGGGGGCCGCTGCGACAGGGACCGGAGCGGGCATCGGCGCCACGGCCGGAGCCGGAGCCGGAGCGGGAGCCGCGACCGGCGCAGGGGCCGGCGGCGGAGGCGCTACGGGCGCCGGGGCGGCGGGCTTGGGCGCTTCCACCACGGGCTTCGTCGCGACCGGCTTTGCCGGCGCGGCGGACGCGCCGGGGATCACCAGTTTCTGGTTAACCAGGATCTTGTCCCCGCTCAGCTTGTTGGCTTCGCGCAACTCGCTGACGCGCACGCCGTGTTTCACCGCGATCTTCGAAAGACTGTCGCCCGGCTGAACCGTGTAGGTCGAACCGCCCGCCGGAACCACGGCGCGCGGCGCGGGAGCGGCCGGCCGTTCCACTTTCTGAGCGGCCGCCGCCGGAGCCTTCGCGTAATCGGGCAACGCGAGCACCTGGCCGACGCGGATGCGATTCGGATCCTTGATGTTGTTCAGCTCGGCGAGTTCGCGCGAGCTCACACCGAGACGGTTCGCGATCTTCGAGAGCGAGTCGCCTTTCTGAATCGTGTAGGACTTGCCGTCGGTCGGAACCATCATCGAAGGCGCGGGCTCCACGGGAACGGGCGGCTGGAAGGTCGGACGCGGAACTGGTGTCACGGCGGTGTCCTGTCTCGGAGGCATCACCGGCGCCGGAGGCGGTTCGACAGGACCCACGGCCCTGCGGGTGCCGCACCCCTGGATGCACAGGACCGACCCGATGGCCAGTACGTGAATCAACACTACGGTCGCAATCAAAACAGGCGTCCTCATCTTGCCGAAGCTCCTTTCAGCGTGTCACCGGCCGCTCCTGCCGCCGGCTCAATATCTTTTCCTGGTTTCAATACTCCTTCGACCCGGTCTCGGACCAGTCGGGCAAACTCATCCCCGCGAGCTTCGAAGTTCTTAAACTGATCGAAGCTCGCGCACGCGGGCGAAAGCAAAACAACCTCTCCCGCCTGCGCATCATCCCTTGCCCGCCCGACCGCAACGTCCAGTGTCTCGCAAAAGACACAGGGAACGATATCGGACCAAGCCGAAGCCATTTTCTTCGATGCCTGCCCGATAAGGTAAACACCTCGCACCTTTTGCGCCAGCAAATCTTTAACAAAGGTGAAGTCTTTTTCCTTGACCAGACCGCCGGCAATCAGGCGGATCTTCGAAGGAATCATGCGCAACGCAGCGGCCATCGCCGCGAGATTCGTCGCCTTGGAATCGTTGACGAATCTTACGCCGCGGATTTCGCCGACCGGCTGCATCCGGTGCGGAAGCGGCTTGAAGGTGCCTGCACTGCGCGAAGCGATCCGCGGATCCACGCCGCACGTCGAAAGCGCGGCCGCCGCAGCGGCGCCGGCCAACCCCAGCACGTCGTTCGCGAACAGGGTTCCGCGCAAATCCAGCACTTCGCGGCCTCCGGACGTCACCACGCCGTCCGCGTAACGGTAGTCCGAGCTCGCGGAAACCCCGAAGGTTACCCACAGCCCCCCGCCGCCGGACGCCGAGCGCACCTGGTTAATCAGCGGCTCATGCACGATGCAGGTATCGCCGGTTCTCGTGCGCGCAAACAGCCGCGCCTTCAAGGCCTCGTACGTTTCCATATCGCCATGGCGGTCGAGATGGTTGGGGTGGATGTTCAACAGGACCCCCACCTCGGGCCGGAACTCGCAAACCGTCTCCAGTTGAAACGTGCTCACCTCAAGCACCAGCCAGTCCACGGCCGGCTGTTCCAAGACAACCCTGGAAACGGGAGGTCCGTAATTGCCCGCGGGGACGGCGCGCAGCCCGGCGGCCTGGAGCGATTCCGCGAGCCACTTCACCAGCGTGCTCTTTCCGTTGGACCCGGTGACCGCGACAACCGGGCAACGGCGGCGGCTCCATCCGAGTTCAAGTTCGGAAAGCACCGGCAAGCCGCTCTCGCGAGCGGCGCGGATCCACGGCGAGGACGGCGGTATGCCCGGGCTCGTCACGCAAACATCGAAATCGCCGCGCGGCCACTCGTGTCGCCCCGTGATCACCTCGAGGCCTTCGCGGCGCAGGGCTTCGGCCTGCGCGGCGGCGCCCGCCGCGGTGCCGTCGTCCAGCACCACCACGCCCGCGCCGTCCGCGCGCAACAACCGCGCCGCGGCTGCGCCGCTCGCGCCGCAACCCAACACGACCGCCTTGCGATACGAGTGCATCACCGGATCTTCAACGTCGCCACGCCCACCAGCGCAAAAATGATGGAGAGGATCCAAAACCGCGTCGTGATCATGGTCTCCACCACTTCCACGTCGCGCCCTTCCCGCTCGGCCGCTTCCTTCTCCAGCACCTCAAAATGATGATGAAGCGGAGAGCACTTGAAGATCCTCTTCCCTCCCGTGAACTTGAAATAGGCCACCTGGATCAGCACGCTGACCGCCTCCACCACGAAAACACCGCCCACGATGATCAGAACCAGTTCATGCTTGATGAGAATCGCCACCATCGCGATCGCGCCCCCTAGCGCGAGGCTTCCGGTGTCGCCCATGAACACCCGCGCGGGATGGCAGTTGAACCACAGGAATCCGAGCCCCGCGCCAAGGAGGCAACCGCAGAACACGGCCAGTTCGCCGCTGCCGCCGATGTAAGGAACCTGGAGATACTGCGCGAACTGGAAGTGGCCCGCGACATACGCCATGACGAGGTATGCCACGGCCACCGAGTTGCTGCAGCCGATCGCGAGGCCGTCCAAGCCATCGGTCAGGTTGACCGCGTTCGTGCACCCGACCATCACCAGCGCGAGGAACAGCGCGGTGAAGATCAGGCCCATGTCGCGCACCAGCGGATCCTTGAGAAACGGCACCATCAGTTCGCGAACCCGCTCGCGGGTTTCCGGCCAGAGCAGCAGGATTGCCAGCACGACGAGCGCCCACGCTCCCTGGTAAATCAACTTCGCGCGGGCCCCCAAGCCCTTGGACTGTTTGCGCGTCACCTTGAGATAGTCGTCCCGGTATCCGACGAACCCCATGAACAGCATGGTCGCCAGCGTGAGGAGCATATACCCGTTCGTCGGCACCGCCCAGAGGAGCGTGGACACGAGAACGGAAGCAATGATCAGCAGACCGCCCATGGTCGGCGTGCCCGCTTTCTTGCCGTGAAACACGTAGAGCGGCGGCGCTTCGTCCTTTCGCACCTGCTGCCCGATCTTGAACTGGCGCAGCTTGCGAATCATCCACGGGCCCAGCAGGAGGCTGATGAGGAACGCGGTCCCGGCTCCGCCGAGGGCGCGGAAGGTGATGTAGCGAAATACCCGCAGGGGCGACAACCAATCCGTAAGATAGCTCAAGTAGTAAAGCACGGCGTCTCCATTTCCAGCGGGCGGGACTCAGCCCTCGCCCGCCCCGGTCCATTCCTTCAAGATTCTCTCCAAGGCCTCGGCGCGAGAGGCCTTCAATAGCACCGCATCGCCGGGCGCGGCCAGCATTTTCAGCGCGGCGGCCGCCTCCCGGTGATCCGCGCATTCAACCACCTTCAGAAAACCCCTTGCGCTTTCGCGGGCGCTGCGCGCGATGATGCCACCCAGGCTCCCCACGGCCACCAGGCCGCTCCAATCGCCTTCCGCCACCAGCCGCCCCAGTCGCACGTGTTCGCACTCCTCGGCGCTTCCGAGCTCGCGCATGCCGCCCAGCACCAGCCATTTCCGCCCCCGGCTCTCCACCCGGGAGAACGCCTCCAGCGCCGCCACCATGCTCATGGGATTCGCATTGTACGCGTCGTTGATCACGTCCACTCCGTTGACAGAAATCTGCGTCCACCGCAGGGGCGGCGGCCGGAACGAAGCCAGCACATCCTGCAGGGTCTTCCACTCCACGCCCAGCGCGCGGCCGACGGCGACTGCGAAAAGCGCGTCCGCGATCATGTGCCGGCCCGGAACACCGAGCCGGAAATCCGCCGATTGCCCCGTCGCAGACTCGCGCACCGAGAAAGCTCCCGTTGCGGCATCCCTCACTTCGCCGGAGAAGTCGGCGTCCAGCCCCAGGGAGATCGTGACGACGCGGCATGGCGAGGCCCTGAGCAGGATCTCGTAGTACGGGCCATCCCGGTCCAGCACGGCAGTTCCGCCGGGCGGGAGCGACGCGGGGACGACCGCCTTTTCCTTCGCGATCTCCTCCACCGAATCGAAGAACTCCAGATGCACGGGGCCCACGTTGGTCACCACGCCCCAATTGGGCTTGAGAATATCGCAGAGCGGCGCCAGCTCTCCGCGATGGTTCATGCCGACCTCGAAGACTCCGTAGCGAATGTTCCGCTCCGCGCCCAGCAGGCTCAGCGGCAAGCCGATGTCGTTGTTCCAGTTGCCCCGCGTCCGGGCAGTCGGCCCGAGCGACGCGCAGACATCGGCGATCATCTCCTTGACCGTCGTCTTCCCGGAGCTGCCGGTCACGGCCACGAACTCCGCCTTCAACGCGCGCCGGTATTCCTGCGCCATCCTCCGGAGTCCCAGCAGAGAGTCCTCCACCTTCAAAAGCGGCGCGGAGCCCGCGGACAGGTCCGACCGGCCCTTCTCCACCATGGCGCCGGCGGCGCCGCGCGCGAAAGCTTCCGCAACGAAATCATGGCCGTCGTGGTTCGGCCCGCGGATCGCGACAAACAGCTCTCCGGGCCGAAGCGCCCGGGTGTCGGTGCAAACGCCGCAAAACGGACCAATCGGCATCCGATCCCAGCCCCCCTCGCACCATCCCGCCAGTTCTTGCGCATCAAAAGACGGCATCGCCCCGCCTCCTCAACACCCGGTTACACACATTCACCCGCAAGGCTCGCGCCCTGCGGGTAAACACGTTCCCTTTCTTTACAGCCAACGCGTTATGGCAGGCAATTCGTGCCCGCCGCACACACGCCCAGCGCATCAAGACTTTCGTGAACATCCTTCAGGCAGGTCGGGCAGTAAGTGTGCGAGTAGACGAGAAACCCGGGCAGCGCGCCGGGATCTTCCAGCCAATTCCCGTTCTCGAGCACGCGCCGACATGCGCAACATTTGACCGCGATTTCCGCGGTCCAGTCCGCGCTCCTGCTCGTCTGAAGAATGTCGTGATTCATCGCCCTTCCTCCCTACAAATTCATCAACAGCCGGCGCACGACCTCGCGATCGTCGAACGGCACGACCGTGTCGGCAAACTCCTGGCAGTTCTCGTGTCCCTTGCCCGCCACGACCACCAGGTCCCCCGCCTTTGCCATGGACAGCGCCCTGAAGATGGCCTTCTCGCGGTCCACTTCCGTGTCATAGGAAGCGTTGCCGGTCATCCCGGCTTCGATCTCCGCGATGATCGCCGCGGGATCCTCGTTGCGCGGGTTGTCGCTCGTCAGGACGGTATGATCCGCAAGCTGCGCAGCCGCGCCGCCCATGAGCGGCCTTTTGCCGCGGTCGCGACTCCCTCCGCAACCGAAAACCACGATCAGGCGTCCGCGCGTGAGTGAGCGCAGCGTCGTCAGCACGTTCTCCAGCGCGTCCGGCGTATGCGCGTAGTCCACGAACACCTGGAAGCCCCGATCGGTCGGGATGCGCTCCAGCCGGCCCGGGACCGGGTCAGTCTTCTCCAACGCCTGCGCGATCACCGGGATTTCCACACCCAGCACCGCCGTGGCGGCGGCCGCGGCCAAGGCGTTGCTGACATTGAAGCCGCCCGGCAGCTTCAGCCGCACCGGCGTGGAGCCCCACGGGGTCACCAGCCGGAACGTCGAATGATCCGGCGCCAACTGCACGTCCTCGGCCATAACCATCGCCGTGGGATGCAGTCCGAAGGTGATGAGTCGCGCGCTGAACCCATTCGTGTTGGCGAGTTGCATGCCCCACGGATCGTCCATGTTGATCACCGCGTGGGCGCGCTTTTCCATCTGCCCCAAGCCGCGGAACAGCTGCGTCTTGGCGGCGAAGTACTTCTCCATCGTCTCGTGGTAGTCCAGGTGGTCCTGTGTCAGGTTGGTGAACACGCCGACATCATAGTCGATGCCCCACACCCGCTTCTGGTCCAGCCCGTGGGACGAAACCTCCATCACGGCGCTGCGGCAACCCGCCTTCAACATCCGGTCAAGCATCGCCTGGATGTCCGGCGCTTCCGGCGTCGTGCGCGCGGCGGGAATGCTGCGCTGCCCGATTTCATAACGAATGGTGCCGATGAGCCCCGCCGGACGCCCCGCCGCGTTCAGGATGTCGCGAGCCATGAACGACGTGGTCGTCTTCCCGTTCGTCCCGGTAATGCCGATCATCTGCAGCCGGCTCGACGGTTCCTCGTAGAACGCGCAGGCGATTTCGGCGAGGGCCTGCCGCGTATCCTTGACCACGATGGTGGTCACGTTCCTGCCGGTCCATCGGTCGGAATCCGCCACGACCGCCACCGCGCCGCGCTTCAGCGCGTCGGCAATGAAATCGGCGCCCTCCTGCCGATGTCCATGCAGCGCGACAAACAGGTATCCCGGCCGGACCTGCCGCGAATCGTAGGCCAGGCCTTCGATTTCACAGCTTTGCGGCCCTTTCACCGTCACGGGCTGCACCATTTTCGTTATGTATTCAAGCCTCATTGTCTCAGAACACAGTTGTCCGAGGATCACGATCCTTCCTCCTACAGACTTCCAGCCGCTTTCCCCCGTTCAATGGCCGCAAGGCCGGATGGGGCGGACGGTTCCACGTTCAGATACCGCACCGCCTGTGCCGCGATTTCCCGGAAGACCGGGGCGGCCACCGCGCCGCCCGTCCGGAGCGGCTGCGGCTCGTCCACCACCACGATCATGCCGATTTCCGGATGATCCGATGGAAGGAAACCCACGAAAGACGCGATGTTGGCGGTCTGCGAGTATCCGCCGCCCGGCAACACTTTCTGCGCGGTGCCGGTCTTGCCTGCCACCGCGTACCCCTCGAGGCGCGCCCGCGCGCCGGTTCCCCCCTCTTCCGTCGTCCGCGTCAACAGGCGCTGCATGAGCCGCGCCGTGTCTTCGCGGATCGGGCGGGAGAGGACTTCCGGCTCGAACTCCGTGATCGTGTGGCCGCGGGCGTCCACGACCCGCTTCACGATCGAGGGCTTCATGATGAACCCGTTGTTCGCGATGCCGCACATGATGTTCAGCATCTGAAGCGCCGTGACACACACCTCGTGTCCCATCGCGATGCGGGAGACGCTGAGGGCCGACCATCGCTGGCATGGATGCAGGATGCCCGCCTCTTCTCCGGGCAGCTCGATGCCGGTTGCGCGGCCGACCCCGAACGCGCGGAGATACTGCTCGAGGCGCTTGTCCCCCAGCGTCATCGCGACCTTGGCCGCGCCGATGTTGCTGGACTTCTTCAGAATGTCCGCCACGGGGAGACGGCCGTACGGGTGATAGTCATGCAGCGGCCGACCGCGAAAAATCCACTTCCCGTTCTCGCAATCGAACACAGTCTCCGGCGAAACGGTGCCTTCGTTCAGCGCGGCGGCGATCACCGCCACCTTGAACGTCGAGCCGGGCTCGTACACGTAACCGATCGAGCGATTCAGCATGAGATCCGGCGACGTGCGCCGGTATTCGTTCGGGTCGTATGCCGGACGGTTGGCCATCGCGAGGATCTCGCCGGTGCCCACCCGTTGCATGATCGCCCACGCGCCCTTCGCCTGGTGCTGCTCGATCGCCGCATCGAGCGCCTTCTCCACGACATACTGAAGGTTCTGGTCCAGCGTCAGGTAAACGTCCGCGCCCTCCTGCGGCGCGATGTCGAGGCTTCTGCGCGTATAGACTTCGTGGCGGCGTCCGTCCCGTTCGCTGATCCTCAACCCCGCGCGGCCGCGCAGCAGCGAATCCATTCTCTGCTCGACCCCCGCGCTGCCGACGCCTTCCTGGTTGGAAAATCCGACCACGTGGCTGAGCAGTTCGCCCTTCGGATAGTGGCGCGCCGAGGTATCCTCGAAAAACACGCCGCTGAGCTGCATCCGCCGGATGCGCTGAACCACGTCATCGTGTACATACATCTTAATATACTCAAACCGCCGGTCCGGCCGGTCGAGACGCGAAAACACCATCGCCGGATCGAGCTCCAGCAGTCGCGCGAGATGGCTGCCGACGATTCTCAGGTGGCCCTTCTCCAGGATGGTCTTCGGATCGGCGCACACGTTGCGCAACGCCAGGTCCATCGCCACGATGTTGCCGTTGCAGTCCAGGATCCGGCCGCGGCCCACGAGGATGTCCTGCTCGACCTTGCGGATGCGCGTCACCCGCCCGCGCAGGTCCTCGTTCCGGCCCAGATGCAGCATCACCAGCCGCGAGGCCAGCCCGAACCAGACCGCCACCGCGGCCAGCAGAATCAGGACCACCCGCCAGACATGACGATTCTCAGTCATCCATCAGCATTCCGTTGTCCCGCCTCGAATTCCGGACATTCGCCGCCACCTGGACCGGGGGCGTCACGCGATCCTCCGCCTGTACCTGTACGACCTGCGCCTTTTCAGGCCAAATCATGTGGATGTTGAATTGCTGCAGAAGCCGCTCGATGTGAACGGGCGATTTCATGCTCGCCCACTTGTATTCCTCGCTGCCCACCCGCTTCTGCAGCTCGGTTTTCCGGTCCTCCAGCACCTTGATCTGCGATCCGATCGTTTCGCAGCGCCCGCACAGCCAGAGATACGTCAACGCAATCGCCGCCGCCAACCCGAGCACGCCGGCAAGCGGCAGCGGAAAGATGAAGCCCGCGGATTCTTTCTTCCTGTTTCTTCGCCGTCCCATGATCCTCTTCTCCTTTAATTAAATCCGTTCCCATACGCGCAGCTTCGCGGACCGGGACCGCGGGTTCGCGCGCACTTCTTCTTCATCCGCAACCACCGGCTTGCGCGTCACGCGGCGCACCTGCGGCATGCGGCCTTCCCATCTTCTTCCGCCCGCGGCCAGCGACTCCCAGCGCCCCTCGTGCTGCGCGACCGTCCGCTTCACCAACCGGTCCTCGATGCTGTGAAAACTGATGACCGCCATCCGGCCCCCCGGCCTCAACAGCGCAGTCCCGTCTTCCAGTCCCGCCTCCAGGCTTTCCAGTTCGCGGTTCACCGCCATGCGAAGGGCCTGGAAGGTCTGCGTCGCCGGATGGATCCGGCCGCGCGGACCACCTTTGACGCGCGCCACCAACTCGGCCAGTTGCACCGTGCTGTGGATCGGGCTCGCGGCGCGTTCCGCCACGATCGCGCGCGCGATACGCCGGGACGCGCGCTCCTCTCCGAGCCGGTACAACAGATCCGCCAGCTCGCGCTCGTCCAACGTCGCCAGAAGAGACGCCGCCGTCGCCTGCTGCTCTGGGTTCATGCGCATGTCGAGCGGGCCTTCGTGCTGGAAGCTGAATCCCCGGCGGGCTGTGTCCACCTGGTCCGACGACATCCCGAGATCAAGGACGATCCCGTCCACTTCGCCGATGCCGTGACGTTGTACAATCGCCTTCATATCCGCGAAGTTCCCTTGCTCAAACACACACTTCGACGCGCGATGCTGAAGCCGATCCGCCGCCCGTCCCAGCGCCTCGGGGTCGCGGTCTATCCCCACCAGCAATCCTCCCTCTCCCATCGCACGGAGAATCGCTTCCGCGTGACCGCCGCCACCGAGGGTCCCGTCCACGTACACACCGCCGGGCCTGACCCGCAGCAGATCCACCACCTGCTTCAAAAGAACCGGCGCATGCATCACCGCGCTCCTGTCGCACGACCGCCACGGCGGCGCGCATTCCGCCACGTTCCCTCTGCGCAATCAGTGCAGGCCCGTGCCTCCGAAGTTGCGCGGCAAACTGCGTGCCACCTTGAAATCGCTGTTCGGATCCGCATCGCGGTCCTTCATGAACTGAAAACGCAGGCCATTGCCCCGGCCGGGCAACGCCATCCACCGGCGGTGATCGCGGCCGTCATACACGCCGCCGTTCACCGAAAGGAAACGCGCGATATCGAACCGGCGCGGCTCCTTTTCGGCCCGCGCGGAGGCGTCGGGGGTTTTCGGGGCCAGCTTCGGCTTCACGCGCTCGGGCACCTTGCGCGCAACGCTTGACGGCTCGGCCACGTATTCCGCGCGCGCCTCGCGCGCAACCGCCGGCGCCTGGTGCTTGAGATCCTCATCCACCCAGAACTCGACCTGCCGCGAGCCGAGCGCGCCCGTCGCCGCGCGCGCCGCCCCGTCGCCCACCCGCGCAAGGCTCAATGTGTCGTCCCACCATGAAACGGTCGCGCCCGTCTCCTGCTCCTCCGAGATCCCGATGAGCTGCGCCCCGATGTGCGTTAGAAACCGACGTAGCGAGCCGCATCCCCGAGTTCGGGCCGATCCACTGATGACACCTGTTCTTTCCATCGATCTGGACTCCATAGTTCAAACCCGTCGAACGTGCCGACGAGCACCACTTGATTGATGAGTTCCGCGAACTGAAGCAGTTCGTCCTTGATACGAATGCGTCCCTGTGAATCCCAAGGCACCAGATCGGAGCGAGAGGCAAGAACCCGGGCGAGCTGTCGGCCTCTGACATCGGCAATGGACAGATTGCGGAGCCTGTCCAACCGCCGAGTCATTTCGCGAGCGGGGTACACGCAGAGGCATTGATCATTCACACCAGGGAGAACGAACAGCCGCTTCGGAGTTCCCGCCAACTCGCGCCAATCTGAAGGGATGGTAAGCCGCTTCTTGGAGTCCAGAGAGTGCGTATACGTATTTACGAATACGCCCTGTCCTGCTGCGTCACCGGTTGTTGTTATGTCCCTGTCCTCCACAAGGGCTTCCCTCCGGCACACTTTAAAACACTTTGCACCACTTTCTGTCAACAGCTTTCATTATTAAAAAAGCCGAAAGGATTGTTGAGCAAAAGACGGAAAGCCCGAAAACCTAAGAAATCTCATCAACAAGTTATCAACAGGCCCCGGGCGAAGCCGGGCCGGGAAGCCGAGATGCAGACCTTTCGTCCCGACCACCTATTCCCCACCCGGCCCCACGGGGGAAGAATAGGGTGACGCGCAGATGGGGTGATGGGGTGTTGGGGTGATGGAGTGGTGGAGTGGCGGGGTCATACCGACGGAGCGCAGCGACGAGGGATCTCCCTGAGTCGCGCCCCCTCCGCAGAAACCACTCGTTGAGAGACTCTCAAACCACAACCTGCACGAATCTTCCAATCATTGGAAAAACGCCCTGCATTTTTTCCAATGCCTGGAAGAACTTTCCTTTCCGCTTCCCTCTCCCTCCCCGATATCATACCTTCTTCTTCGTCCTGTCACGTCGCCGCAACCATGGGAGCTCTCTCAATGGAAAGCGGTCGCGTTCTTCGCAACTCTCAGATCATCATCCTCGGCATCTGCATCGCCGTCGCCACCATCCTCTCCAGCATGATCCTCTCGCGCGCGTCGCTCCGGATCATGCAGTTCAACAAGGAGGTCATCACCGTCACCGGCTCCGCGCAGCAACCCATCCGCAGCGATTACGCCACGTGGCAGATCTCTTTCGGCCGACGCGAGGCCAACCTCGCCGCCGCGTACCGCGCGCTGAAGGAAGACATGAACGCCGTGCGCGCGTACCTGGTTTCAAAAGGCGTCTCGAAATCCGAACTGGAAGTCTCGCAGGTCTTCACCACGACGCTGTTCACGAAAACAAGCGAGGGATACGACACGCACACGATCGAGGGCTACAACGTATCGCAGAGGATCTATGTCCGCTCGCACGACGTGGACAAGGTCACGCGCCTCTCGCGCGAATGCACGGAGTTGATAGAAAAAGGTGTCGCGGTCTCCTCGCAGGCGCCGGAGTATTTCTACACCAAGCTCGACGAGCTCAAGATCGAGATGCTCGCGCACGCCACCCGGAACGCGAAAGAGCGGGCCCACAAGATGGCGCGCGCCGCGGGCGACCGGATCGGCGTCCTCCGGTCCGCGAAAATGGGCGTTTTTCAGATCACCGCGCCCAATTCCACCGATGTTTCCGACTACGGGATGAACGACACCTCCTCGCTCGACAAGAAGGTCATGGCCGTCGTCTCAGCCACGTTCGCGATCCGGTAGCGAAACTGGATATTGGAAACTCGAAACTTGCCGCGCGATAGAAGGTTCTGCTTCGGGGCCCATGCGCGACCCTTTCCGCCATGTGGCCGATTGTGTTCAGGCAAGTTTCCAGTTTCAAGTTTCAAGCCTCCTCCATCCCATTCCCCATTGACCATTCCCGTTTCATGGCGGATATTCCCGGACAAAACAAAGGACTCGTTCATGAAAGACATCCGCGTTCAGAACCTCGCCCGCGTGCTCGTGAAATACCGCGTCGGCGTCAAGCCCCGCGAACTGATCACCGTGGACGGAACGGCCGAGGCCGAGCCGCTCATTCTCGCGGTGTACGAGGAGTTGATCCGCGCCGGCGCGTATCCGCTCGTGCGAATGACGCCCCGCGGCGCGTCGGAGATTTTCTTCGCGAACGCGAAGAAGCACCACCTCGACGAGATCGCACCCTACCAGAAGATGCTCGCGAACGAACTCGCCGGCACGATCTACGTCGATTCCAGCCCGAACACGCGCGCGCTGTCCGCCGTGGACCCGAAGAAGCAGGCGCGTGTCTCCAGGGCCTCGAAGCCGGTCCGCGAAATCATCATCAAGAAGAAATGGTGCATCACCCTCTTCCCCACCCAGGCCTACGCGCAGGACGCGGAGATGAGCCTCGCCGATTTCGAGAAATTCGTATATGCCGCGACCTTCGCGGACCGGAAGGACCCCATCAAGGAATGGCGCGCGCTCGAGGCGCGCCAGGAGAAACTGATCCGCAAGCTGCGCGGCGCGAAGACCGTGCGCATCGTCGGACCCGACACCGACCTGACGCTGTCGGTTAGAGGCCGGAAGTTCATCAACTCGGCGGGCCGCTACAACATGCCCAGCGGCGAAGTGTTCACCGGCCCCGTCGAGAACTCGGCGGAAGGCCATATCCGCTTCGACTACCCCGTCTGCCACGCCGGGCGCGAGATTGACGGCATCCGCCTCGTGTTCCGCAAGGGCCGCGTGGTCGAGGCGACCGCGACCAAGAACCAGGACTTCCTGCTCGCAATGATCGACATGGACAAGGGCGGGCGCTACCTCGGCGAGCTGGGAATCGGCACGAACTACGGCATCCAGAAGTTCATCAAGAACATCCTGTTCGACGAGAAGATCGGCGGCACCATCCACCTCGCGCTCGGACAGTCTTACGCGGAAACCGGCGGCAAGAACCAGTCCGCCCTCCACTGGGACATGATCAAGGACCTCCGCCGCGGCGGCGCGCTGTACGTGGACGGCAAGGCGTTCCAGAAGAACGGGAAGTTCGTGTAATCACCACCGCTTATCAGCAGCGGCTACACGGCTCGACCATCGGGAGATCCCTCCTCGCGCAACGCTCGTCGGGATGACAGAAAACGCATCCGACAAGTTTCAAGCGTCCAGTTTCAAGCGTCAAACCTCACTTCACCACCGCACCGCTCGAAATATCGCCGTCCACGGTCACGAGGCGCAGCGTTTCGCCTTTGGACGCGGCAAGGAGCATGCCGTTTGACTCGACGCCGCGGATCTTCGCGGGCTTGAGGTTCGCCACGACCACAACCGTCTTGCCGATCAACTGCTCCGGCTCGTAATGCAGGGCGATGCCCGCAACCATCTGGCGCTTCTCCTCGTCAATCGCCACTTCGAGCTTCAGCAGCTTGGTCGCGCCGGGAATCTTCTCCGCCTGCGTGATCCGCGCGGTGCGAAGCTGAACCTTCGTGAAGTCCGTGTACTCGATCAGCGCCGTGCCTTCGGGCGCGGCGTCCGGCTTCTTCTCCACAACCTTCTCCTCCGCGACAATGCGCGGGAACAGGGGCGGCGGTTGTTGAACCGGCACGCCGGACTTCAACACCCCGAATTGCCGCAGAAGCTTGAGCTCCGGCTCGCCGTCACCCATGCCGAGCGCCTTGCGCAGCTCCGCCATCTTGCCGGGCATGACGGGATACAACAACCCGGCCGCGATCCGCAACGCGTCCGCCGCCGAGTAGAGAACCCCGCCCAACTCAGCCGCTTTCCCCTCTTTCGCGAGAGTCCACGGCTGCTTGACTTCCAGGTAGCGGTTGATCGAACGCACCGTGCCGATCACCGCGGACAATCCGTCCTGGATGCGCATCTCCTCGATCGCCTTCTCCATCTCAACCACGGTCGCCTGCGCGGCCTCTCGCAGCCCGCGCTCCGCGTCGCCTTCCGCGCCCTTCGCCGGCGCGTCCGGGATGCGCCCGCCGCAGTGCCGCTCCATCATGTTCACCAGCCGGCTCAACAAGTTGCCGAGGTCGTTCGCCAGGTCCGCGTTGTAGCGCCGCGTGAACACGTCCTCCGTGAAACTGGCGTCCTGGCCGAGCGCCATCTCGGCCATGACGAAATAGCGGAACGCGTCCACGCCGCTCTTCGCGATCATGTCCATCGGGTTGACGACGTTGCCGAGCGACTTGCTCATCTTGCTGTCGCCGGAAAGCCACCAGCCGTGCGCGAAAATCGTTTCGGGCTGCTCGACGCCCATCGCTTTGAGCATCGTCGGCCAGTATACCGTGTGCGTCGTCAGGATGTCCTTGCCGATCAGGTGATACGACGCAGGCCACCACTTCTTGAACATCTTGTCGTCGGCGAGATAACCGACGCCGCTGATGTAGTTGACCAGCGCGTCGAACCAGACGTAGCACACGTAGTCCTTGTCGAACGGCAGATCAATGCCCCAGCTCATGCGGCTCTTCGGCCGCGAGATGCAGAGGTCGTTCAGCGGCTTGCGGAGGAACCCCAGCGTTTCATTGCGCCGCGAGTCCGGCTGGATGAACTTCGGGTGTTCCTCGATGTACTGCACC
>JAKJGV010000033.1:0-11511 GCA_022704185.1 Verrucomicrobiota bacterium
CGGATCTCGTTTTGGTGTTGGGAACAAGCCTTGTCGTATATCCCGCTGCATCGCTTCCGGAATACCGCCGGTCCGATGCGGGATTGGTCGTGATCAATCATGATACGACGGCGCTCGATTCGGCAGCGGACGTGGCAATCCACGACGATCTCCCGGGAGTCATGGAGGCCATAACCGCCCGGCTTGGCTTTTGTTTTCAGGTCTGATAAGAGTGGCCGTACGCATGAAGACCACGCGGCGCCCAGACGAACATTCGGACGACCAGCCGAGGTCAACCACCGTTTCAACTCTCGAGAGATTGCTGGACCTGGTGCTTCAGGAGGGGGGGGGCGCCGATGCGCCGGATTCCAAACGGGGGAAGATCACGGAAGGCGTGCGGGGGTTCAGTACGCGGAACAAGCGGGTGGTTGTTTTGGGCGGTGGAACCGGTATGTCCACCATCGTGGGTGGCAATTCCCAGCTCCCGGGATGGATATCCCGGCCTTTTGTCGGCTTGAAGTCCGAGTTCGGGCGCGTGGACGTAATCGCCTGCACCACGGATGACGGAGGGTCCACCGGCGAGCTGCTCAAGTATCTGCCGATGATCGGCATCGGAGACCTCCGGAAGTCCTGTGTATCCATGATCCGGGCGGCGAATCTGCGGCGCGCCTGCGGGACCGCGGACGGGTCTGTCACGGCCGTACTGGGCGTTATCCGGCACATCTTCAGTTACCGATTCCCGGCGCGCGGGCCGGACCGGCGGATTCTGGAAGACCCGCTGCGTTGTGTGCCCCCGACTCTGCGGGTGAGTTGTCCTGCCAGGCTTCGCGCGGGGTTGAACGTTCTCGGCCGGAGCTTGGCGCCTGTCGTGCGGCGTCTCGGCATGAGCCTCGCGGGGCACAGTCTGGGCAATCTGCTCCTGACCGCGGCGATCTTCCGGGAGGCGGGCGGGCGCATGAACAAACCTCCGAGCGAGAAGGCGGTGCAGCGGGGGCTGGATCACGTGGCCCGGTTGATCGGTGCGAGTCCCGGGTGTCTGCATGCGGCCACCTCCACGGCGGGTCAGTTGAGTTTCCGCTATGCCAATGGAGTGGAGGTGTACGGGCAGAGCAAGGCCGGCACGGCTCGACGGGATGTGCCGGTGGCGTGGGTTCGCACGTCGTATGCGGGCGCGCCGACCATCAGCGCGGCGATCCTGGGCGCCATTCGGCGCGCGGATGTCATTGTCTGCGCGCCCGGCAGTCTCTACAGCAGCATGATCCCGGTGCTTCAACTTCCGGGCATCGTTCACGCGATTCGCTCGAACCGCAAGGCCTTGAAGATCCTAGCGGCGAACTTCTGGATCCAGGAAGGGGAAACGGACATCTCTCTGCGCGACGAGGCGAGGGGCTTCTATGTCTCCGATCTCCTCGAGGCGTACAACCTGAATGTGCAGGGCGGCGCGCGGGGGCTTTTTGACGTGGTGCTGTGCTCGAACCTGGAACATCTGCCGGGGCACATCCTGCGAAGCTACGCGCTCGAAGGGAAGCACCCCATCCATCTGAATCGCGCGCGTGTCGAGGACATGGGATTCCTTCCGGTGGAAGCCACCCTTTTCTCGTCCGACAAGCTGAGCCACGCCGGCGTCATTCATCACGATGCCGGGCGGTTCGCGCTGGCCGTCCGAACCTTCATGTATCTTCGCGAACACCGCAACCTCCTGAAGGGATGGGACCGCGCCGCGGCCGCTCCGCGCAGGGGTCCATCCGCGGTTCGCGCCCCGTCGCCGGGAACGAACGGCGTGGTTTTGTGCGCCTACCGGGAGGCTGTCCGGCGCGCGCTGTCGTCTAAGAAGTTTCATCCCTCGCTGCTCCGCGATGTCCTGCTCGATCTGGCGTGGGAGAACCGGGACATTCAGCCGGCCCACCTGGGGTTCTTCCGGGAGGTCCGCGTGATCGCGGACCGCGAGTGGAGCCGCAGCGTGGAATGGGACAATGTGCTGGGTTACTATGATCCCGCCGATCGCTCCCTGAAGCTTCACGCGCAGCTGCTGCGCGATCCTTTCCGACTGCGGCGCGATCTACTGATCGCGATGGGGGAGTCGCTGCTCGGGCGATACATCGAATCGCGCAGGTGGGTGGACGGGATGGATGGTGCGCGCAGGTTTGAGATCCGCCTGCGGAAGCCGGAACAGCGTTCCTGCTGGCTCGGGGACCGCGAGCTGAGGCGCTACCTGCGTCTGGCCCGCATGGTGCCGGACCGTTCAGACCGGGATTTCTTCCGAATCACGGTCAACGACGACGAGGGATTTCTCCCGCCGGGATTGTTGTTCGGGCTGTTGTACGCGTGGTACCTGAACAACACGTACGGCGGGGTCATGGAGTACGAGATGTCGCTGCTTCGCTGGCCGGAAGAGCGATTGGTGCCCTACCAGGCCAAGGAACGTCGCAGGAAGGACGCCTTGGTGCGCTTCTTCCGCGAGGTGGTTTTCGGGCATGGTTAAGCAGGATGGGAGTGATGGAGTGATGGAGTATTGGAGTGGTGTTGCTCCGGTCGGTTCGGTTCCGACGGACGGTTGAATCTAATGCCATGAGGGTTTGGATAACAGGGTTGCTGTTGCTGTCGGCTGGATTGGCCTTTGCGGGCGATGAGGAGGCGAGGACCTTCGACTGGGGGTTTATCGCCAGCCGGCAGCCCGATGTTCACGGGGACATGCGCACCAAGTTCCTGGGTCCCTTCTTCGAGTTCGCCTCCTCGACCAACGGCATGGAGTTCCGGGCGTTTCGTCCTCTTCACAGCAAGGTGTACGATCCGGTGGCGCGGCGGGAAACGCACGACATTCTGTGGCCGATCGCGATGGCCAAGCGGCATGACACCGAATTCCGGTGGCGATTCCTGCTCACGTACTATCACGATTTCGACGTGAACGATCCGGTCTCGCGCTACCGCTTCATGAGCCTGCCCATCTACTTCCAGGGCCGGGACAAGGACAAGCGGCGTTACGCGGCGATCTTCCCCCTCGGCGGCCGGATCCACGAGTTCCTGACGCGCGACGAGATCGAATTTCTGCTGTTCCCGCTGCTCGCGCGGAGTTCCATCAACGAGGTGGAAACGAAGGATGTGCTCTGGCCGATCTACTCAAGGACGGAGGGCAAGGGAATCTACCGTTTCCGCATATTCCCTTTCTATGCGCGATCGCATCACAGGGACAAGTTCGAGAAGCGGTTCATCCTCTGGCCGTTCTGGACCTGGGCGCGGTACAAGGAGCCCGGGCATTCGGGGACAGGGTACATCCTCTGGCCGCTCTGGGGGCACGTGGAGCTTGAAGACCAGGAGACGTGGATGTTCGTTCCTCCGCTGTTCCGGTTTTCCAAGGGCCAGCGGCTCGACTACTCGCACTATCCGTGGCCTTTCATCCAGCACAGCCGAGGGCTCGTGGAGAAACTCTACATCTGGCCGTTGTGGGGCGAAAAACACATGCACGGGTATTACCGTTCTTTCGCCTTGTGGCCGATCGTGCACAACATGAGGGTGGACCGGGGCAAAACGATGGCGCGAACCTTCCTTGTCGTGCCCTTCTACCTCTCCAGCAGCAGCGTGGAGAAGGAAAAGGACGAAGCGGGAGACCGCGAGGTGCTGGGCAAATACCGCAAGGTATGGCCGCTGTTCTCCTACCGGCGCGAGGGAAGCGAGAGCTGTTTCCGGACGCTTGAGCTCTGGCCGTTGCGGACTCCGGCCCCGATGGAGCGTCTGTACGCGCCGCTGTGGACGCTTTACTCCCGCACCGGGATCGGCGAGAACATGGACCACGAATTGCTGTGGGGCCTGTACCGCCAGCGCCGGCGGGGCGGGGATGTCTTTTCTTCGGCGCTTTTCCCTTTGTGGGAATGGCGGCGGGACGATCGCGAAAAAGAGACGCGGGAGTGGAACCTGCTGAAGGGGCTTGTCGGGTATTCACGCAAAGGTACACAAAAGCAGGTCCGGGTGTTATATTTCCTGCGTTTTGGCCGTAAGGAGAAATCGCCATAATCACGCGTGAACCAGAGTATTTCGAGCCGCCGATCAACATTTTCGCGGACCTGGGCCGGCGCATACTCATCACCTGCCGCAACGCGGGCCGCTCGCTGGGCATGCTTGCGGAGGCCGTGTTCTTTCTTCCCCATGTGTTCAGGAAGCGCATGCGGCACGAGGCGCTCTACCAGCTCTTCCTCACCGGCATCAAGAGCCTGGGGGTCATCACGGTCGTGGCGCTGTTCACGGGCATGATCCTTGCCCTGCAAACCGGCCTCGAATTGCGCCGGTTCGGACAGGAGGTCAACATCGGAACGGCGGTGACCGTGGTGATGATGCGGGAGATGGGGCCGTTCATGACGGCGTTGATCATCGCGGCCAGCGTCGGTTCGGCGATCGCGGCGCAGCTCGGGACAATGACCGTCTCCGAGGAGATCGCCGCGCTGGAGATCATGTCCATCAATCCCGTGCGGTTCCTGGTCATGCCGCGGTTGGTGGCGCTTTCGATCATGGTCCCGGTTCTGACCGTCTACACCAATATCCTCGGCGTCGTGGGGGGCGCGATTGTCGGGCTGACCCAGTTGGGCGTTTCGCTGACGGCGTATTTCGACAACGCGACGCGCTACGCTGAGAACAAGGACCTGTACGTCGGACTCTTCAAGGCGTTCCTGTTCGGCATCATCATAACCGTGGTGTCGTGTCACCAGGGCTTCTCCACCACGGAGGGGGCCGTAGGCGTGGGGCGTTCGACGCGTCGCACGGTGATCATCTCGTTTCTCACGATCCTGGTGGTCGGCTACATCGTCACAAGGCTGTTCTACGCATGATCCGTTTCGACAAAGTTACGAAGCACCTCGGCGGCCGGAAGATCCTGGACGCCGTGGATATGGAAATTCGCGAAGGCGAAACATTCGTCATCGTCGGCACATCCGGCGCGGGCAAGAGCGTCACGCTCAAGCACATGGTGCGGCTGCTCACGCCCGACAGCGGGCGGGTGGTCGTGGACGACGAAGTGATCAGCGAGGCGACCGGCGGCGACCTGGAGCGCATTCGGGCGCGCTTCGGCTATCTTTTCCAGAGCGGGGCATTGCTCCAGTGGTTGTCCGTCGGCGACAACGTCGGGCTGCCGCTGAGGGAAAAGACCGAGATGGAGGATCCGGAAATCGATGAGCTCGCCCGCGAGAAACTTCACCTGGTGGGATTGGACGACGTGTTTGACAAGCGACCGGATGACCTATCCGGCGGCATGAGAAAGCGCTCGGCGCTGGCCCGCGCGATCGTGACCCGTCCGGACATTATCCTCTACGATGAGCCCACGTCGGGTTTGGACCCGGTCACTTCCCGGGCGATTGATTGCCTGATCGACGACATGCGCCGCGAGTTGGGGGTGACCAGCGTGGTCGTTACACACGACCTTCACAGCGCCCTTGCGATCGGAAGCCGCATCGCCATGCTGCACCAGGGGCGCCTGGTGGAGGTTGCGACCCCGGATGCGTTTGTGAAATCGAGCGTGAAAGTGGTACAGGATTTTCTGGAGGCACAATACATTACGAAACAGGGAGCTTGGGAAAGGGTGGTGTCCACATGAAACGCAGCCGCTTGCAGGAAACATCCATGGAAGTCACGGTGGGGGCCTTCATGTTCATGGTTTTGCTCGCCCTCGGGTTCTTCACCATCGTGCTCAGCCGGGAAAACATTTTTACGCGCACGTACTCTCTCGAGGTCGTTTTCGACAACGTGAAGGGGCTGCGGGAAGGGGACAACGTGTTCCTCCGGGGCGTGGATGTCGGGAAAATCAAGCGCCTGCGCCTGCGGCCGGACGGCGTGCATGTCATCGTAACCCTCGAGGAAGAGCTGCACCTGCGGGAGGATTACCGGATCGAGATCCTGCCGTCGTCGGTGCTGGGCGGAAGGTACCTCAATATTCACGAGGGCTCCGAGCACCAGCCTGTGCTCGCAGAAGCCTCGATGGTGCGGGGCATCACGCCGGTGGACCTCATTGACGAGGCCACGAAGACGACGCAGAGCATCAAGGAAGCGCTCGAGGAGGGCGGGATCCTGGAGAACCTGAAGGCAACCATGGCGCAGCTTCGCGATGTGACCACCAAGCTGAACCAGGGCGAGGGCACGCTGGGGCGCCTGCTCACAGAAGACACGGTCTACAAGGATTTGCAGCAGATTTCCGCGAATCTCAGGGACGTGACGGATCGTCTGGCCGCCGGAAAAGGGACGCTGGGCAAGTTGTTTGCCGAAGACGATCCGCTGTATGACAATCTCGTGGAAGCTTCGTCCTCGATCCGCAAGATCGCGGAGGATATGGAGGGGGGGAAGGGAACCTTGGGCAAGCTCATGAAGGATGACGCCCTGTACCAGGATGCCCTGTTGACCTTGAACGAGATACGGGCCGCAGTGGATGATTTGAGGGAGACAACGCCACTTGCGACTTTCACAAGCATCTTCTTTGGTGCATTCTAGTCCGGGCTTCAGATCGCTGGAGGTACTCATGCGTATCGGGAATATGAAATGGATCAGTGTGATGCTTGCGGTGGCGCTGGTGTTCTGCTCCGCCGGCATCGGCTATGCGGGCGACTTCGTATTCAAGACCCCCGGAGTTTCCGGTGATACCAGTTCCGAAGGCGCCGTCATCACGGTGGCCTTGTTCGTGAGTATCTGCGTGGTCATGGTGCTGCTGGGGATGAAGGCCGACTACCAAAATGTTTTCGGGAATGTTTCGCCCGAAGAGCGCGAGGCGCGCGAGAAGCAGTTCGAGAAGCGGATGGCCGCACTGCTCGAAGATTCGGACCTGGCGCCGATGTCCGGCTCGCTCCGGGTCCGGGAAGCATCACAGTGGGCGGATGGCGGACTCGGGCTGCGGGTCGAGTTCTGATTACGACCGGTAGTTCGGCGCTTCCTTCGTGATCTTCACGTTGTGCGCGTGACCTTCGGCCACACCGGCGGACGTGATTCTCACGAGCTGGCCACGTTCCTGCAGCTCGCGCAGAGACCGGCAGCCGCAATATCCCATGCACAGGCGGAGGCCGCCGCAGAATTGGGTCATCACTTTCCTCACGGTTCCAGCGTACGGCACCATGCCCTCGACCCCCTGCGGGACCAGGTCGTCCGCGGAGACCTCGTCCTGGTGGTACCGCATGCGGCTTCCCTGGCCCTGCTGCATCGCCGCGAGGCTGCCCATGCCGCGGTAGGCGACGTACTGCCGGCCCTGGTAAATGATTTTTTCGCCGGGGCTTTCCTCGGTGCCGGCGAGGATGGAGCCCATCATCACCGCGTCCGCGCCCGCGACAATGGCCTTGGGCACATCCCCGGACTGCCGGATGCCGCCGTCCGCGATGACGGGGATGCTGCCGTCGAGTGCTTTGGCGCATTCGTAGATCGCGCTGATCTGGGGGATGCCGACGCCGGTGACCACGCGTGTCGTGCAGATGGAGCCGGGTCCGATGCCGACCTTCACGCCGTCCGCGCCCGCGTCGCGCAACGCGATAGCCGCGTCGCCCGTCGCGATGTTCCCGGCGATGACATCCACCTGCGGGAAGTGGGACTTCACCCACTTCACGATATCGACCACGCCCTTGGAATGGCCGTGAGAGGTATCCACCACCACGACATCAATATCCTTTTCCGCCAGGACTTCCACGCGCGCCTCGTCGTGCGGGGCGATGGCCGCGCCCACGCGAAGGCGGTACTGGTTGTCGCGGTTGTACATGGGTTGCACGTTCTGAATCAGTGTGCGCACGTCGGCGAAACTGTAGAGGCCGACCAGTTTCCCGTCTTCGGCGAGGGGAAGCTTGCCGATCTTCTTGCGCTGCATGATGTCGTAGGCCTGCTCCAGCGTGGTGTCGCGCCGCGCGGTCACCACATCCTTGGTCATGATATCGGCGATGGGGGCGTCCGGATCCCGGGCGAACTTGATATCCGCCGCGGTGAGGATGCCGACGATGCGGTCCTGGTCGTCGAGGATGGGAAAGCCGCTGAACGTGTATCCGCGCGCCTGGCGCACTTCCCGCACGGTCTTGAGCGTCTCGCTGACGCGGAATGTGACCGGTTTCTCGATCAGGCCGTTCAAGTGATGCTTCACCCGCCCGACGATGTCCGCCTGTTGCATCGGCGTGAGGTTGCGGTGGACGATCCCGATGCCGCCCAGCATGGCCATGGCGATGGCCATCTCCGCCTCGGTCACGGTGTCCATCGCGGCGCTTACCAGGGGGATGTTGAGCGCGATGCGGGTGGTCAGCCGGCTGGCGATGTCCGTCTCCTGCGGGAGGAAATCCGCGTACTGGGTGACCAGCGAAACGTCGTCGAACGTCAACGCCTCGTGGGGAAAGGACTGCATGAACTCGATAAGTTTATGGTTGCGCGCCATGGGTAGCCCCTTTTGGGCCTGATACCATGAAACGAAGAATGGGCAGTGTCAAGCATACAAGGTGCCGGATGGGATGCGGGATTCGAGATTCGGGATGCGAGATGACGCCAGAACCCCGGATCTCGCAACCCGTATCATGGATGCCCCATCACTCGCGTGAATCGCCCGTAACGCCGAGCATTTCGCGCTCGAGCTGCTCGTAGCGGTCAATGACACGCCGCACGTACGCCCGCTTTTCGCGATAGGTTGCCGGGAAGAAGCTGCCCTTGAAGCCCGCCACCACGAGGTTGCGGAACTGGCGGCGGTTCAGGTTGAGGCCGATCGCCGCGAGCGCCAGCTCCTGGCTCACCGAGGTGCCCGAAACGAGGCGGTTGTCGGTGCAGATGGATACGGACAGGCTGTGGTCAATCATCTGCCGCAGCGGATGATCCGCCACCGTCTTGATCGAGGGCGTCGTCTGCAGGTTGCTGGTCAGGCAGACCTCCAGCGTGATGCGCTGGCTGGCGATGTACTCCGCGAGGTAATGGACGAAAGCCTTGGGGTCCTCGATATCCGGATCCTTGACCATTTCGTGCGCGAAGAGGAAGGTGCCGTGCCCGATCCGGTTGGCGTGGCACTCGGTGATCGCCTGGAATATGGATTCAGGTCCATAGGCTTCGCCCGCGTGCACCGTTTTGCGAAGAAAGTGGCTGTGCGCGTACTGGTACGCCGCCTTGTGCGCCACGGCGGGATAGCCGGCTTCTTCTCCGGCCAGGTCGAACCCGACGACCGGCAAGCCGTCGTGATGGGCGAGGTTGACGGCGGCCCGTGCCATTTCCAGCGATGCCGCCGCGAATACGTCCTTGCGCGGCGCGTGCGACATGACGTTCAGGATTTCGGCGAAATAGGGCGACATGTTCTTGTTGAACGAGCGCATGGCGCACGCGATGATCCCGTACTCGAACGGCACGTCGGGGCCGTTCTTCACGGCGGTCGTGTTGTTGTGGGCCTTCTTGGCGCGGTTGAGACCCTGGTTCACCGCGTGGAGGACCTGCTCCATGGAGAAGCCCTTGCGGCAGTGCAGTTGGGGCGCAAAACGCACCTCGATGTACCGGACGCCTTCGGCGATGTTGTCCTCCGCAAGCTCACACGCGACGCGCTCGAGGTTCTCCGGATTCTGCAGGACCGCGCAGGTGTAGGCGAACCCCTTCAAGTAATCCGGAAGGCTTGCGTAGGAAGGCTTGAACACGAGTTCCCTGAGCCCGGCCTCCGTGTCCGAGGGCAGCTTGACCCCGTCCTTCTTCGCGAGCTCGATCAGGGTCGGTATGCGCAACGATCCGTCCAGGTGAAGATGGATGTCCGTCTTGGGTATGCTGCGTATGAATTCGGACGTTATCTTTGAGGACATGGCGACCTCGCTTTCGTGGCCCACCTGCCGCAACACCCCCGGGCCGGGTCGCAGCCGTCGGCCGGTTTTCACCGAATATACCGCTGACCGCGCTGCTTTTCAAGCGGGTTGCGTTGCTTCCAGCTTTCCGCTCCCACCCCGCAAGGGGGTGGGGAGCGTGAGCATTCACCTCGTGTCCGTAATATGATAGCATGGGGCTGCGATGATCGTTGTCCGGACACGATGCCTGAACGTCTGGCGGAACCTGGCGGTGGAGGAGGCGCTCCTGGACCGCTTCTCCGCCGAGGCGCAACCGCTGCTTTTCCTGTGGCGGAGCGCGCACGCGGTTGTGATCGGCAAGAACCAGAACCCGTGGCGAGAAGCCAATATCCCGCTCATGAACGACGACGGTTGCGCGCTGGCCCGGCGCATCAGCGGCGGCGGCGCGGTTTATCATGACGAAGGGAACTTGAACTACTCGTTCATCGTTGATCGGCGCCACTACAAGGGCTCCCGCGTATTTGCCGTGGTGCTCGCCGCCCTGCACACGCTGGGTTTCCACGCCGCCCGCATGGGCAGGACGAGTATCGGGGTGGACGGGCGCAAGGTTTCGGGAAACGCGTTCTGCCTCAGGCGGGGCGCCGCGCTTCATCACGGTACGTTGCTGGTCTCGAGCGATCGCGCCCGCATGGGGCGTTACCTGCGCAGCGGCACCAGCGCCATCCGGTCGCGCGCGATCGCTTCCCAGCCGGCGGAGACGGTCAACCTGCGGGAGCTGCAACCCGACATCGGGATCGGGAATGTCGAGGCGGCGCTTGTTCAGAGCGCGGCCGGTGAATTCGGAGCGGTGGCCGAGTCCCGCGGCGACGACTGGCTGGAGGCCGTGGTGCGGAAGGACGATTGCGGGCGCATGGCTTCCTGGGATTGGCTGTACGGCCAGACACCGTCATTCGAACTCGACATCGAGAGGACATTGGCCGGCCTGTCCGCGCGGTTATACGCCAACGTAACCGACGGGCGGATCGGCGAAGCGCGCGCGATGCTGCGCGATCCTTCCTCCGGCGTGGTGGCGCTGGAAAGCCGCCTGCAGGGGGTGCGCTTTGATGTCGCCGAAATAGCGGAGCGATTGCGGCCGGTGGCGGCGGCGCTCCAGGAAGGACTCGAGTACGCGCTGGCGCGCGCGTTCGTCACGGCATAGCGCCCTCTGCGTAGAAGCGATCCCTGCCTGCCGGCAGGCAGGTCCAGATCGCCTGCTACTTCCGATAGATGTGCGTGCAGTGCCCGAGGAAGACCTCGGCGGCTTCCATGACGGTTTCGGAAAGCGTGGGGTGGGGATGGATCGTCAGCGCGAGATCCTCGGCCGTCGCGCCCATCTCGATCGCGAGCGCGCCCTCGGCGATCATGTCGCCCGCGCCCGGTCCCGCGATGCCGACGCCAAGCACGCGGCCCGAGCCCGGCTCGCAAACCAGCTTCGTTACTCCATCGTGACGGTCCAGCGTGGTCGCGCGGCCTGAAGCCGCCCATGGGAAGCGGGCCACCTGCACTTCGACGTTGCCCTTCTTCGCGTCCGCTTCGGTCAGGCCGCACCAGGCGAGTTCGGGATCGGTGAAGACCACAGCCGGTATCGCGCGCGGTTCGAAGACGCTCTTCTTCCCCAGGATCGCTTCCACAGCGACGCGGCCTTCGTGCGTGGCCTTGTGCGCGAGCATCGGTTCGCCCGCGACATCCCCGATCGCGAACACGGAAGAGGCCGAAGTCCGGCGTTGCGGATCCACTTCGATGAAGCCTTTCGAGCCGA
>JAKJGV010000033.1:11521-20158 GCA_022704185.1 Verrucomicrobiota bacterium
GGACGCGATCGAAAACCTGCACGGGCTCCTTGACGCCATCGCCTTCGAAGCGCACCCGGATGCCGTCGGCCTGCTCGCTCATCTCGGCCACTTTCGTGCCGAGCAGGATGGCCGCGAATTCCTTCTGCAGTTTTTGCGCGAGCGGTTTCACCAAGTCGGAATCCGCGCCGGGCAGCAGCGAGGGCATCATTTCGACAACGGTCACGTTGGTGCCGAGCGCGGCGTAAACGGAGCCCAGTTCGAGCCCGATGTAGCCGCCGCCGACAACGAGCAGGGTCTTCGGGATCCGTTCGAGATTCAGGGCGCCTGTCGAATCCCATATGCGGGGCGAGCTCGGCAGGCCGGGAATAGCAGCGGGGCGTGAGCCCGTCGCGATGATCGCGTTTTCGAACGAAAGCTCCTTGCCGTCCACGGCCAGCGTCGAGGCGCCGGTGAGTTTCGCGCGACCCTGGACGAAATCAATCTTGCGCCGCGCGCGGAGCTGGCCCAGCCCGCCGGTCAGCTTGGCGACCACCCCGTCCTTGAACGCGCGGATCTTGTCGAGATCCAGCGTCGGCTCTCCGAACGAAACGCCCCATTTCTTCGCTTCGCGGCTCTCGCCGATGACTTTGGCTATGTGGAGGAGCGCCTTGGACGGGATGCATCCGCGATACAGACAGACGCCGCCGGGATTCGGTTCCTGGTCCACCATCGTCACGTGGAGGCCTTTATCGGCGGCGAGGAAGGCGGCCGGGTATCCGCCGGGGCCGCCGCCAACGACAACAAGCTGCTTTCGATCCGTCATAGTGCGGTGAATCTACCACAGCGGTTGAGGGTGCGCAACGGCGTCAGGCGGGTCGCGGCATGGAGGTGGGGCGGGCGTAAATGAAACTGAGGCGAAGGCCGGGCTGCATGGGGATGACGGGCGTCACGGGGTACACCTCCGGGTTGAACCGGCCGCGGTAGATCTGGCGCGTCATCCAGGTCATGAGTTGCATGTTCTTTCGTGGACCCAGGGATGCGAATCCTTCGTGCGCGTGATTCAGAATCCAGCGGCGTCCCCGCACAACGAGCCGCATGGCTACCACCGGCTCGGCGACATTGACCACTTTGGATATCTCGACCACGCGCGCGGGATCCGCTCCCTTGAGGACCTTTGCGAGGAAGTCGCCTCCGACACAGCGCTCGCAAAAACTGCCGGCCAGCGGCGAGAATTTCGCGCCCGCGACAACCTTCCCCTTGTGTATTTCCACCATGACCATGCTCGGAAGGTGCGGCTCAAGCACTTGTTCGGGCGTCAGGGTGTCTCCAAAGGTCTTGTGATACTCGTTGATCACCAACTGCACGTACTCATCGCGGACTTCCGGCGTCAGATGGTCGTGGAAGGGGATGGGTTTGGCTGAGGCGGCTTCCTGCGGATTGAAGTCGTTCATACAGTATAGTCCTCGTATAAGGGGATGTAGCGTTCCGTTTTCCCGGAGCGCGGGTGCTTCTCCAGCGCCGCAACCGCAAACGCCCTGCACTGAACGGTCCGGCAGCCGGCCGTGTCAAGGGCGGCGCGCATTTCGGCGGCGATCGAATCGGCGATCGCCTGGGGATCCTGTCCCGGCTGCGCGATGAACGCGCACTGGATTTCCTGCTTGCTGACCTGCTTGAGCTGGTAGACCGTGAGTTGAGGGTGGTTGTACCAGCGGCCCATCAGATTCATGCCGACCGCCACGCGTTGTTCGGGGACGCGGAATTCGAAGATCATCGAAGTGCGCCCCACCATCTCCTCGATGCGGCGGAAAGGCCAGCCGGGTTGCACAGGACCCACGCGCACGCAGTCGTTCAGGCGGAAGCGCAGGAGCGGCGCCGCCCGGTTGAGCAGCGGTGTGACCAGCACGTGATCCGACAGTTCGTTCTCGGCGGCCGGGTGGCCCGAGCGATCCATGGCTTCGAAAACCGCCATGTCTTCCATCAGGAGCATGCGGTCCACGTTGTGCCACTGCCGTGCGATGATGGGACATTCCGTGGCGCCGTAGGTATCGAGCGGCTCGATGCCGAAGGCCTGCTTGCACAATGCTCGAATGCCCGGAGAAAGGGCATCCCCGCCCGTGGAAATGGTGGATGCCGGGTGGGAGAACTTGAGCTGCAGCGATCCTTCGAGCTGCGCATGTGCCAACCGTTCCAGCATGGAAGCGTAGAGGAGAAGCACATCCGGTTGAATGCGGTTCAGGCGCTCGATGACCTCATGCCAGGGGGTGTCGATGGGAATCGGGTGGTGAGTGTGAAATAACGAGCTGACCCACGGGCGCGTCTTGAATATCGCGGCGGAAGAGAACGGGGCCCGGGTGCAGATGAAGGATGCCAGGCGCAGGCGGCGCTTGAAGGGATGCCAGGGCGGGAGGCTGGCCTTGTCTGGCAACGGACCGTTCCGCACGGAGTGGACGGCATGCATCCAGTCGAGCGCCACGACATCCTGGGGCAACGTGGCCGGGGAGCCCATCGTGCCTGAGCTTTCGCTGACCATCCAGCGGCCGCAATACAACGTCCCCCAGTTGCGGCGATCCGAGAGAAATTCCCTCAGCCGATCCATCCGCAGCCGCGGATCGGGCACGATTTCGTCCCAGTTGGCGGTCAGTTGGCTCTTGGTGATGGGCGGGATGTCCGTATACGCGCACCGGTCGGGGTCGAGGCCGGCGAGGTGCTTGCGATAGAATGGGCTCGTGGCCAGTGCGAAGCGCATCAGGGAGCGCCATCGGCGTTCCTGCACGCGAAGCATGGCTTCTCGATTCAGGAGCTGGGTTGCTCTCAGTGAATGGGAAGCCCGGACCAGGTTCAGTAATCTACCCATGCCGCCATCATCCCATACACGTCGGTCGCTTTCAAGCGGGCCGATAGGACGCGACTCTTCCGTGCCGGCTGGAGAATATCGCATTTCCTTTGCCGGCCCCGAGCGGTATATTCTCTCCCCTTCCCGGTGTTCGCGGTGCTTTGGAGAGGATGTGCGAATGAAGTGGCTTGTCACAAGAGGTGTTTCGCGCGCTGCGTCGCGCCGCTATGAGGATTGGCTGGCGCGCTTGGACATTCAGTGCGCGGTGGTGCATCCCGGCGGGAGACTGCCGGGTACGCTCAACGGTTATTCGGCGTTGCTGCTCACCGGCGGCGGAGACGTGAATCCCTCGCTGTACGGCGACCGGCGCGGTTCGGACACCGGGGACATTGACGATCGCAGGGACCAGACGGAGCTGCGGTTGATCGGCGCGTTCATCTCGGAGCGCAAGCCGGTGTTCGGCATATGCAGGGGCTTGCAGGTGCTGAACGTGGCCCTGCGGGGACGGCTTATCCAACACGTGCCCGCGTGGCTCGAGGAGCGGGGCGCCCGGGAGGAACACAGGAAGCTGGGCGATCAGGACTCTTCGCACGGGCTGAACCTGCGGGAAGGGACACGTTTCGCGGATGCGCTCGCCGCGATCCGGGATGTGAACAGCGCGCATCACCAGGCGCTAGATCCGGCTCGCCTCGGGAACAACCTGCGCGTAGCGGCGCTGAGCCCGGCGGGGGTCATCGAAGCCGTGGAGGGCACGGACGCCACGCCGGCCCTGCTCGGCGTGCAGTGGCATCCGGAACGGATGCCGTTCGATCATCCCGCTTCCTCCGGCCTGCTCCGCTATATGCAGGAACTGGCGGCGAGGGCGGGGGTCTGAATCAGCAATTCTGAAAAGCGCAGGGGCAGCCCTGAATCAGGACCGCCCCTGTAAGATCCCCATCCAGGAGACAGATGTTAGTCCCAAATGTGTATGCCGCTTCCCGAACCGTCGTCGAACTCCGCATATCCCGTGGCCAGTAACTGGTCGAAGATCTGAATGGCCGCGCCTTCGGCCGTATCGGCCTCGCCGGTCAGCAATCTGTATCCCATGGCGCGCGCGCTGTGATAACCGCGCCCCGTTGTCATTCCCACTCCAATCAGCGCATTCCAGTATTCACTTGAGCCGTTGCCTGAAAGAGACCATGGAGGCAGTCCCGTGTTGAGCCATGTCCCGGTAAGTCGCCATTCGGCGAAGCCGGATGCAACGAGTTCGTCTTCTACATAGTAGTCGCGGGCAAACCAATCACCGACGTTGAGCAACTCGAAAGCGACCCCGAGATTCCATGTGTTGACTTGGATGGGTTCATTCACATACCTCCTTCCCGCCTCGGTCCAGAACCAGACCACCCATGCGGCCCCGCCCTCCTCGATGGTCAGATAGCCGGTGCTGGGCAGTCCCGATCGTGGAGCTCCGTAGTACGACACGGTTGAACCCGAGAGACGATACAACCGGGTTGCATCGGCATAAGCCAGGCCGGCTACCAGGACGCATATCCCAATCGCAACAAGCACTTTCTTCATTGCAACTCCTCCCTTGCGCCCCCGCCACGGGGACATCATGTACCCAGAGCATACACGCCACTGCCATGCGGGTTAAGGAAATGGGAGCGTTTTAACGCGGGCGCCCAGCTTGACAGGATGCGCGAGTTCATCCCTTAATGTCGCAGCCATGCAATCTACGGCAGGAAACTTCAAGGTCGCGCTGATCCAGATGTCGGTCTCGTCCGATCCGGCCGCCAATCTCGATCGCGCGTCGAAGAAAGTGGAAGAGGCGGCTCGCGCGGGCGCGCAGGTGGTGTGTCTGCCCGAGCTTTATCGCTCGCGCTATTTCTGCCAGACCGAGGACGCGGCGTTTTTCGATCTGGCCGAGCCCGTGCCGGGTCCGTCCACAGAGTGTTTCCGCGAGCTGGCCGCGCGCCTGGGAGTGGTGGTGCTGGTTCCGCTCTTCGAGCGGCGCGCGCCCGGGCTCTATCACAATACGGTGGTGGTCCTGGATTCCGACGGCCGCACGGCGGGCATGTACCGGAAGATGCACATTCCGGACGATCCGGGCTATTACGAGAAGTATTACTTCACGCCGGGCGACCTGGGTTTCTGCGCGTTCCGCACGAAGGTCGGGACGTTGGGCGTCCTGATTTGCTGGGACCAGTGGTATCCGGAAGCGGCGCGCATCACCGCTCTCAAGGGGGCGCAGATCCTGTTCTATCCCACGGCTATCGGCTGGCTTCCCGGCGAGAAAGAGGGCAACGGGCCGGCGCAGCGCGAGGCGTGGCGGACCGTGCAGCGCGGCCATGCGGTCGCGAACGGCATCTATGTGGCCGCGGTGAACCGGGTGGGGCACGAGGACCAGCGCGGCGCGGAGGGCATCGAATTCTGGGGCTCCTCTTTCATCGCGGATCCGCAGGGCGTGATCCTGGCCGAAGCGGGCGGCGAGGAGGCCGTCATCTATGCCGACGTCGAACCGGCGCGCATGGAGGACGTCCGGAGAACATGGCCGTTCCTGCGGGACCGCCGGGTGGACGCCTATGACGGGATCGTGCAGCGATACCTCGATGAAGGTCCCGCGGAGCGTGCCGATGAAAAGCATTGATACCGCGCCGCCGGAGCAACTCGGCTACATGATGCCCGCCGAATGGGAGCGCCACGAGGCGACCTGGCTGGGGTGGCCCCATCATTCCACCGACTGGCCGGGCAAGATGGAGGCGGTCCAGTGGGCCTACGCGGAAATGGTCCGCCGCCTCGCAACCGCGGAGAAGGTCCGCATCGCCGTGCAGGACGCGGCCATGCGAAACCGCGCAACGCGCTATCTTCGGAGCGCGGGGGCAGACCTGTCCCGGGTGGATTTTTTCAAAATCCCCACGAACCGGGGCTGGATGCGCGACAGCGGCCCGATATTCATCGTGCGCCGGCGCAAACCGGCGGCGCGCGCGATCGTTCATTTTCACTTCAATGCCTGGGCGAAGTACTACGACTGGCGCTCGGACCGGCGTGTGCCCGAGCGGGTGGCCGAGGCGTTGCGTGTGCCGCTGGTTGATGCGCGTTTCGGGCGTCGGCGCGTGGTGCTCGAAGGCGGCGCGATTGACGTCAACGGCCGCGGCACGCTGATCACGACCGAGGAATGCCTGCTGGACCAGCGCACGCAGTCGCGCAATCCCGGCATGACCCGGTCCGACCTGGAGAGCGTGCTGCGCGCGTACCTCGGCGCGCGCAATGTGATATGGCTGGGGCGGGGCATTGCCGGGGACGATACGCATGGGCACGTGGACGACCTCTGCCGTTTCGTGAACGCGCGGACGCTCGTTCTGTGTGGCGAGAAGAACCGTGGCGATCCCAATCGGAAGGTGTTGGCCGAGAATTTCGAACGGCTTCGTGACGCTCGCCTGGAAGACGGGTCGCGGCCGGAAGTGGTGCGGCTTCCGATGCCCTCACCGGTCTGGTTCAAGGGGGTGCGATTGCCTGCCAGTTACGCCAACTTCTACATCTCCAACGCGGCGGTCCTCGTGCCGACCTTCAATGACCCGGCGGACCGCGTGGCGCTGGGCATCATCGGGGAGTTGGTCCGGGACCGTCCGGTGGTGGGGATTCACGCGGTGGACCTGGTGCTCGGCCTCGGGACCCTTCACTGCCTGACGCAGCCACAGCCCGCGGTTCAGTAGGCCTTCGTGTCGATCTTGTACTGCAGCCGCTTCTGCGCTGACAGACTCCAGTGCAGCGAGTTCGTCAGGGCGGAGACCCGGGCGGGATCATCGGACGACAGTTCGGTCAGGATCCGTTCCTGCAGGTCGATCTGGTTGGCCGCAGCCTCGGACACGAAGCGCAGCATCGTGGACCTCGAGTAGCTTACAAACCAGATGAATACGGCGACCAGCACGATGTTCAGAAGGATGGATCCGAAGAGCAACGCCTGCTTGGTTTCCTGGGTCACGCCGCCACCTCCCTTTCCGTCAAGCCACAAGCCAAGTACCGCTTCGGTGAATGTATACCCGGAAACGCACTTCCGCTCCAGCATGTTTTTTACGCGCCGGCGGCGGAGGGGGATTTCGTGCAAAAGCGCTTTCCGGCCCCCTGGTTTCGAGGTAGTATGGGCGTGTTGATCAGGAGAGATGATTCGTGCAGCACGTGTTGGAGTTGAAGACGGAGAGCGTGGGCGATGTGGACATCGTCCAGCTCGGCGGCGCCTTGGACACGGCGAATTCCGACGTGTTCACCAAGGCCCTGCAGCCGCGCGCGGCAAAGGGCGCGCGCGTGGTGGTGGATTGCATGGGGCTGACGTACGTGAACAGCATGTGCTTCGCCTTGTTCAACAAGTACTCCAAGGAATGCGAATCCAACGGCGGCAAGGTGGTCTTCTGCCAGGTCCCCCAGAAGATCGGCCAGATCATCCATTTGCTTGGACTTCACAACACCCTTCACATCGCCACGACGCGCGAGCAGGCGGTCAAGATGGTCGGTGGCTGACCGGATGCCTCCCGAAAGCGACAACGTGCTGCTGAGTGTGGAAGACCTCCATACCCATTTCCTCATGCGCGGCGGAGTCGCCCGCGCCGTGGACGGCGTGTCCTTTTCCATCCGCGAGAGAGAAACCGTCGCGCTTGTCGGGGAGAGCGGTTGCGGCAAGAGCGTCACAGCCCTCTCGCTGGCGCGACTGGTTCCGCAACCGCCCGGACACTACGCGGGCGGCCGCATCCTCTTCCGCGGACGCGATATTCTCCGGATGGGGGAGAAGGAACTCGGTCAACTCCGCGGACGCGATATCTCGTACGTGTTCCAGGAGCCGGCGGAATCGCTGAACCCGGTGTTCACCGTGGGCTACCAGATCGAGGAGGCGCTTCGTCTTCACCGGCCGGACGCCCCGCGCCGCGAGGAAGTCCTGCGCCTCATGACTCTCGTGGGACTTCCCGACCCTGAGCAGCGCATGAGCGCCTATCCCCACCAGCTTTCCGGGGGCATGCAGCAGCGGGCGATGATCGCCATGGCCCTGGCGTGCAATCCCGCGCTGCTCGTGGCGGACGAGCCGACGACGGCCCTGGACGTGACCATCCAGGCGCAGATCATGGAACTGCTGGGTTCGCTGCAGCAACGTCTCGGCATGGCGGTGCTCCTGATCACGCACAACCTGGGGCTGGTCGCGGATGTCGCGCACCGGATCAATGTGATGTATGCGGGCCGCATCGTGGAATCCGGCCCGACCGAGAGAGTGCTTCGGAACCCGAGGCATCCGTATACCCGTGGATTGCTGGATGCCGTGCCGCGGATCGAAGGTACCGCGGGACGGTTGAAGGGCATCGAGGGCACCGTGCCGAACCCGCGTTCGCTGCCCGCCGGGTGCGCTTTCCACCCCCGTTGCTTCAAGTGCCAGGCGCGCTGCCGGACTGAAGAGCCCGGAGTTGAAAAATGTGAAGAGGAGCACGAAGTGCGATGCCACTTCTGGAGAACATGAGCGACAAGGCCCTGGTTGAAGTGTGCGATCTCCGCGTGTATTTCGGGGGCCGGAAGAACCCGCTCCGCGCGGTGGACGGGGTCAGTCTGTCCGTTTGCCATGGGGAGACGCTGGGATTGGTGGGGGAGAGCGGCTGCGGAAAGAGCACCCTGGGGCGCGCGATCCTGCGGCTGGAGGAGCCGTGTTCCGGCACGATCCGGTTCTGCGGGAAGGATGTCGCCTCGCTTCGGGGCGCGGGCCTTCAGGACTTCCGAAGGAAGGCGCAGATGGTTTTCCAGGATCCCTTCGGGTCGCTGAATCCTCGGATAACGGTTGGAGGCGCGATCGAAGAAGTGTTGCGCGTGCATATGCGAAAGATGAACGCGCA